>JBCNPS010000006.1:0-41604 GCA_039593235.1 Chitinophaga sp. | reverse complement strand
GCGACGGCTGGGTGTTCATCCACGCCGGTGGCTGCGTGGTCGAGCGCGAGCTAATCAACTGGCAGATCAGTTATCTGAACAAAATAATTCCCTCTGGCATCAGCATAAAGGCCAGAGTTTCGGCGCCAATACACCCGTGAAATTTATCACGCCTGAATTTGTACGCCAGGAAATTGCCGCCGGCAGGGCCATTATTCCCTCCAATATTAATCACCCTGAAAGTGAACCAATGATCATTGGCCGCAACTTTCTCGTGAAAATAAATGCCAACATCGGCAACTCCGCTGTTACCTCCAGTATAGAAGAAGAAGTGGAAAAAGCAGTATGGGCCTGCCGCTGGGGCGCAGATACCATTATGGATCTGAGCACCGGCAAAAATATACATGAAACCAGGGAATGGATTATCCGTAATTCACCTGTGCCCATTGGCACCGTACCCATTTACCAGGCACTGGAAAAAGTAAATGGAAAAGCGGAAGCGCTTACCTGGGAAATTTTCCGCGACACACTCATAGAACAGGCCGAACAAGGCGTTGACTACTTTACCATCCATGCAGGCGTACTGCTCAGGTATATACCGCTAACGGCCAAACGCGTAACAGGTATCGTATCCCGTGGAGGCTCCATCATGGCTAAGTGGTGCCTGGCACATCACAAGGAAAATTTCCTGTATACACATTTCGAAGAAATTTGCGAGATCATGAAAGCGTATGATGTTTCTTTTTCCCTGGGAGATGGATTACGCCCTGGCAGTATCGCCGATGCCAACGACGCTGCCCAGTTTGCAGAACTTGAAACACTCGGAGAACTTACCAAAATAGCCTGGAAACATTCCGTGCAGGTGATGATCGAAGGTCCCGGCCATGTACCCATGCACCTTATCAAAGCCAATATGGACAAGCAACTGGAGCATTGCCATGAAGCGCCTTTTTATACATTGGGTCCCTTAACCACCGACATTGCACCCGGTTATGATCATATCACCTCCGGCATCGGCGCTGCTATTATAGGCTGGTTCGGCTGCGCCATGCTGTGTTACGTAACGCCAAAAGAGCACCTGGGACTGCCTGATAAAGAAGATGTGCGGCAAGGTGTGATCACCTACAAAATTGCCGCGCATGCTGCCGATCTTGCCAAAGGTCACCCGGGCGCCCAACACCGGGACAACGCCCTTAGCAAGGCCCGCTTCGAGTTTCGCTGGGAAGACCAGTTCAACCTGGCCCTGGACCCCGAAACGGCCCGTGCTTACCACGACGAAACACTGCCGGCAGACGGCGCTAAAATAGCGCACTTCTGTTCTATGTGCGGACCTAACTTCTGCTCCATGAAAATCACGCAGGAGGTACGCGACTTTGCCGCGCAGAAAGGCCTGGAAGAAGATGACGCCATGAGCGCCGGTATGAAAGAAAAAGCGGCCGCTTTCGCTGAACAGGGAGGGGAAATTTATTTGTAAAAGATTTACAGATATTCCATAAGAAAACTTTAATGCTTTGATCTGGATCATCACATCGCCTGAACGTATATACGAAGAAGCGCCTGTTATTGCCGCATTGCTGGCAGCAGGCGCTGGGCGCGTATTGTTAAGGAAGCCCGGATGGTCCACTCAACAATATGCCGGCTTACTGGATAAAATTCCTGCTGAATATTACAGCCGGCTTATGATCCGGGATCAGCCACTACTTGCGCGCAGGTATAAACTGGCCGGTGTTCACTGGAGCGGGGAAGCCCGCCTGAAGATACAGTCAGCCGTTGCGGGTGGTAACGCCGTGTTAACGAAAGAAGAAAATACCGGCACGGAGGGAATGGCGCCGGTTTCCAATCAAAGGAAACAACAGCCCCGTTACCTGTCTCCGGAAAATTTTAAAGAAAACAGCACAGGTATACATTCAGTAAACGAACTAACGCTAACGGGCACACGTTTTAATACATTACTATTGAGCCCGGTATTCAACAGCATCTCCAAACCCGGCTATCATAGCCGGCAGGCGGGGATGCTCACGGAGAAAAACAACCGGCAGGTACTGGCTTTAGGCGGTGTGGATCATACTAATGTGCACTTATTAAAAAACTGGCAATTTGATGGCGCAGCATTGCTGGGAGCTATCTGGAAAACACCGGCGCAAGCCGTGGAAACCTACTGCCGTATACAGCAACTATGGAACAAGAGCGACCTGGCGTGATGAGCTTTGCCGGCCTGGACCCCAGCGGGGGAGCGGGTTTACTGGCAGATATCAAAACATTTGAGCAACACATGGTAAACGGAATGGGTGTTTGTACCGCCATTACGGTACAAACAGCTGAACAGTTCATTTCAGTGGAATGGCTACCGGTAACGCATATACTGGCCCAGGCAAAACCATTGCTGTGCAATAAACGCCTGCAATACTGCAAGATCGGGATCATGCCGGATATACAATCGTTGCTTGAACTGGTACGGCAAATAAAGCAGTTGTGCCCTGGCATACGCATCGTTGTGGATCCCGTACTGAAAGCATCCGCCGGCTATTCGTTCCATGGCAGTATTCATCAGCAGGCCTGGAAAGAATTGCTTTCCGAAATATACCTGCTAACACCAAACTACGATGAGGCGTTGTTATTAACGGGCCTTACGGACGGGGAGGCGGCTGCCAGGGAATTATCCACCGGGTGTGCCGTACTGCTGAAAGGAGGCCATCATAAGAATAAACCGGGCTATGATACGCTTTATACCGGCGATGTGATCCACACTTTCCCCCCGGTGCTGAAGGAAGTATTCCCGAAACATGGCTCTGGTTGCGTGTTATCGGCGTCCATTACTGCAGGTTTAGCCAAGGGGTTATCATTGCATGACGCATGTGCTAACGGCAAAGCATATACGGAAAAATTATTAGCCAGTCATTCATCATTAACAGGATATCATCACATATGATCAGCAACTTACATTACATATCGCAACCATCACATACCGATAACATACTTGCAGCTTGCGATGCAGGTTGCAAGTGGATCCAGCTCCGCATTAAAAACGAAACGCCGGATAAAGTAATGCCGGTGGCAGAAGCGGTAAAAAAGATCTGCGACCGATACCAGGCGGCCCTTATCATCAACGATTATCCGCAGATAGCAGTGGCGGTAGAAGCAGCAGGCGTACACGTAGGCAAACTGGATATGACCGTAGCTGCCGCCCGCGCTATTACCGGTAACAATATGATTGTTGGCGGTACTGCCAATACCCTTACAGATATCCTGCAACATGTACAGGATGGCGCCAGTTACGTAGGCGTAGGCCCGTACAGGTTTACTACCACCAAGCAAAATTTAAGTCCCATACTGGGCCTTAGCGGCTATCAATCTATTTTGCAGGCGCTGAAAGAAAAACATATAACCGTTCCCGTTATTGCCATTGGCGGTATTGTGCAGGAAGATATCCCGGGGCTGATGGAAGCCGGTATTCATGGCATTGCCGTTAGCGGGATGATTACGCATGCAGCGGATAAACAAGCCGTTGTTAATCACATTTACGAACAGTTAAAACAATTATCTGCATGGAACCATTAGTTATTGCAGACAGGGAATTTCATTCCCGCTTATTCACCGGCACCGGTAAATTTTCGTCTCCGGAAGTAATGGAAAACGCCCTGCTGGCATCCGGCAGTGAGCTGGTTACCGTAGCGCTGAAACGGGTAGACATGGATAATAAAGCAGATAATATGCTGCGTCACCTGTCGCATTCAAACATACACCTGCTTCCCAATACCTCCGGTGTGCGCACAGCCAAAGAAGCCGTATACGCCGCACAGCTGGCCCGTGAGGCCCTGGAAACCAACTGGATCAAGCTGGAAATCCATCCTGATCCGCGGTACCTGATGCCCGACCCGGTAGAAACCTTACTGGCGGCAGAAGAGCTGGTAAAGCTGGGATTTGTGGTACTTCCATATGTACACGCGGATCCGGTACTCTGCAAGCGGCTGGAAGATGCAGGCACTGCTGCCGTAATGCCTCTTGGCGCGCCGATTGGTAGTAACAAGGGATTGAAAACGGTTGATTTCCTGGAGATCATTATTGCGCAAAGCAACATCCCCGTGATCGTGGATGCGGGCATTGGCAGTCCGTCTCACGCCGCGCAGGCCATGGAAATGGGCGCTGCGGCGGTGTTGGTAAATACGGCCATTGCCATTGCCCGGAATCCCGTGCAGATGGCCGTTGCCTTTAAAGCAGGAGTGGAGGCGGGACGGATGGCGTACGAAGCCGGTTTACCTGCCAGCAGTCAGCAGGCAGTGGCATCCAGTCCGTTGATCGCCTTCCTGGATGAAACCTGATTATTTTATCATCTTATTAAACCTACCTTATGTTTAAAAGCATATTTGATCAGTATGAATGGGATGTGGTAAAAGCCGGTATTTATGCTAAAACAGCCAGGGATGTGGAACAGGCCCTGCACAACCAGCACCGTTCGCTGGAAGATTTCGCTGCGCTGATTTCCCCGGCGGCGGCGCCTTACCTGGGACAGATGGCTGCTATCAGCAACGCGCTTACCCGGCAGCGGTTTGGCAATACCATGCAGCTGTACATCCCGATGTACCTGTCGAACGAATGCCAGAATATCTGTACCTATTGTGGCTTCAGTTTTGATAATAAGCTCCGGCGGAAAACCCTGAGCCCGGCCGAAATATTACTGGAAACGGCCGCCATCAAGGAGATGGGGTTTGAGCATATACTGTTGGTAACAGGAGAAGCCCACCAGTTAGTGAGCACCGATTATTTTAAAAAGACCTTACAGCTGCTGCGGCCGCACTTTGCCAATATATCGATGGAGGTACAGCCGATGGATGAACAGGATTACCGTGAACTGGCGGAACTGGGGCTGCATGCGGTATTAGTGTACCAGGAAACGTATCACCGGGACGATTATAGAAAACATCATCCTAAAGGGCGTAAATCCAACTTCGACTACCGGCTGGAAACGCCGGACCGGCTGGGACGTGCCGGCATTCATAAAATGGGGCTGGGGGTGTTGATAGGGTTGGAAGACTGGCGCACAGACAGTTTTTTTACGGCGCTGCACCTGGCTTACCTGGAAAAAAAATACTGGGCAAGCAGGTACAGTATTTCTTTTCCCCGGCTGCGGCCATTTTCCGGCGGATTAACCCCCAAAGTGGTGATGAACGACCGGGAACTGGTACAGCTGATCTGCGCCTACCGTTTATTTAACCAGGAAGTAGAGCTGAGTTTATCTACCCGGGAGGAAGAGCGGTTCAGAAACAATATTGTACATCTTGGGATCACCGCCATGAGTGCGGCTTCTAAAACCAATCCCGGCGGGTATACGGTAGACCCGCAGTCGCTGGAGCAATTTGAAATATCCGATGACAGAAGCGCGGCTGATGTGGCTGAAATGCTGAAAAAACAGGGATTTGAGCCGGTTTGGAAAGATTGGGATGTTTCTTTTTCAGGGGAAATAAAAAAGGTGGTTGGTTAGGCCACCTGATAGTTATTGTTGTTTTTCATGGGGAGGTTAAAAGTAATACAAGAGATACTTCTCTCAATCCTTTCAAAAATAATATAGATCTTTTAATTCCAAAAGGGGCTGACCAAACTGAACAAAATGAACAGACGGCCTTCTATTGAACAGGACTACCATTTATAGGTTCCTTTTACGGGGCCTGGAACAACTGAACCTGCCATATCCACTATATAAAAAGGGCTGCTTCAAACGATGAGGAAGCAGCCCTGTACCGAAAATCCCGTAGTTGCCATATTACTTATTAATATAAGTATGATTGGAATCTCATGAACTCAAAAATAATATGGCCATCGTGAACAACCGCTTAATCAGTTGATTTGAACAAAAAGAACAGGCGGTAACCGCCTGCACAGGAACTACTGGCTCACCACATCGCGGTAGCTTTTGATAGTGTCGTGCGCTTCTTTAAGATTTGACTGCTGATTAGCAATAATTTCCCTCATGCTATAAGGCATTGCCACATCCATGCTCAGGGCATCCGAGTAGGCCCGCTGTACAGCATCCTCCCCAAATTCGCAGGAAGAGAAAAGAGAATGTCTGTCTGTACCCGTAAAAGTGGTTTTTATGGCCATCCAGGTACGGTATAATTTTCCGCTGATAGTAGTATCCGTTTCCTCATCCTCACCCTGTGCCCTCAGCAGTAGGTTCAGTTCTGCCACATATTTTAAACTGTCGTTGATCATATGTTGAAACAGTGCTTTCATATCTGCATCATCACTTACATCCTGTGCCTGTTTATATCCCTCTATCCGGTCGTTATTGATTTTTACGAGATCGTTTAAAAGTGTAACTAACTTTTCCTCTTGTAACATGATCAAAAATTTATGGTTAAAAAAATAGTCGTATGATATATATGTATTTTATTTTCAAAAATGCATCCATACTGCAGAACCCTCTGTGACAAAGAGTTTCGGAAAGGAGAGCTTGCTATTTTCCGTCCTTTTTCTTCCCGGATGGTGGAGAAGGTTCCACAACGGAGCGGCATCTGCAATGAAAAACGGCTGTATACAAAGACATTAACTTATTGGCATAAATTTTTTAGTACGGTAATCGAATCAAATCCTTAAGACATGAACAGCCTTCTTTATTTAATTGCCGTAATTCTCATTATAGGATGGATACTTGGATTTTTTGTTTATTCAGCCGGTGGTTTAATACATGCCTTGCTTGTGCTGGCTATTATTGCTATCCTTGTAAATATAATCAGGGGCAGGGCCTTATAGGATTACGCTGCAACTCATTATTCCCTGTTTAACCGGCTACAGGCTGTGGTTGAACAGGGAATTTTTATTTATACATCTCTTCAGAAAATATTTTACGCTTTTTAAAACCGCTTTTTTACATACCCCGTATATGGTCACCAGATGCCAGTGCGAGCGTACCTGCCGGCATCTATGAAACCCGCTACTGTTCAATAACAGGGCATTGTGATCATGTATTATCTATTCACGTAAAACTTTTTCTTATGCACATTCTCAAGAACCCCTCTCAGGAGGAGGGTAAGGAAGTTATGCCTGATATGCAGCGCCGCAACTTTCTGAAATACCTCGGCATGGGCGCTGCATTTGGCACTGCCGCTGCCATCGCAACCGGTTGCCATAAAGATGATGATAATAACAACATGGGAGGCTCCGGTGTGAGTTTAGGTTCCGGAGATGTAGCCGTACTCAATTATGCATATGCGCTTGAACAATTGGAAGCAGCCTTTTACACACAGGTAGTACTTACGCCATATGCAGGCATCTCCGATACAGAACTGGATTTTTTTAAAGATATCAGGAACCATGAAATAGGACACCGGGAATTTTTTAAAGCCGCTTTATCAACCAATGCTATCGCCGGACTGGAAGTTGATTTCAGTTCCATTGATTTTGGCAAAAGAGATAATGTACTGGCAACAGCCAAAGCTTTTGAAGACCTGGGCGTATCTGCCTATAACGGGGCAGGCCAGTACATTTCTTCTTCTGCAACAGGGTTGGTATACCTCGGGCTGGCCGGGAAAATAGTTTCTGTAGAAGCCCGCCACGCAGCTTACATCCGCGATCTGATAGAACCGGGATCCTTTGCCGCCTCCGATGTGGTAGATGCAAACGGACTGGATAAAAGCAGAACTCCCATGGACGTTTTCAACATCGCGAAAACATATATCAAAACAAAGATCGATACCACCACATTACCTAAGTAAATAATCCTGTTCATTATTTCATCTGTTCAAAATCTGATTATATGGATCTGTTCAATATTTTCAAGGAAATCGAAAAAATCGATCCTGATGTATACGACCGGCTGGACTCACGCCGTAATGCCATGAAACAGTTTACCAATATCAGTGGTAAAATTGCATTGGCAGCTATCCCGTTTGCGTTGGGCAGCATGTTCAATAAAGCATACGCGCAATCCGGCGGTACATCTGTGGCAGATGTACTAAAATATGCGCTCACCCTGGAATACCTGGAGGAGGCTTTTTATGTAAAGGGAGTGGCTACAGCTGGCCTGATCCCTACTGCGGCCGCAACTGCCGCCATTACCAATATCAGGAACCATGAAACGGCACATGTAAATTTCCTGAAAACAGTACTGGGTAATATGGGAGGCGCTCCCGCCAGTCCTGTGTTCGACTTCACTGCCGGCGGTACTTTTCCCACTGTATTTACTGATTATAATTTCTTCCTGGCTATTGCCCAAACCTTTGAAGATACCGGCGTTCGCGCCTACAAAGGACAGGCGGGTAATTTATCCGGCAATAATACCGTACTCACGGCAGCACTGAATATCCATTCTGTGGAAGCACGGCATGCAGCCCATATCCGTATGATGCGCAGGGCGTTGGGTACGCTGGGTGCTTCCGCTGCCCTTAAACCCTGGATCACGCTGAACCAGAGCGGTATTGCTACTACCGCCGTAAATCCTTCCTATGCGGGTGAGGAATTAACAACGCAGGCGGGTGTGGATATTGCTGCATTAGGTGGTAATATTGGCGCCAACAGTGCATCAGAAGCATTTGATGAACCATTGACCATGGCACAGGTTTTACCCATCGCTTCTTTATTTATAAAATCTTAAGTACGCTATATAGTTGGTCAGATGCAGAAAAGGCTGGCTCTTTCGGGCCGGCCTTCCTGTGCATACAACAAATCGTTTGTGGAAATTGCCGGAATACCTGCATTGGCCTATACAGGAGAACACCTGCACCTGTATTGCTCTTTGAACAAGCGTAGAACCGCCTTCACGGGCACTACCTACCAGGAACAACTGCACCCTCTATTGCTCTTTGAACCCGTAACAAATCCTTCACGCAAGACGGCGATGTCAATGCAGGAGATTTCCTAACTTGCTGCCATGAAAAAACACCTGCTTTTCCTGGTCTTTCCCATACTCGCGGGTCTCTTTAGTTGCTCTTCCTCCAGGAAGGCGGGTACTGCTGCCAGTGGCTTTGGCCAGTTAAAATTTATCGGGGAATGTATTGTTCCATATAACCTTCCCTTTAATGGAACCGTTACCGGAGGCTTATCCGGCATAGACTATGACCCTGCCACAGAACAGTATTATCTTATTTGTGACGACCGCTCCGCGCTGAACCCTGCACGCTTTTATACCGCCCGGCTTTATTTCTCCGATAAATCGTTCGATAGTGTGAAATTTACCGCTGTAACCACCTTACTGCAGGCCAACGGGCAACCCTATCCCGATACCAAAACTAATCCCGGCCTTACTCCAGACCCGGAAGCCATGCGGTATAATGCCCAAAAACAGCTGCTGGTATGGAGCAGCGAAGGAGAACGCATTGTAAATGAAAAAGATACCATTCTTACCAACCCGGGTATTTATGAGATCACCAGGAACGGACAATACATTGACTCCTTTACGCTGCCATCGCAGTTCAGGATGCAGGCAACCGAAAACGGGCCACGCCGCAACGGCGTATTTGAAGGTCTTGGTTTTACACCGGGTTACAAACACCTGTATGTAAGCCTGGAGGAACCCCGCTATGAAGACGGGCCAAGGGCGGAACCAGGGCAGGGCGCTTATACCCGTATCCTGAAATTTGATAACAATACACGGCAGCCGGTAGCGCAATATGCCTATAAACTGGAGCCAGTGGCTTATCCCGCTATTCCTGCAAATGCGTTTAAAGTGAACGGCATTTCAGATATCATGGTATTGGGAGATGATAAGTTACTGACTATTGAAAGATCCTTTTCCAGTGGTGTAAAGGATTGTACTATAAAGGTGTTCATTACCGATCTCCATAACGCCACAGATATCAGTAATATTAATTCCCTGCAGACAGACACCCGCTTTAAACCGGCTGCCAAAACTTTATTACTGGACTTCGTAAGGCTGGGAAAATATATAGATAATATTGAGGGCGTTACTTTCGGACCCATTTTGCCAAATGGGCACCGGAGCCTGGTGTTTGTGGCAGACAATAATTTTTCTGAGAAGGAAGAAAACCAGTTTTTCCTCTTTGAAATCATCCCCTAAAAACAATAACAGCCGTGTGTTGTTATGATCAGAAAAACCTGCTTTATGAAATACTTGCCATTATTGTTATTGCCTGTAGTCTTTGCTGCCTGTCAGAGTTCCGGTACAACAACCGGCCACCCGGATGCGAACTCCCCTTCAGACACCGCGTTGACGATTACTTATTCAGGAACTTTGCCATGCGCTGATTGTGAAGGCATTGTTACAGAACTCACACTGCAAAAACAACCGGATAATCATTTCACCCTGAAAGAAACCTACCAGGGAAAAAACCAGACATTTCCCAGTGAAGGCACTTATACAATTGTGCATGGCACCCCGGTTGATCCCGGGGCAACTGTTATCCATCTGAACCCTGATAAGGATAGAAACCTTCAGCGATACTACCAGCAGGTAAATGATAATGAACTACTGTTACTGGACGCCGATCAGAAAACGATACAAAGCGGGCGTAATTATACCCTGAAGAAGGTACTTTAATATATAAAGAAGATAAGAGGAGCGTAGTGGCTGACCAGAAGGCATTGGTTGGCCCAGGTTTGCCCGGGCCGCCTGCTGAAGGCTTGTTATCGTTTAAGCGATTCTCAAAGCCTTCATTTACTTTTTGGCCAGGCCCTGGCATTATATCAAAAAAGTCGCTTAAATTTAGCGGTGACCTGTGACCTTTTATCATTCTACTTATTATGAATCGCATTCCGGGCTATCTGATTTTATGCTTATTCTTTTCTATAAATGCCTATGGTAAAGCACCGGCCGATAGTTTGCTGAAAGAACTGAACAAGGAGATGGCAAAGTCGGCGGCCTATGATTCCATTAAGATCCGTGGAATAGACAGTATAAAAAGAACCCGGCAGGCGGCGGGTAATGATGTTGCACAACAATATCTTATTTGCAGGCAGCTTTACAATGCTTACAAGGTATTCAACTTTGATTCCGCTTTTACCTATGCGCAGCAGCTGCAGGCGCTGGCAGAAGAATTGCACGACCCTGTGCTGATAACCGACGCCCGGGTGAAACTGGGATATGTTTTATTGTCATCCGGCATGTTTACCGAAACAGCCACCTTTGTTAATACCATTGATCCCACTGGTGCGCCCGATAGTATCCGGTCGGCGTTTTTCCTGATGAAAAGCCGTTTGTATTTTGACCTGGCCGACTACAACCAGGATAAATATTACACCCCTGCCTATATTAAACTGGCCAGCACATATGTGGATTCCGCGCTTCACCTGCTGGCAGCCAATTCATTTGAGTATAAATACAATAAGGGGCTGCAGTTATTCAAGCTGGGGGATATCCCTGCAGCGCTGGCCATTTTCCCGGACCTTGACCAGCCGGGGCTTTCAGGACGGCAGCTGGCCATATCAGCCTGCACCCTGGGGGCCATATATGATGCCGCCGGTAACAAGGATACTGCCATTAGCCTGATGATCAGATCCGCCATTGCGGATATCCGGACTTCCACCAAAGAAACGATGGCCAGTTACAGCCTGGCTACCCTGCTTTTTGAAAGAGGGGATGTAAACAATGCCTCCCATTGTATTGAAAGAGCGATTTCGGAAGCTGTGTTTTATGGCGCCCGGCAAAGAAAAGTAATGGTAAGTAGTATTTTACCCATTATTGAGCATGAACGGATCAATACGGCGGAAGAAAGAACCAGATCATTACTCATCTATGCAGCCGTTGTTACCCTGTTGCTGGTGGCCCTCGTTATATTAGCCATCACTGTATTCCGGCAGGTACAGAAACTTAAAACCGCACAACGCATTATTACCGCAGCCAATCTGAAGCAACAGGAAATCAACAACCAGTTGCTGGAAGCTAATAAAATAAAAGAGGAATATGTAGGTTATTGCTTTAATATCAATGCCACTTACATTGGGAAAATAGAAAAGCTGAAACAGCACCTGGAACAGAAGTTAACCGACAATAAACCGGCAGAACTGAGATTTCTTGTAAATAATATTAACATCCGCCAGGAAAGGGAAGAACTTTTCACCAGTTTCGACAGGGTGTTCCTTAAAATATTCCCCCACTTCGTAACAGAGTTCAATGCTCTTTTTGATAAAGAAAACCAGGTACAACTGAAAGAAAACGAACTGCTGAACACTGATATCCGGATTTTCGCACTGATACGCATCGGGGTCAGCGATAATGAAAAAATTGCCCGCATACTGGAGTACTCAGTAAATACCATTTACGCCTATAAAACCCGGATCAAAAAACGCGCATTGATCCCAAGCGAGGAGTTTGAAACGCATATTATGAACATTAAAGCTCTGTAAATCGCGAGGGCTACGCGGCCTTCAATAGTGTTTGAAACGCATATTATGAACATTAAAGCCCTGTAAAAAACCACAAAAAGGTGTCTCATAACATTAATATATTGAAAATTTATATACGAACATAATATACTGTTAATCAATATCATTAAAGAGATAATTTTGGATTATTCGCCTTTATTTTCTATATTTTAATTGTAAAACTTGTTGCCCTGCTGATTCATTTTTTACTTTGAATCAGTAGAATGATAATACCAAACTCTAAATTCTAACCGGAGAACTAAAAACCACTAAAAGAAGACAGAACGACCAGGGGTCGGTTCAAAAAACAAAGATTATCCACGTTGACAAAACTGCCGGGCATACCCGGCAAGCAACGCCTTATTTTCCGTTCACAAAAAATTTAATGAAAAACATTTAATCCACGGGAGCAGTATATACGACTGCCCAAAAAATCCACTTTATGTTTAAAATAAGATCCATTAAGCATCTTTTTTTGTGCACATTGCTTTTCGCAATACAAGGTATTGCAGCCGCACAGAATAAGACCGTTACCGGTAAGATCACAGACAAGAACGGGGTGGCTATTCCCGGCGCCACTGTTCAGATAAAAGGCACTAAAAGCGGGACCTCCGCTGATGCCGACGGGGCTTTCAAAGTATCCGTTCCCCCGGAGGCCACTGCACTGATCGTCACTTTCATCGGGTATACCGCCCAGGAAGTGAGTATTGCCGGGAAAACAACTGTAAACGTACAACTGGTACAGGAAAATACGACCCTTACGGATGTAGTGGTAGTAGGTTATGGTACCTCCCGCAAAAAAGACATTACCGGCGCTATTGCCCAGGTGAAAGCCGCCGATTTTAATAAGGGTATTACCTCCGCCCCGGATCAACTGATCCAGGGTAAGGTATCAGGCTTAATGATATTGAATAACAACGGCGCTCCCGGCGCCTCCGCCACCGTAAGGATCAGGGGTGTATCTTCTGTTCGTACGGGCAACCAGCCCCTGTATGTAGTGGATGGAGTGCCGCTGGACGGCCGCGTGGCGCGCCCTTCCCTCAACCTCACAGGATTGGGACAAACCCCCGATGCCAACCCGCTCAACTTTATCAACAGCAATGATATTGCCACCATGGAAGTATTGAAAGATGCTTCTGCTACTGCCATTTATGGTTCCCGCGGATCAAACGGCGTCATCATTATCAATACCAAAAAAGGAACCGCCGGTCCTACTGTGGTAGATGTTAACTACTCCGTAGGTATGAGCAACATTATGAGAAAGCTGGATGTACTGACTGGAGATGAATACCGCGCTGCCTTAAAAGAATACAATCTTACCGGCGATGGCGGCGGCAACTCGGACGGACTTGGCTCCATTCTCAGAACCGGCGTTACCCAAAATGTACAGGTGGCCATGAGCGGCGGCAACGAAACCAGCCGCTACAGGGCTTCCTTCGGTATGCAGGACCAACAGGGTATTGTGAAAAAAACAGGCATGAAGAAATACACCGCCTCCCTCAGCGGCCAGAATAAATTCCTGGAAAGCAAACAACTGGGCATCGATTACGGCATTATGGCGGCGCAAACCAGCGAACAACTGGCCCCCATTTCCAATAACGCCGGTTTCACCGGAAGCCTCATCGGCCAGGCATTACAGTGGAACCCAACAGTTCCACTGACTAATCCCGACGGCTCACTGAACATCCTCGCTAAAAACCAGGCGATCAACCCAATGAACATGTCGGAAGGATACAACGATAAAGCTAACATCAGCTATATACTGGCAAGCATTTCCCCTTATTTCAAATTCAACGATAACTGGGAATACCGTATGATGTACAGCGTAAATCACCAGGTAGGACAAAGAAGGGCATCCCTGGATTCTTCTATTAACATCGACCAGGTATTGGGTGTGGGCATTGCCGCCTACAACACCGCTGAGCTAACTACCCAGTTATTCAACAACACGTTGAATTACACCAAGGAGTTTTCCGGTGGCTGGAACCTGAACGCCATGGTAGGTTATGAATACCAGAAATTTGCCTACTCCGGCGTGGGCATCGGCGCCAAGGGCTTTCCCACCAATGCCGTAGATTATACAGACATCTTACAAACTCCCACACAGGTAAATACCAATATCAACTCCTTCCGTAACCCAAGCTCCGAGCTGCAATCATTCTTTGGCAGGGTAACGGTAAATGCAAAAGACAAGTATCTCCTCACTGCTACCATGAGAGCTGACGGCTCCAGCAAATTTGGCGTTAACAACCGTTATGGATACTTCCCCTCTTTTGCCGCCAAATGGAATATTTCCAGTGAAGAGTTCATGAAGGGCGGTAATTTCTTCAGCAACCTCGCATTGAGAGCAGGTTATGGTATCACCGGTAACCAGGAATTTCCCGCCGGCGCCGCCCAGGCCCAGTACTTCCTGGCTTCCGGCGGTAAAGCGAGCCTGATCAATGTACCTAACCCCGACCTGAAATGGGAAGAATCCAAACAACTGAACGTTGGATTGGATTTCGGATTCCTCAAAGGCCGGATAAGCGGTACAGTGGATTACTTCCTAAAAAACACCACCAACCTGTTATTCAGCTTCCCGGCCATCCAACCGGCGCCGGCCTCCAGCTACTGGATCAATTTACCGGGTAAAGTAATGAATACGGGTGTGGAGCTGTCTGTACGAGGCGATATCATCCAGTCGAAAAACTGGTTGTGGAACCTGGGTGTAAACGCCACCTGGCTGAAAAACGAAATGTCGGGTTATTACGGTCCTACTGTTAATACCGGTTCCATCGACGGACAGGGCGTATCCGGCGTAACTTCACAACGCCTCGCCAACGGTTACCCGCTGAACACTTTCTATCTCCGCAGGTTTGAAGGTTTTGACGATAAAGGAATGAGTATTTATTCCGATAACGGAAACACCCTTTATTACATGACCAACCCCAATCCAAAAGTATTACTGGGTATTAATACATCAGTAAATTATAAAAAATGGAGCCTTGCTGCCAGCTCCCATGGCGCTTTTGGCTTCCAGGTATATAACAACACCGCTAATACCGTATTACCTATCGGTAACCTGGGCTCCAGGAATATTGCAAAAGCCCTGGTGGGTAACGGAGAAGCCCAAACGAACTCTCCTGCTGCTTCTTCCCGCTATCTTGAAAACGGCAACTTCCTTAAACTGGATAACCTCACTATTGCCTACAACATAGGCCCGGTAGGAAAAGTATTCAGAGCCGCCACAGTATCAGTGACCGGGCAAAACCTTTTCGTTATTACAAAGTATACAGGATTTGATCCGGAAGTAAATACAGATAAAAACATTAATGGTGTAAGCTCCTTCGGTATTGAGTACTCTCCGTATCCAACTGCCAGGACCTTTTTGCTCGGTGTACAGTTTACCTTATAATCTACTTCTTAAAAAAGATCACAATGACGACTCAACATATCATTAAAACAGCCATAGTAATAGCCTGCACCGTTGGTTTTACGGCCTGCAGCCTGAAGGAAGACCTGGGGAGTAACCTGAACCAGGAACAGGCGGACTCGCTGATCAAGGCTCCGCAGTTGCTGGTAACTGCTTATGACAATTTGCAGAATGCCTACCAGGATTTCTCCCAAACGTGGGGCATGTGCGAAATCACAACTGATGAGGCAGTAGGGCCTACCCGCGGCGGCGACTGGGACGATAACGGCGTTTGGCGCGCCTTGCACCAGCACCAGTGGACCCCGGACCATGCACATATCCAGAACACTTTCAGCGCCCTGTTGCTGGAACAGTTCAGCGCCACCAATGTATTGAATTTCCGTCCTACACCAAGGCAGGAGGCAGAAGCACGTTTTCTCCGTGCCTTTTCCATGTACGCTGTGATTGATCTTTACGGCCAGGTGCCTTTCCGCGAGCCGGGTGAAAACCTGCTGAATCCGCCTAAGGTATTTAAGGCCGCAGAAGGACTGGATTTCATTGTATCCGAACTGAATGCCATCCTGCCTAACCTGCCGGACAGGGTTACTGCCAAAGATGCTTTCGTAGCCAGCCAGGATGCAGCACGTTTCCTGCTGATGAAAATATACCTGAACAAAGGCGCCTTTCTGAACAGGAAGGCCCCCACCTTCGATGCAGCAGACATGCAAAAAGTGATCACCCTGGCAGATGAACTAACTGCCAGCGGCTATACGATTACAACTAACTACTTTGACAATTTCGCAAAGGATAACGATGCGAAATCCAAAGAAAATATTTTTACCCAACAGAACGGCCCGGGCGTCAGTAATATCCGTAACGGCAATAACGTATACTGCCGCTGGATGTGCACCCTGCACTACAGCCAGAACCCAAGCGGTTGGAATGGCTTCACTACTTTGTCTGATTTCTATGATTCATTTGAAGCAGCGGATACCCGCAGAGGTGGCGACTACCCCGGTGTAACCAATGTTTCCGGTTTGAAAGTAGGCTTCCTGATCGGGCAGCAATACAACCAGAATGGAGAGAAGATCCTCGACAGAAGCAAGCGCCCGCTCATTTTTACCCGTGAGGTAGAACTCAGAGCAACCGGCGACCAGGTGGAAATGTCTGGTATAAGGGTAGTGAAATACCCGCCTGATATGGGTTCCAACGGAAGTGAAGCAACCAACGACTTTGTATTTTTTCGTTACGCGGATGCGTTACTCATGAAAGCAGAGGCGCTTATCAGAACCGGTAACGCTCCTGCAGCGCTCCTGATAGTAAATGACCTTCGTGCTAAGCGCGGCGCCACTCCGTTGCCAAGCATGGACCTTACCAAAATGCTGGCGGAAAGAGGCCGTGAATTGTATTGGGAAGGCTGGAGAAGACAAGACCTGATCCGCTTCGGCAAATTCCTGGATGCATGGCAGCTGAAAAGCGCCAGCGATCCGAAATACCTGCTGTTCCCGATTCCTACCAGCGATCTTGCTGTAAATCCAAACCTGGAGCAAAACCCGGGTTACTGATAATTATTCTTTTGTTGCGGGCAGGATTTAACCAGCCCTGTCCCGCAGCAAATCCCTCTCCCTGTTGATATTTATATCTGTTCCGCATTACACGGCTAATGCGGCAGGGGAGTTCTTTGCGTAGCAATTCAATCTTTCTTATGTATACAAAAGCTCTGCTAAGGCGCTCAGGATGGCTGTTACTGCTTTCCTGCCTCACAGCCCAGGCACAAAACCAGGTAAAAAAGATCGGTAAAGTAAACACGGTCAGCATCTCAGGGCAACAGGTAAAAATCAGTGCAGAAAATGCCTTCGCGGAAATCACCGTATATGGCCCCTCCGTGATTCGTGTAAGAATGGATCAGCATCCGCTTACTACTGATTTTTCTTATGCGGTAACCGCTAAACCTGTTACTACCCGCTTACAGACCACACAAAACAACAGTGAAATCAATATCACCACCGACTCCCTGCAACTGCGTATCTCCAAAAATCCTTTTGCCATTCATTTTCTTACCCCTTCGGGAGAAGTGATTAATGAGGATGAGGAAGGATTAACTACCTCGTGGATTGGCGATGAGGTAACCACTTACAAAAAAATGCAGGAAGGAGAAAGGTTTATTGGTCTTGGTGAAAAAACCGGTAACCTCGATCGTAAAGGGGAAGGCTATACGAACTGGAACTCCGACAAATTTGGATATGCCACCAACCAGGATCCCATTTATGCCACCATCCCTTTTTATGTGGGCATACATCATCATCTTAACTACGGCATTTTCTTCGATAATACTTTCCAGAGCGATTTTAACTTCGGCGCCAGCAACAACCGTTTTTCTTCTTTTGGCGCCAGGGGAGGGGAGATGAATTATTATTTTATCTATCATCCGCAAATGGCAGATATCATTACCTCCTATACCTCCCTCACAGGCCGCATGCCCATGCCGCCATTGTGGAGCCTTGGTTACCAGCAAAACCGGTACAGCTATTATCCTGATACAGAGGTACTGCGGATAGCGCAAACCCTGCGGGAGAAAAAGATCCCGGCAGACGGCATCACGCTCGATATCCACTATATGGATGCCTACAAACTGTTTACCTGGAATAAAGACCGCTTCCCCAACCCACAACAGCTAACCAGGCAGCTGGAGGATATGGGCTTTAAAATGACGGTGATCGTAGACCCGGGGATAAAGGTAGAAGAAGGGTATGCAGCATACGAAAGCGGGAAGAAAGAAAACATCTTCATAAAATACCCTGACGGACAAAACTATACCGGCCAGGTATGGCCCGGCTGGTGCCACTTTCCCGACTTTACCAGCGTAAAAGGCCGCAGCTGGTGGAAAGGACAAATAAAATCATACCTGCAGAATGGAGTGCGCGGTATATGGAATGATATGAACGAAATAGCCACCTGGGGACAGAAAATGCCTAACAATGTGATGTTTGATTATGAAGGTAACCCCGTAACGCATCAGCAGGCGCACAACATATACGGCCTCGAAATGGTGCGTGCCAGCTATGAAGGCGCCAGGGAAGAGTTGAAGAAACGCCCGTTCCTGTTAACCAGGGCGGCCTACGCAGGCTCCCAACGTTACAGCGCCATCTGGACCGGCGACAACCGGGCGGAAGAAGATCATATGCTGCTGGGAGTTCGCCTGTTGAACAGCCTGGGTATCAGTGGCATGCCTTTCTCCGGCATGGATATAGGCGGCTTTACCGGGAATCCGACCGTGAGCCTGTATGCCCGCTGGATGCAGATAGGCGCATTCATTCCGTACTACCGTAACCACACTGGTGTAAATACCAAATCCTCGGAGCCATGGGCCTATGGGGAAGAGGTGCTGGAAATTTCCCGCAATTATATTAACCTTCGTTACCGCTTGCTGCCTTATCTCTACAGCTCCATGTATGAAGCATCCCGTACAGGCATGCCCGTTATGCGCACCCTGGCGCTCACCCATACTTTCGACAACAACGTTTATGATACCCGCTTCCAGAATCAGTATGGCTATGGCAATGCCTTTATGATAGCGCCTTTCGAGAGTACCAAAGAATTTGGTTCGATCTATTTCCCCGATGGAAAATGGTATAACCTTTATAACGACAGTATCACCGCGGGTAAACAGGAGATAATTACGTCCCTGGATATAAAAACGCTACCGGTATATGTGAAAGAAAGCAGCATCATTCCTATGCAATCATTGATACAAAATACTTCTGAAAAACCAACAGACACGCTTTTCCTACACGTTTACAAAGGTGATCAGCAAAATTCCTTTGTTTATTATGAAGACGACGGAGAAAGTTTTGATAATGAGAAAGGAGTGTATTATCAGCGGACGATCAGCTATCATCCTGCCAGTAAAAAAATCATCCTGGAGAAAGCAGATGGCAGTTATGCTTCCAGGTTTCATCACATTAAATTATTACTCCACGGATTTGGGGATCAAAAAAGTATAACCGTTAATGGCAATGTGTTGCCATTAATAGCAACCGGTTATTCTTTCCTTTCACCTATATCGCGCTTTGATCCGCAAGGATCGTCGATTCCAGCAGAGCGTTGTACTGTGCAACAGGCAACCTTTGACAATGGTAATCAGCTAATTAACGTGGATTTGTAATAATAAGAACGGCCTCCTGGATTTTCCGGGGGGTCTTCTTTTATATTAGTCATGAAATATTTGCCTGTTCTGTTGTTGCTTTTCTCTTTTCTGCCTATCAACAACATGTAACGATTACTGTTATACCTGATATATTCCTGGCGGTATAAAATCTCTGCTAAACCTTTGAAATCAATATCCTGGTCGCCTGTATCTCCAGAGATACCGGGTAGTAAATAATTAATATCTTCATGTTAATTAATCTTCTATATTTATAAAACAAACAATACCCTATACCTGATAAGTAGAACCAAATTAAAGACCCTGATGTCAATAATTTATACTCCAGTATGTTACCCTGTATCTCTCATATTTATATAAAATCCATTTACATGAAAAAGGTATATTTAACCTATTACTTTCTTTGCTGCATTTCATTCGTTCTTCAGGCACAAAACAATTTCCCGCCAAGTGGTGCGGTAACTATTGGTGCCGGCACTCCCTTTTCACTACAGGTAGCCGGCTCATCACGATACCAGGGAGTTGTTAATTTCGGTGAAGCTTACGACCCCACTGCATATAGTAAAGGTATCCAGATATCAAGATTGGCAGATCAAGGCGATAATAACTTTCATCTTTCATTTATAAGGAATGGTCAAAAAGTAGCCGGAATGGGCTTTTTACGTAATAGTAACACATTTGCCTTACAAAATAATGCTGCCAACAATACGGAAGCCGGAATTTTCCTTACTGCGGAAAACAATGTAGGCATAGGAAAATCTGTGCCTACGGGTAAACTGGATGTTGCCGGTAGCATTATAGCAAACGGAGGTTTCATAAGTTCTTTTTCAGACCCCAATATAGGCGGAAATATTACGTTGGCTAATCCTGCTAAAACTGTTGCGGGTACTGCAAGCCTATGGAAAATATATAATATGTCTGGAAGTTATGGTAACAGCCTGCAGTTTTGGGCATACGATGTTCAAGGATGTTCGGGTGGATTATGCCGGCCACGATTTACAATAATGGATAACGGTAATGTGGGTATTGGCACAAGCGCACCACAGTCTTTGCTGGCTGTAGCTGGCCTGGTAACCGCTCAACGCATAAAAGTAACGTCGACTGGCTGGGCGGATTATGTCTTTGATGCCGGTTACAAACTTCCTTCATTAGCAGAAGTCGAAAACTACATCAATACTAAAAAACATTTGCCTGAAATACCTTCTGAAGAGGAAATTATGAAAGAAGGCCTTGACCTTGGCAGCATGCAACAAAAACAGATGCAGAAAATAGAAGAGCTGACCTTATACCTGATCATTCAGCAAAAACAATTGGACCAACAACGGGACGTGATTACTAAACAACAACAGGCAATAGCTGCGCAAGAAAAACGCCTCAAAGAGCTGGAAAATATAATTTCTCACTAATTTTAGGCATTTAAATTTTATATTGTTTTATAGTTTCCAATTACATTATTAGATCCGTTACATCATTTATTTCAATTAAACCGGAATTTTAGTCGAACTGATTGCTGCTAAGCGATAACATGTTGAAACAAGGCTGATTAATATTATTTAAACGTATAGATTATGAATCTGAATATTATCATGCCAAGGGATACCACATATGAAGAGTGGAACAGCCGTGGTGTTAACCTGAGATGGAAAGGCCAGCCTTCCGGGATTATTCCCGTAACCACTACAGATGAATTGAAGGAAGCCTTGCAGTATGCAGTAGACAATAACAAGCGGGTAGTAGTTCGTGGCGGCGGCCACTGCCTTGAAAATTTCGTGGTAGATCCGGCTGTAGAAATTGTGATTGATATTTCGCGGATGAAAGGCATCCGCTACGACGAGGAGATGAACGCAATTGAAGTAACCGCAGGTTCAACGTTGGGAGAAGTGCTTGAAACACTGGACCGGCAGTGGGGAATTTTATTGCCTGCAGGGCAGCACCCGGCTATCGGGATCGGAGGTCATATTTCCGGGGGAGCTTTTGGTTTCCTCCACCGCCAGCATGGATTGGCGGCTGATTATTTGTATGCAGTGGAAATATTGTGGGTGAATAATAAACGGCAGGTAGAGAAAGTGATTGCCACAAGGGAAGAGGATGATCCAAACCGTGAGCTTTGGTGGGCGCATACCGGAGGAGGTACCGGCAATTTCGGAATTGTTACCCGGTACTGGTTTCGTACTGCCGGTGTGAAGGAGCACGATCCTTCACTGTTATTGCCTAAATCACCGGAGGTATTGGAAACAATAGAGATGGAGTGGGACTGGGGGCAGATAGATGAACGGGTATTCAAACAACTGCTGGACAATTTCGGGGAATGGAGTAGCATGCATGGCGGTGCAGACACCGAAGCCGGCAACCTGTTTGCGACACTATACCTGTTTAACAAAGTAACCGGGAAAATTATGCTGAAAGCCGTGTTATCAGATTGCCCGGAAGAAATAGCAGAAGAATTTGCTGCCGCGATCTCCGCTGGCCTTGGTATAACAGGAAAGGCCACACGAAAACCTATGCGATGGCTGGAATTTGCCTTGCAGCCTTTTCCGGACATTTTCGTAGAACAGCGAGCGGCTTTTAAAGTGAAAGACGCATTATTGCGGGCGCCCTATACACATGCACAAGCCGGCATCATATACCGTTATCTGACAACACATAATGATGTTCCGGGAGGCGCAGTTGGCGTAGCTACCTTTGGCGGTAAAATGAATGCAGTAGCTCCTGATGCTACAGCATTCCCTCAGCGGGATTCCATTATGGCTACAGCCTGTAACGCCGGGTGGATAGATCCTGCAGATGAAGCAAAATCGCTGGCATGGGCACGGGGCCTGTACCAGGAGCTGTTTGCTGCAACGGGTGGATTGCCTGTGCCAGGCGGGCAGGCAGGCGGATGCTTGATTGCTCACCCCGATGCGGATCTGGCTGATGAACAGTTTAATAAATCAGGGCTGCCATGGCATGTGTTTTATTACCAGGATAATTACAAACGGCTGCAACACGTAAAAGGAAAGTGGGATCCGCTTGGCATATTCAAACATGTACTGAGCGTGGAAGGGGTTTAATCCTGTTGCGAACAGCGGCAAAATATAACGGATCAATACAGCAGGCCAAATAAAAGCCCGTGTATACCAGGATGAAATGACACCTATGCCTGCTCATGAATAAGCATTACTGATTGGGCATGCAAAGGATCAATAAAACACCTGTTGTGCATTCCGGAATTAAAGCACAAATATTCTATTTAAAATTTCTTGCTTCAGAAAACAGCGTTGCAGCTATTTCTTCTGTTTTTGAAGGTGGCTGCATTGCCATACCGGCGGCTTTAGAGGGCAATAACTGGCGTAGGAGTTTAGACAGGTCGTAGCAGCCGGTTACAATAACATGAACAACTTCTCCTTCCCGCTGCAGCGTTCCTTCTACCATAAGGAGCCTGGCTTGCAGGATTTCCTTGCGATACTTAGTGAATTGCTGTTGAAACACGACCAGGTTACTGCAACCTGTTTCGTCTTCGATAGTAATAAAGCAAACACCTTTAGCAGTACCGGGTCTTTGGCGAACCAGTACAAGGCCTGCAACCTTTACAGCCGCGCCATTCCTGGCGCCTTCCAGCTCTTTTGCAGAAAGGATATGCAACAATTGTAACTTTTCCCTTACAAAGCTTACAGGGTGTGCTTTTAAGGATAAAGAAGTGGTACTGTAATCGTGTACTACATGCTCTGAAATAGTCATTTCCGGTAGCTGTACCTGGGTTTCTGCCGCGCTTTCAGAGGGCTGACCCGTGAAAATACCAATGGGGCGGTCGTGAAGTGCTGAAACCTCCCAGAGGGCTTTACGCCGATCAAGTCCCATAGACCGGAAAGCATCTGCATCCGCCAGTTTCTCCAGGGTAACCAGGCTAACGCCTGCCTCCCGCAACGCATGAATGGTGGTATAACCTGTATTACGACAGGCTACAAGTTGCTCTACATCATCCTGGCTGATACCTTTTATATGGCGAAAGCCAAGTCGCAACGGACAATACTCGCCTTTTTTTTCTTCCAGTATATTATCCCAGAGGGAAAGATTTACATCTACCGCTTTCACCTCCACTCCATGTTTCCGCGCATCGGTAACAATTTGTGCGGGCTGGTAAAAACCCATTGGCAAACTGTTAAGCAAAGCACAGGCAAAAACATCCGGATAGTGATACTTAAGCCAACTGGAAACATATACCAACAAGGCAAAACTTGCAGCATGACTTTCAGGAAAACCATAACTGCCAAAACCTTCCAGCTGTTTAAAAACACGCAGCGCAAATTCCTTCTCATAGCCTTTAGCAACCATACCGTTTACCAGTTTATCCCGGAGCCGGCTTACCTGGCCTGGTGCTTTGAATGTGGCCATACTTCTGCGAAGCTCATCTGCTTCTGCCGGTGAAAAACCCGCAGCAACAATAGCTATTTTCATGGCCTGCTCCTGGAACAAAGGAACGCCTCGAGTTCTTTTCAGAATTTCTCTAAGTTCAGGGGAAGGATATTCTTCTGGCTCTTCCCCATTGCGGCGGCGTAAATAAGGATGCACCATATCTCCCTGGATAGGGCCGGGGCGTACAATAGCCACTTCAATCACCAGGTCATAAAAATTTTTAGGCTTTAACCGTGGCAGCATGGATTGCTGTGCCCGGCTTTCGATCTGGAATACACCAATGGTATCTGCATGGCCTATCATTTCATATACGTCCGAATCATCTTCGGGAACACTGGCTAATGTAAGATGCCGTTCGTGATGTGTTTTTGCAAGATCAAAGGCTTTGCGGATACAGGTAAGCATTCCCAACGCCAGCACATCTATCTTAAGAAATCCAAGTACATCAATATCATCTTTGTTCCATTCAATACAGGTCCTGTTTTCCATTCGTGCATTCAGAATAGGGCACAGGTTGGAGAGCGCTCCTTTTGTAATAACAAATCCACCGGTATGTTGCCCAAGCTGACGGGGGAACCCAATAAACTGCCGTGTGAGCTCCAGCATTTTCTGCAAATGCGGATCACGTGGATCAAACCCCTGTTCTGCCAGGCTTTCTCCATCCGGTTCATCGGATGTAAACTCCCATACAGAGCCGGAAAGACGGCTAATAGTATCTACAGATAGCCCCATTGCTTTACCTACATCACGGATAGCGCCTTTTTGCCGTTGCTGGGTAACGGTAGCAACAATGGCTGCACGGTCACGACCATACTTTTCGTAAATATATTGGATCACTTCTTCCCGGCGCTCATGTTCAAAATCCACATCAATATCAGGCGGTTCATTCCGGGCTGAGGAAATAAAACGTTCAAACAGCAAATCAATTTTTGTAGGATTCACAGCGGTAATACCCAGGCAATAACATACGGTGGAATTTGCGGCTGAACCACGGCCCTGGCAAAGGATTCCTTGCTGCCGGGCAAAACGTACAATATCATATACGGTCAGGAAATAAGAAGCATAATTCATCTCCTTTATGAACGAAAGTTCATAAAGAATGGCTTCGGTAATTTTTTCCGGAATATCATCACCGAAGTATTCCCTGGCGCCCTGCCATGCCAAATGGGTGAGTTCCTCCTGCGGAGTGCGGCCTTCGCTGGTGATTTCTTCCGGGTAAATATATTTAAGCGAATCGAGTGAAAACCGGCAACTCTCCGCTATCTCTTTTGTGCGTAGAATGGCATCCGGATATTGCCGGAAAAGCCGTATCATTTCCTCCCGGGGTTTTAAATATCTTTCCGCGTTTTCATGCAAACGGTAGCCGGCGGTATAGATGGTACATTTCTCCCTTATGCATGTCACAATATCCTGCAGCTGCCGGCGCTCAGGGATATGATAATGTACATCGCCGGTAGCCACCAAAGGGATGTTATACTTTGATGAGAACTGTGACAGGCGATATAATTTCTTAAAATCATCTCCCTGGTAGGAGCGGGTGGCGGAAATATATAAATCCCTCCCCAGCGCCTCCTTGTACTCTTTCATGGCTTTGTTGAAGGAGATATCAAATTCAAACCGTTCATTCAACATGGCAGGCGGCAATGCAATAAATTTCATTCCGGCAGCATGTTCAAATACATCTGCTTTATACAAATGACACAACCCTTTTTCTGTTCTCAGGTTGCCTTTTGTAAGTAACATGGAAAGTCGCCCATATGCCTGCGTATCTGTAGGATAAGCCAGTAATGACGGGCCATCCAGCAGATCCAACCGGCAGGCAGGTATAATGCGTATGCCCCTGCTCCTTGCAGCAGCATGGGCTCGAACAATACCTGCCAGACTGTTACGGTCTGTAACGGCTAATTCTTTATACCCCAGGGTGGCAGCCTGCTCCACCAACTCTTCCGGGTGTGAAGCTCCTCTTAAAAAGCTGAAGTTGGTAGTAACCTGCAATTCCGTGTAACTCATATCTCCTCATTTTCTCAGGCAAAAAAACCATGTATGAACCAGGAATAAGACTTATTCCCTGTATAATGCCCCAGCCTGAAGATCCAATAGCGGCAGCCCGCTTCATCTTCTACTACGTAATAATCCCGGTGTTGCCCTTCCCGTAGCCACCATTCACTTTCAATCCGCTCAGGCCCATCTGCTTTCTTTACTTTATGCACTTTGTTTTTATAACGAAAATGCATAGGTGGATAATCGGGTATGGGCGCTGCTACTTCTATTGGTTCGGGTTTGGAAAGCAACTGAATAGGGCGGGGGTGGCCTGTTTTCCATGAGGCAGTTGTTTTTTCACTAAGACTACTCACTGCTTTAACAGACCATTCAGGCCAGTGATGTTCAGCCGGCAGGTAGCGGCGAACAGTTCCTTTGCCGGTTTTGCTTTCCAACCGGTCGATCAGTTCAGCAATGCTTACATCTTCCAGTCCTCCCGCAGCATTCCAGAATGTTTCCTGTAACGGGCGTACATCTTCTACTACAGGAGCTTCCAATATAAACAGTTCAATCCCCAGATCTGGTTTAAGTGCCGGTATACCAGATTCAAATAACCTGAACAGGTGGCTCACGTTATGTGATGGATGCCCGGTACCGATGTCCAGTTGCTCAATACCACCATCTACTTTATAGCATTTAAACTGAGCGCTGCGAAGCCCTTTCTCTTCCTGGCGGAGGCGCTCACAAAGCATCTCCAATAATCGCCTGAGCGCTATTTCAATACCCGTACCAGTAACAATAGGTTCGAGGCATGGCAACCGTTCCTGGTAAGGCTCAACCGGCACTAAGGGTTGGATCACTTCATTTTCCAGTCCTGTAAACTGATCGAGACGCATTAGTAGCTCCTGGCCAAAGCGACGACGCAGCACCGTGCGAGGCATATCCACAAAACTTCCTGCCTGGCGTAAACCCAATTTTATCAATCGTTCACAAATGCCTGGCTCCAGTCGTAATGCAGCAGGCGGCATTTCCCTTAATACAACGGATTGCTCTCCTGCGGGTACAATCGCAGATACTGCTCCAAAGCGGGACACAGCCCATGCGGCTCCTATAGTATCGGCCATTCCGACGCGTACCTGGTACCCGATACGCGTAAGCCGGTTTACTATATCTTCCATGTATAATTGCTCGCCGCCCCAAAGATGTGCACAGCCTGTAATCTCCAGTATAAGCCCGTCCGGAAGGTCTGTTGCGGTTACAGGTGTAAAACGGATAGCCCATTCCCCGAGGGCACTAAGGATACGGCCTGATTGCCCTGGCTTATCATCAATTACCTGCAGGCCTCCTATAAGTGCCCGTGCATCTGCCACCGCCATTCCTTTTGTAATCCCCTGCGCCTGGGCAGCCATGCTGGCTGCCGTAACAATCATGCGTCCATGATCGGGTAGGGCCAGTACAAAAGCCTGATCCTGCAAAGCTGGGCGGCAACGGATTAACCAGTCCGTCATCAGGTGGGGGAACCATATAGTAATAAAGCGCCCCGACATACTACCCGATTTTGCGGATCAATGCCGGCTGTACCAATGGCAAATGTTCAGCTGCCAACCGGAACCTGCCGGAAAACCATTCTATCTGCCATACACCGGGCTTGCCATTACGGATTTTCAGCAATTCCACATTCCACCGGGGAAATCCTACACCAGGCATGCCTTCTTCCGGTTCGCTTGCTAATGGTGCAATACGCCAGCGGGCAACACAGGTGGTAGTATTCAAAGCGGCAGCTTCCCGGCGAAGAATAAATCCTGTTACCCTGCTTTGCTCTACCGCCAGTTGCAGACGCCTGGAAGCCGTAAAACTGATTTCTTTCACTTCCCCGATAACAGCAGCCAGCCCTTCACATTTCAATGCTTCTTCCATTGCCCAGAGTACATCTTTTTCACGTTCCAGGTCTACAAAAATGATCCGTTCAGGCGCTATTCCAAAAGCCTTCAATGCCGGCGGGAAAAGTGTACGGCGGGTACTGATCCATATACAGGCGCCCCCACCTTGCATTAATGCATTCAGTAATCCACTTACAAACCCAGCGGTAGCCGCAGCATGTTCTGTTGCTATATTCACAAACTCATGTATCACACCGGTTGGAAATATTCCATTTGGAAAAGCTGCTGTAATCCGCCCAAGCCCCATATCCACACTCGTACTACTGGCTTGTTTAAAGCCTTGCAAAAGGAGAATATCCCTTTGCAGGCCGGCAATGATAGCTGCTTTTTCTGCTGGCATAGTTAACAGCTGTTTAAATATTCAAAACTAATTTATTTAGCAATAATACTAAATTAATTAGTAATTTACCAATATTCTTTCCAACAATATGTAACTAATAAGAACTGATACACTATGATACAAATAATGGCATTTTCGTATTGCCATCAACGTTAGTCATCCTGATAATGCTTTATTCTTTTGAAAAATGTAATTTTAATTACCTGATCAGAAAAACACATCATCATGTTACAAAACAGAGTTGATCCATTTGGCAATATCATTAAAACAGCCGCCAGAGGTCTTTTTATGGGTAACCGGGGGATTTTACACAATGAAGACCAGGAAATTATCCGTTCTTATAAAATAAAAACCTGGATCACCTGCGTACTGGCATTTAAAAACAGGAAAAGAACGGTAATGACGCCCAACAGGTATACAGAGCTTTTCTTTATGGATGAAGCCACCTCTTTCGCAGCTGGCCACCGGCCCTGTTTTGAATGTCGGAAAACAGCGGCCCATCAGTTTAAATCACTGTGGCTACAAGGTAATCCCGGCAAAGGTTTAAATGAAAAAACACTGATTAGGGAAATAGATAATATCCTTCATACAGAACGAATAGATAAACACCATCTAAAAGTTACTTATGAGGCTGATCCTGCATCCCTTCCCGACGGTACCTTTGTAAGTATAGAAGGCGCACCTTATCTTCTTAAAAAAGAATTACTTTATTTATGGTCTCCTTTTGGTTATGCAACAGGCATCCCTTTGCCCGAAAGCGGCAAGCTATCTGTTCTAACGCCAGCATCTGTAGTGAATACTTTCAGGGCAGGGTACATTCCTCAAATGGCAATTTAACTTGGAGACGCAAGAAACGGGTTCTTTTTATGTACACGCTGATGGTAAATTTGTGATCTGAAAAAGAACGGTATCTATCTCACTAAAAAAATTAAACCGATGACATATTACCATAAAACAATGGCATCTCCCGTGGGGCAGCTAACCCTGATAGCGAGTGATAAAGGTTTGGCAGCGGTACTATGGGAAAATGATCTTCCGGGCCGCATACCCATCAATCACAGTACAGCGGATATTCATCATCCTGTACTCTGCCAGGCAGAAGAACAACTCAACGAATATTTTGCAAAGAAACGCACTTCTTTTTCCGTTGAACTGGATTTTTCAGGCACTGAATTTCAAAAAAAGATATGGCAGGCATTGCTAACAATTCCCTTCGGAGAAACGAGAACCTACGGACAAATCGCAAAGCAAATTGGTGATCCGAAAGCGGTGCGCGCTGTGGGAGGCGCTGCCAATAAAAATCCTATTTCCATTATTGCGCCCTGTCACCGGGTAATAGGAGCTTCGGGGAAACTAACGGGGTTTGCAGGAGGATTAGCCAACAAGCACCGTTTACTTCAATTAGAAAATAAAGCTGAGCCAACATTATTCTAGTTTCTTGCTGAGATTCAGCGTTTATGCTATCTTTCCGGAAACTCAATACAAGTGTTGCATACTTTCTCAACGGAAAACTTTCACTCCATCTGCGATCAGCTGTGCAGGCAGGACCTGGAGTTAGCCTTTATAGTAAAAACGTATAGCTATCCACCAATGTGGACACGACCCAACACGTTCGAAAGCCTGATACATATCATACTGGAACAACAGGTATCACTTGCTTCTGCTTTAGCAGCGCTTAATAAATTGCGGGAAAAGCTCACTAAAATAACACCTGCCAAACTACTTAAACTAACAGACGAAGAATTAAAAGCATGTTATTTCAGTCGCCAGAAAATGTCGTATGCCCGTTACTTAGCCCAGGCTATTCAGAACAAGGAGTTCAGTCCCGCAGCGATGGAAACCCTTCCGGATGAAGAAGTACGTAAAAACCTGATAGCGCTGAAGGGGATCGGCAACTGGACCGCTGATGTTTACCTGATGTTCGTACTTCAGCGGGCAGATATTTTCCCCATCGGGGACCTTGCAGCCGTAAATGCACTTAAGAAAGTAAAAAAACTGCCCAAAGACACTCCTCCGGAACAATTGCTTAAGATATCGGCATCATGGCAGCCTTATCGTACCGTTGCTACGATGATATTGTGGCATTATTACCTGTCGCTACGCGTGAAAGATAATCCTGCAGAAGTGGAGAAAATAAAGAAAGCAGTGACGATGTAGAAACTCTAAGTCTAATCGGTTAATTAATCTTATCTGGCTAATATTAACCGCCTGTTTTCCCTGAAAGAAGACAGATCTTTCCACAGTTTAAGGTAATTTCGCAACAGATTTAAATTACAACAGCATAAACAGCAGTCGCTAATGCCTGTTAATAGAAAAACTAGTACCTATCATGTTAATCATTCCCGCCAGGAAAATAATAAGGGAATTTCCGGCCAATTATATATCAGGAGAACTGGACTTTTGCAAAGAAGAATTTATTTATGATACAAAAGATGTTCATCTCTTAAGCTATAAGAATGTTATCGTTGATCATTATGGGCGACTTTTTAACTCAAGCATGAAAGTTGTCACTGAGTCTTTGATACTGCCATATATTTTTAAACCTGCTCCCCTGATACAGCGGTTAAAAATTGCATATACAAAAAAGAAACGGCGGTTGCCCAAAAGTGGAAAATATTTACTTTGTTATGATGAGTGGAGTGCAGCCCATTACCATTGGTTTGCCGATTTTCTTCCAAGACTTTTGGCCGTTTCATCCCGCCTGGCTGATTATACTTTATTACTCCCCGATATTCCTTATGTAAGAAAAATAGGATTAGAAAGCTTAAACCTATTGCAATTATTCCCGGCGAACATCGAATGGATTGCTCCGGGAGAGAGAATACGATGCGATCAACTTGATTTAGTGACCCACACCGTATTAACAGGACGCAGTCATGATGATTTGATTCAGGAAATACGCAGGCGGCTGGAGGCAACTTTAAATTTAAATGCCAGTCAAAACAAGCGTCAATATATAAGCAGGGCCAGGGCCTCCTACCGGAAAGTACTAAATGAAAAAGAGGTAACTGATTTGTTTAAAAGTTATGGTTTTGAAATAATTACTTATGAAGATATGTCGCTGAAAGAGCAGATTGCAGCAACCTATCATTCATCAATACTTGCAGGTATACATGGCGCCGGATTAACAAATGCTTTATTTATGAAAAAGGGCGGATCTGTGCTTGAGTTCAGACGTGATAAAATATATCACAATCAATGCTTCTGGCATCTGTCCGCAGCTTTAAAGCATAAATTTTATTATCAATTTGGCGAGCCAGACAGGGATGCTCCTATTGAAGGGCCTCACGCTTGTAATTTAACCATGCCGATACCTTTGCTGGCATCAACTATTGAGCAGATGATGAAGAATGCGGCACGGTAAAAGCTATGAATTAGACGAAATGCCCAATTTGTCCAGTTAAGATTACCTGTCACCCATAAATGAAATGCATTAACCGTAGCTGATTGCCGGATTTGCTGATGAAAATAAACACCTCTCTGGTTAATGGGTTTTGTTTCATGATTCCTTTCACCAGCGATGCCAGTGCATTGCATATCTGTTGATGAGTTATAAAGAAAATAACGGATTCCACAGGATAAAGGTAATTACCTTAATAGGGTTGCTTCCATATACGCTATGGTAGCTGGATTCGGAGATAAGCCATATATAACCTATATATAAACGTTAAATAACGTTTACATAATCTGTTCCTATAAAAGATGGCTTATCTACATTTTACCTCTGATTTTTTTTGGGGAAATCAGTAGAAAATAGTGATGGGAGGTTGTCTTAGCAGAGGGGTTTTCCGGCTACAACGCCTACGAGGGCGCAGCTTATTCGGCTGCTGCGGCTGAATCCTTTAATGCTAAGTAGAAACCTTCAAAGATGCGATGAGAGGATTAAGAGGTGTGGAGTTCTTTCTTATCAGACCCGTCAAATTATACGTCTGATGATAATCCCCAAACTATTCAATTTGGTCTGAAGTGGTTGGGATAGGAAAAAGTTACACTCACTTTTTGTATATGCTGCACCTGTTTTTACACCTGACAGGCTGGAAAATGAGTAGTGCTAAAAAGGGAAGTGCCCTACCAGCTTGGATACTGATAAGGCATTTTTGTCTAGCGTGGTCCCACCTGGGCATGATCCAGGGACCCCCTGATTATGAGTCAGGTGCTCTAACCAACTGAGCTATAGGACCTGTTCCGAAGAACGATTTCCCCTTTTCAGGGGACGGCAAAATTAATTATTTTATTGAATTAACCTAAAAAAATTTCACCTATCATTAATAAATTTGCGACATGCAAGGCATTAAGAACATTATTTTTGATTTAGGCGGCGTTATCCTGAACATCAATTACCAGCTTACCAGTGAGGCATTTACTAACCTGGGGGTAAAAAATTTTAATGAGCTGTATTCACAGTTTCATGGCTCCAGCTTATTTAATGGCCTGGAAACAGGCCATGTTTCCGTAGAAGAATTTCTGGCCGAAATGCAGCAGCATGTCCCGGAGGGGGTGGGCGCCGGACAGATAATAGCGGCATGGAATGCCATGTTACTGGATTTTCCTTTACAGCGACTGCAACTACTGCAACAGTTACGGCAACATTATAACCTGTATCTGCTGAGTAATACCAATGCCATACACCTGGAGGCTTTCAACCGGTTATTGCAGGAAAGCAGGGGTATTCCTTCTCTGGGAAGTTTTTTCGACAAGGCTTATTATTCCCACCTGATGGGCTACCGTAAACCTGATAAAGAATCGTACCTGATGGTAATGGAGGAAAACGGGCTATTACCGGAAGAAACGTTGTTTATTGATGATACGTTGCCTAATATAGAGGGAGCAAAGGCAGTGGGATTACAAACCATTCACCTGCAGGCGCCGCGAACGATCATAGATATTTTTCAGCCTAAAAGGGCGTTATAAAAAAGGCCGGTGATTTACCGGCCTTTTTCTATTTAATTTCTTCAAAATCGATGTAATCCCCTTTATCCGCTTTTTTAGGTTGTGGAGGGGGTGGGGGTTGATTTCCTTGTTGCCCGCCGTTTTGCTGCTCATATTGCTGACGCATATGATCCTGCATATCGCTCATTTGTCTGCGTACCTGCTTGGTAACCCTGTAGCCTGGTATGATCAGGTCGAATACCAATTTGTAGAGCAGCCAGGCCAGAAATATAGAAATTATAAATCTTAACATAATGACACGAAGGTAGCGGAATATACATTCCGACTTCCTGAAAATCACCTCATTTTAAGGTTTTTTTAACTTTCGGGAAGAGATTAAAGTCCGAGCAGGGCCGCGGATGCCAGGGCTTCTTTCTTATTGAACTGCCAGGTCATTTTACGAGCGTTGATGGCATCTATAATGGTGCCGATGCCGCAAAAGCCCAGGGTTATAAAGTATACTATTCCCATGGCTATCTGGTCTACCAGGAAGCGCTGAACTCCGGCCACGCCCAGGAAACCGATAAGGCTGCAGATAAGAATTGTTTGGGGATCTTTGCGTCTGCCCTGGTATACGGCCAGAAATCTTTGTTTATTTTCCGCGGAGTAGCTCTTGGTAAGCTCCTGAAGCCACATCATTTCTTCGGCTTCAATCCCGGGTAGCATCGCAAATGAAAAATCGTTCATAGAATTGGGTTTATGATTGTTTGAAATCAGCGTATTGGTTCCTGGTAAGTTGTATAATACGGTACAGCAACACTGCTACCACAAGGGGAGCAAGCCAGTGATGTTGAATAGAGGCCTTCCACTGCCCATGTAAAAAATAATGGATACCATGGCCTAATCCGCAGCCGGGGCAAATGGGGATCCCTATATTTTTGAACAGGCATAAGCTGCCGGCATTTTCATCAGGAGTTATCAAATACAGGAGAATAAGGCCCAGGGGCCATGCCAGCAGTTCGATATTTATTTTTCGCCAGGAAGCGGTTGCCACGTCAGATATTTTAAAAATATATATGAAAGATGGTGGTGTATCTTACATAAATATTTAAATACAAGTTAAAGAAATAGTTTTTCAATCAAAATAAAATCCTACTTTTGTATGAGGAAAAATGATTCAAACGAAGGGGACGAGATATTGTCCCCTTCGCGCTTTTTGTATGGCAAACGAACACGTGATAAAAACGATCCGGGAAATGGCAGAAGGACTGCTGGCGAATGATCCCGACAATTTTTTGGTAGACATCAGAATTAAGCCGACTAACAATATCAAGCTCTTTCTGGACGGGGATAAAGGGGTGCCGGTGGCTACACTGGTGTCATTCAACCGCCAGTTGTATCCATTGCTGGAAGCGGCTGAACTGTTCCCGAACAACGATTTCTCCCTGGAAGTTTCGTCCGCAGGCCTGGATGAACCGCTCAAACTGCACAGACAATACCTTAAAAATATTGGTCGTAAAGTGGAAGTTACCCTGCTGGATGGCTCCGTGAAGGAGGGTACCCTGCAAACAGTCACCGAAGATGCTATTAACATCGAGGAACTGATTGGCAAGAAAAAAGAAAAAAAGTCAACTGATCTAAAACTTAATGAAATAAAGCACACAAAGGTGTGCATCGTGTTTTAAAATATAACAACTAAACATGGCTAGTATTAACCTGATTGAGTCATTTACCGAGTTCAAGGAGGCGGAAAACATCGACCGTCCTACATTGATGAAGGTCTTGGAAGATGTGTTCAAAACGCTTCTGCGGAAAAAGTATGGCTCAGATGAGAATTTTGACGTGATTGTAAATACCGAAAAAGGTGACCTTGAAATATTACGCCGTCGAACCATTGTAAATGATGGGGAAGTAGAAGATGACAATGCCCAGATCGCCTATTCTGAAGCAATCCTGGTAGAACCGGATTACCAGGTAGGAGAAGATTTATATGAGGAAGTTGAGATCATGGATTTCGGCCGCAGGGCTATCCTGGCGGCAAAACAAACATTATCCGCCCGTATCGGTGACCTGAAAAAGAACATCCTGGTAAAGAAATATGCCGATAAAGCAGGTGAAATTGTAAACGGCGAAGTATACCAGGTTTGGAAAAAAGAAGTTTTATTGCTTGATGATGAAGGGAATGAGTTAATTTTGCCTAAATCTGAACAGATCCCCACAGATTATTTCAAAAAAGGGGAGAATGTAAGAGCGGTGGTGAAGAAAGTGGAAATGAAAAACAACGCGCCACTCATCATTCTCTCCCGTACACATCCATCCTTCCTAGCTAAATTGCTGGAAATTGAGGTGCCTGAGATCTTTGACGGGCTGATTGTTATCAAGAAAATTGTTCGCGAACCGGGTGAAAGAGCCAAAGTGGCTGTTGAATCCTACGATGACCGTATAGATCCGGTGGGCGCCTGCGTGGGTATGAAAGGAAGCCGTATACATGGCATCGTACGCGAACTGAGAAATGAAAACATAGATATCATTAACTTTACCACCAACATTCAGTTGTTGATCCAGCGTTCGTTAACACCTGCCCGGATCAGCCGCATGGAAGTGGATAATGAGAACAAATACGCTTCCGTTTACCTTAACCCCGACCAGGTATCACTGGCTATCGGTAAAAAAGGAGTAAACATAAAGCTGGCTTGTGAACTGACTGGTTTTGAGATTGATGTATTCCGTGATGAAGCACAGGAACAGTCAGAATTTGATATCGATCTGGAAGAATTTTCCGATGAAATCGAAGAATGGATAATAGATGAGCTTAAACGAATAGGTTGTGACACTGCCCGCAGCGTATTGGAGCTGACCGTTGAAGAACTGGTTCGCCGTTCCGATCTGGAAGAAGAGACAGTGCAGGATGTAAGAAGAATATTACAGGAAGAGTTTGACAAAGAATAAAGCCGAGCCACAACCCTTCCCAGGTAAAGGCCTTATTAGAAAGGGAATTGATTTTTTCGAGTTATTGTTTAAACGTAAAAAAACATCCCGTTTTGAAGAAACGGGAAACAGGGGAGGCCCGAAATACGATATGCCTGAAACAACAAACAACACACCACGATTGCTGGCTGCAGCCAAAGAGTTTAATATTGGTAAGGAAACCCTCATCGATTTCCTTGGCAATAAAGGCTTTGATATGGACGGCTTTGGTTCTCCAAATGCCCGTCTTACGGCTGTTATGTACACAGCACTGCAGTCGGAGTTCCAGCAGGACAAGGCTAACAAGCGCAAAAGCGACCAGATAGCCCTGCCTAAAGGAAGCGTGTTAGAAACGATGAAGAAGAAAGAAAAGGAGGAAGCGGAAGCGGCGGCTAAAAAGAATACCACTAAAGAAAAAGAAGAGACGGCTGCTGCTCCCAAACAGGAAGCAAAGCCTGAAACTAAACCGGAACCGGCAAAGGAAACCCCTAAACCGGAACCACAACCACAGGCGAATGTTGCCCCGGCAACCCCGCCTCCCGCAAAGGAAAAAGCTGAACCGAAGCCTGAACCACCCGTTGTTACAGCTCCCCCTGTTGCGGAAGTTCCCAAAGCGCCGGCAACGCCTCCTCCGGCAGAACCAGACACCGTGAAGAAAACTGAATCGCCGAAAATAAACGGCCCTAAAGTGATCACCACCATCGATCTGGACGCATTAAACCGCAATAAAAAACCAGTTGCCAGAAAAGCAGACCAGGAAGAGTCCCCGGCTCCGCAACAGGCAGCAGAAAAACCACCGGTAAAAGAAGAAAAACCAGCGGTTACCCCTGCTCCTCCCGTTGCTGAAAAACCGGAACCTAAACCCGTTCCTGCACAGGAAGCAACTACAGCGCCAACTGAAAAACCAGTTGACAAGGCTGATAAAGTGGAACAGGCCCCTAAAGCCGAAACCACTCCACCGGCAGAGAAAGTAGCGAAAACAGACAAAACCGATACGACAGAAAAAACGGAGAAAGCCGCACCGGTTGAAGATAAACCTGTAGTTAAAAAAGTGGAAGAAGTATTACAAGAGGCAAAACCCGCTGCAGTTAAAGAACCGGCGCAAATTCCTGTTAAAAATGTTGTAAAACCGGAAAATCGCAAACCCGCTGCTGCCGAAAACACCCCACCATCTACACCTCCTCCTGCTGCCCCACAGGCACAAGACGAGGCTGCCGGTGCTGCTGTGATTGAAAATATCCAGGCCGAAAAATTAACCGGCCCGAAAGTGATCGGCAAAATTGAACTGCCAGTTCAGTCTGACAGACGCGATAATAACAAGAACAGCAACTTTAGCAGGGACGAGAAACGCAAACGCAAGCGTATTATCGTGGAAAAGAAACCTGAACCTGTTCAGCCTAAAGACTTTAAAGAAGGCGACCGCAAAGAAGGCGGCGCTCCCGGGGAACATCGCCAGCATCAACACGGCGGACAAGGCGGCAATCGCCCCCACCATGATAACCGCGGCGGCGGACACCAGGGCGGCAACCGCCCTCAAGGCGACAACCGTACACATAACCGGCCAGGCGGCGCCAATACAGGCACCGGCGGCGGTAACTATAACAGACCTGCCGGACAAGGCCAGGGTCAGGGCGGCTATAACAGGCCAGGCGGACAAGGCGGTCCCGGCGGTAACAGACCAGCCGGACAGGGCGGAGGTTACAACCGTCCCGGCGGACAAGGTGGAGGTAACAGACCCGGACAAGGCGGTGGCTATAACAGGCCAGGCCAGGGCGGCAACTTCAACAGACCAGGTCAGCACCGCGGCGAGGATAAACGTACTACCGAAGAAAAAGAAATCGATAAGAACGAGATCCAGAATAAGATCAAAGAAACAATGGCCAAACTCGGTGGCGGCGGTCGCGGTAAAAACGTGAAAGCCAAACACCGTAGGGAAAAACGCGAGGAAAGAGCCAACCAGAAAATCAACCAGGGCGATGGAGGAGATAACAAACTCCAGGTTACAGAGTTCGTTTCTGTATCCGAACTGGCCAACCTGATGGATGTAAGCTTCGCGGAAGTGATCTCTAAATGTATGGGCCTCGGTATCATGGTATCTATCAACCAACGCCTCGATGCGGAAGTAATAGAACTGGTAGCCGGCGAATTTGGATATGAAGTGGAATTTATTGGTCTGGAAGATGCAGAAGAAACCGATGATGACGAAGAAGTAGATGATCCGGAAGACCTGGTGCCACGTGCACCGATCGTAACTATCATGGGTCACGTCGATCACGGTAAAACCTCCCTGCTCGATTACATCCGCAGCGCAAACGTGGTAGCCGGTGAAGCCGGTGGTATCACCCAGCACATTGGTGCATACCAGGTAACCACTGCCAGCGGCAAAAAGATCACCTTCCTCGATACCCCCGGTCACGAAGCGTTTACAGCGATGCGTGCCCGTGGTGCCAAAGCAGCGGATATCGCTGTTATCGTGATCGCTGCTGATGATGCCATCATGCCGCAAACAAAAGAAGCCATCTCCCACTCACAGGCAGCCGGTTTGCCAATGGTATTCGCTATCAACAAAGTGGATAAAGAAGGCTCAAATCCTGAAAGAATCAAAGAACAACTGGCCGGCATGAACCTCCTGGTGGAAGACTGGGGCGGTAAATACCAGAGCCAGGAAATATCCGCGAAAAGCGGGTTAAATATCGACGTGCTCCTCGAAAAAATATTACTGGAAGCGGAACTCCTGGAATTGAAAGCCAATCCGGACCGCGAAGCCTCCGGAAGTATCGTGGAAGCTACACTGGACAAAGGCCGCGGTTATGTTGCCTCCCTCCTGGTACAGAATGGTACCCTCCGTCAGGGCGATACCATCGTATCCGGTTCCTTCTTCGGAAAAATCAAAGCCATGTTCAACGAACGTGGTCAGAAAATGGAAGAAGCAGGACCATCCATGCCGGTACAGGTACTCGGCCTGAATGGTGCGCCACAGGCAGGTGAGAAATTCAAGATGTACTCCGATGAGTCTGAAGCTAAAGAAGTAGCTAACCGTAGGGCACAAATTGTTCGTGAACAAGGTATCCGTACCAAGAAACATATCACCCTGGATGAAATCGGCCGCCGTTTGGCACTGGGTAACTTCAAACAGCTGAACCTCATCATCAAAGCCGACTTTGATGGTTCTGTGGAAGCATTGAGCGACTCCCTGCAGAAACTGTCTACCGAAGAAATCGTGATCAGCATCGTTCACAAAGCAGTAGGACAGATCACAGAATCCGACGTATTGCTGGCAACCGCCTCCGATGCCATCATCCTCGGATTCCAGGTACGGCCTTCTTCCCAGGCTGCCAAGCTCGCGGAAAAGGAAAATATCGAGATCCGTAACTACTCTATCATCTACGACGCGATCGATGAAATCAAGAGCGCCATGGAAGGTATGCTGGAACCAAAAATCGAGAAGAAAGTGGTGTGCAACGTACAGGTGCGCGAAACTTACAAATTCGAAAAGGTTACTGTGGCAGGTTGCTTCGTTGTCGATGGCAAGCTGACAAGAAACACCCGTATCAACGTAGTACGCGACGGTATCGTGGTGCACACCGGCGAACTCGGCTCCCTGAAACGTTATAAAGATGACGTGAAAGAAGTAGCCGCCAACATGGAGTGCGGTTTGAGCGTACGCGGTTACAGCGACCTCAGACCAAACGACTACATCGAAGGGTTTGAAGAAGTAGAAGTAAAGAGAACTTTATAAAAGCCGGTAGCTGTTGGCTACCCCGCTTAAAGTAACAATACAGCGAAGAAAATAATGATCCATCGTGCAAAACCTGGCATCGTTATTTTCTTCGCTTTTTTTGGCTAAGATGCTTATGGCTAAAAGGCGGCAGCTTATCTAAACTTTTGTTAAATCCATCGACTTTCCCTATACTACTGACTTTTAAATGGTTATTTTTGGTTTTTACCGCTTTTGTATGAAGAAACTTTTAGCATTATCCGCAGGCGTTTTGCTGTTATGGCAGGCTTCTACGGCCCAGCAAAAACTGGTGGCAGACAAAATTATCGGCGTTGTAGGGGATAAAATCATCCTCAAATCCGATATGGACGGAGCTCTCAGCGACCAGCAGCATAACTCGCCCGATGGTAACCTGCCGCCGGACGCAGCCTGCAAAACACTGGAAATGCTGATTTCCCAGAAAGTAATGGTGTTACAGGCGGAAAGAGACAGCTTACCCGTAAGCGACGGCGATGTGGAAGCCCAGATGGAAAACCGTATCCGCTACTTTGAATCGATGTACGGCAGTAAAGAAAAAATGAAGGAAATTACCGGCTATTCCATTTACCAGCTCCGCGAACGCTTCCGCCAGCCTATCAAAGAAGGATTGCTGGCCCAGGCAATGCGCAACAAGATCGTTGAACCGGTAAAAGTAACGCCCTCAGAAGTAAAACGCTTCTTTGATGCTATCCCGAAAGACAGTCTCCATTTTTATGAATCCGAACTGGAAATAGGTACCCTGGTGCTCCAGCCAAAGGCTACCCGCGAAATGGACCAGTACGCTATTGACCGCATCCTCGATTTCAAAAAACGTGTTCAGAATAAAGAATCAGATTTCGGCTCCCTGGCTATCCTTTACTCCGAAGATCCGGGCGTAAAAGATAACAAAGGCGTATACACCCTGAACCGTAATGATAAAAACACCTGGGATCCCGACTTCCTGGCAGCAGCCTTCCGTTTGAAAGAAGGGGAAATGTCTTCCCCGGTGAAATCGCAACACGGCTACCACCTGATCATGATGCTGAAACGCTCCGGCGATAATGTTACCGTGCAGCACATCCTTGTAAGGGCTGCCGTAACCAAATCGGACCTGGCCGCCAATACCGCCAAACTGGACTCCATCCGCAAAAGCATCCTGGCAGGAAAAATTACCTTCTCAGAAGCTGTAGCGAAATATAGCGATGCACCAAGCGCCAAATTCGATGGCGGTATGATGCAGTCGAAAACCGGCGATGGAAGCACCCTGATCACCATTGATCAACTGGATGATCCTACGGAAAGAGATATCGTAATGATGCTGGATACCCTGAAACCTGGCCAGATTTCCGCACCGGTGCAGTTTACAGATGAAAATGGCCGTGCAGCAGTGCGAATCGTTTACCTGAAAACACGCACCCAGCCTCACCGGGAAAATCTTACCGATGACTATTCCCGCATCCAGCAAAGAACACTGGATATCAAACGCGCGGAAGCCATCAACAAATGGCTCATCGAAAAGATTCCGACCTTCTA
>JBCNPS010000599.1:0-4398 GCA_039593235.1 Chitinophaga sp. | reverse complement strand
ATAAATATGATCCGGGGTCAATAACGAATGTACCGGTACATCCAAGGGATCAGCGTCTTCGATGTGCAGCACGGGTTCAAACAGCGACAGGCCGATGGTACGCACATCCGGCCGGCATTGTTTCAGGAAGCGGTCGTACATCCCTTTGCCATATCCCACCCGTTGTCCCTGCCGGTCGAAGGCCAGCAAAGGTACAAATACAAGATCTATAATTTCCGGCGGCACCACTTCCCCGTGAACCGGTTCGGGGATGCCAAATTTGTTTTTAACCAGTACGGTATTGGTTTTCCAGTGATAATGCGCCATATCCCCGCTTTCCATGTCGGAACGGGAAAGCACCCATTCCATACCTGGCCATTGGTCCCGCCCCCATTTTACCAGGGGCCAGGTGTCTACTTCTTTTTTTTCTGAGATAGGAAGAAAGATATGCGCATTCCTGACACCTCCGAAATCGAGCCGGCGTACATTTGCCAGTAACCGTTCATTCAGGGTAAGGGCGGTGGGATCGTCCAGGTTGAGCCGCAGCTCCAGGAAATGTTTTCGTATATCCTTTTTAGTGGTCATGCCAGTAAAGTATGCAGCGAGGTAGACAACAACTGTGCCTGTTGTTGAACAAATGCCTTATCTACCGTATCTGTCAGCGGAATACGGCCTATTTTCGGATACCCGCTCCATTTTACCACATCATCTTCGTTAGTGTGATAGTCGCCGCCAAACACCCATCCGATAACGGGCACGCCTGTATGTTGCAGCATCCGCGCGGTAAGCATGCAGTGGTTAATACTGCCCAGGTAATTCTGCGCTACAATCACCACCCTGGCTTTCAGGGATACTATAAGGTCCAGTGTAAACACCTCTTCATTGATGGGTACCATCAGGCCCCCGGCCCCTTCCATCACAAACGCTCTGCCTGCAGGCTGGTACTGATCCGCCAGCTGCAGGATGCGATTAACATCTATTGTGCAGTTTTCCAGCCGCGCCGCCAGATGCGGCGAAGCGGGAGCTTCCAGTCGCCACGCCTCGGGATGACAAACTGACACTTCATTTGACAATAAGGATGATATCGTGTCTGTATCCGTGCCTTCCAGCAACCCTGTTTGTACGGGCTTCCAGTAATCGGCGGTCAATGCTTCCGTAACACAGGCGGCGGTAATGGTTTTACCTACGCCGGTACCAATTCCTGTTATAAAAATCCTTTCGTTCATCGCCGCAAAGATACGCGGAATTTGTCTGACTCAGGATTATGATGATTTCGCTGATTACGCTGATTTGATTACTTTGGATTTAAAATGACTTGGGGAGATTTAAGCGGATACTTTCGCTTATCTCTCCCCAAATCTTTTTAAAATCATTACAAAATCTAATCAGCGTAATCAGCGAAATCATCATAATCCTGAGTCAGACAAAATCCGCGCATTTCCGTATTTTCGTAAACATACAACCTCATTTTTATGAAATACTGTGATAATATACTCGAAACGATAGGAAATACCCCGATGGTAAAGCTGCACCGCGTAACCGCCACGCTTGCCTGCACGGTATTGGCAAAGGTGGAGTTCTTTAACCCCGGCAACTCTATTAAGGACCGTATGGCCGTGAAAATGGTGGATGTAGCGGAAGAGAAAGGATTGCTCAAACCAGGCGGCACCCTTATTGAAGGCACTTCCGGCAATACAGGCATGGGCCTGGCGCTGGCGGCTATTATCAGGGGATATAAATGTATTTTCACGACTACAGATAAACAATCCAAGGAAAAAGTAGATATCCTGAAAGCCGTAGGCGCAGAAGTGATTGTTTGCCCTACCAATGTGGAACCTGAAGATCCCCGCTCCTACTATTCCGTGTCCAAAAGACTGGCCACAGAAGTGCCCAATTCATTTTATGTGAATCAATACGATAACCTTGCTAACCGCGATGCGCACTATGAGCAAACCGGGCCTGAAATATGGGAACAAACCGATGGGAAGATCACGCACCTGGTGGTGGCTACCGGCACCGGTGGTACCGTTACCGGCACGGGGAAATACCTGAAAGAAAAAAATCCCGATATTAAAGTATGGGCCATTGATAGCTACGGTTCCTTACTGAAGAAATATTTTGAAACCGGGCAGCTGGATATGAGTGAAGTGTATCCTTACATTACCGAGGGCATCGGGGAAGATTTTGTGCCGGAGAATTACGACATGAAAGTGATCGATAAATTTGAAAAAGTAACCGATAAGGACGCTGCGGTGATGGCGCGCCGTATCACCAAAGAAGAAGGCATCTTTGTGGGATATTCCGCCGGATCGGCCATAGCAGGGCTGTTGCAGCTGAAAGAATCACTGAAGCCCACAGATGTGGTGGTGGTCATTTTTCATGATCATGGCAGCCGTTATGTAGGGAAAATTTACAACGATCAATGGATGATGGAACGCGGATTCCTGGATGTAAAAACAGTAAAGGATGTAGTGAACGGACGCCGTAACCAGCCATTGGTAACCATCGGTGCAGAAGAGAAAGTGAGTGAAGCTATTGCCAGGATGAAAAAATACGATATCGAACATATCCCTGTAGAACAAGGCGGGGAACTGATCGGCGCCATCTCTGAAAACGGGTTATTCAATCGGCTGATCGATGATGCTAACCTGAAAGACGCATTGGTACAACAGGTAATGCAGCCATCCTTCCCGCTGGTAAGCCAGGATACGCCTATTGAAAAACTATCGGTGTATATCAACCGGGAAAACGGCGCCGTGCTTACAAAAGATGACAGCGGTAATCATCACATCGTTACGAAATATGATATTATACAGGCCCTCGGCAGATAAAAGCATCGCATGTTATTTACTGATCAGCTACACCGGCAGATAATACTCGACAATCCGCCACGGCGGATTGTTTCGTTGGTACCCTCCCAAACAGAATTGCTGTATTCCCTCGGGCTTGAAAAAGAAGTGGTGGGCATTACCAAAATCTGCGTACATCCGTTAACGTGGTTCCGGGAAAAGACGCGGGTAGGCGGTACCAAAAATATTCATCCCGATATTATACGGCAGCTTTCACCAGACCTTATCATTGCCAACAAGGAAGAAAACCTGGCGGCTGATGTGGAGCTGCTGATGCAGGAGTACCCGGTATGGGTGAGTAATATCCAATCCCTTGAAGATGCATACGACATGATCACCGGTATCGGCGGGATAACAGATCGCATGGATACCGCCGCCAGTCTGGTTTCCCGGATCAAAACCAATTTTTCTTCGCTGCAACCCCTTACTGAAGCCGTTCCTGCCGCCTATTTTATCTGGCGTGATCCCTGGATGGTGGCCGGCGGCGATACGTTCATCCACCAGATGCTGCAGTTGTGCGGTTTCCGGAATGTGTTTGAAGCGCTTCCCCGGTACCCGGTTATTACTGCCACGCAACTGGCTGGCAGCGGCTGCCGCCGGGTATTACTTTCTTCAGAACCCTATCCTTTTAAGGGAAAACATATTGCAGAACTACAAACCATATTGCCGGATGCACATATCCAGCTGGTAGACGGTGAAATGTTTTCCTGGTACGGTAGCCGTTTGCTGGAAGCTCCCGCTTATTTTCAAACGTTGATTAAAAATCAATACAAAAAATAAAATCAGTGAAATCAACGAAATCAGTTTAATCAGCGTTCCAAGACAAATTTCGCTCACTGAGGCAACTTTCTTCTTTCCGCCTGCGTAAACAGGATAACGATCCACTCAACTAATAAAACGCACTTTATGGAAAGAAGAGATTTTGTTTCCAACATCGGACTTACACTGGCGCTTGTATGTACTGCCGGTTTGGCTGCCTGCAGCAAGGGAGGCGACAATAATCCAGATCCTAATCCTCCCGGCGGCGGCGGAGGTAACGCCAAATTATCATTGAACCTGGGCAGTGATCTCACCAATGTGGGCGACTTTAAGATCTCCGACGGGGTGATCATTATCCGCACCGCAGCGGGCAATTCAGCATCGTCTTTCACGGCGCTGTCCAGTACCTGCACCCACCAGGGATGTACGGTAGCCACTTACAACAACAGCTCCAAGTTAATTGAATGTAACGCGCCTTGCGGTCATGGCAGCCGGTACACCACCACCGGCGCCGTAAATACCGGCCCGGCTACGGCAGCGCTGACGGCTTATACCATCAAGGTAGATGGAAACATGCTTACGGTGAGCTAATGCTTTTGGAGGAAATCGAGCACCCATTCAGCAAAGGGTGCACTGCGTACTACTGAATTATGATCTCCGGCTACGGTGCCGTGCATTCCTGCCGGCATCATGGCTGCGAGAGCGCCGCCGGTATTATTGTCTTCGTCTTTATCCCCTCCGATAACCAATACCGGCTGATGCACGCCGGCCAGCTCCTGTGGTGTAGTGGAGGGCTGGCCTAACTGCATCA
>JBCNPS010000598.1:0-4398 GCA_039593235.1 Chitinophaga sp. | reverse complement strand
CAATCCGGCAGGAGCTACCACCACACCGGTTTCCGCAACAGCGGCCTCCCCTGTTGCCACTGCCGGTACAACAGCCGCCACCGCGCCCGCCGGCAAACTGACCGGGCTTGCTGCCATGAAAGAGGCGATGGCTGCCAAACAGCAGGTCACTACCCAGGTACAATCCACCCCGCTTACCATGGGGGCCATTCATGTGTACTGGGAAGAATTTATAGATCTGTACCGGCAGGCCAACAAAATGACGGTGGTAAGCAATTTGCAGCTGGCTCAGCTGAAACTGCTGGGTACTGCCGAGGTAGGAATAGTAAGCCGGAACATTGTACAGTTCCGGTTTATGGAAGAAGAAAAGCTGGTAATTGCGGAGTTCCTGAAGAAGAAATTCAACAACCCCACCATTGTACTGACCCTGCAGCTGGATGAAAGCCAGCAGGTACAGGATATTGGCCCGGCGCCACTTTCCAGCCGGGAACAGTTCCAGCAGATGGCCGAGAAATACCCTTTGGTAAAAGAGCTGAAAGACCGGCTTAACATGGAATTGGATTTCTAGCGTACATACGCTGATTAAATATTAACGATAGACAGACATTTTTAAACAGTTTACAATTCCTTCTTTGCGTTTTTGCGCAAAAACATGTAGGTTTGAACAAAATTTTGAATAAAGCACTATGGCAGAAGTTATCAGAATGCCCCTTTTGAGTGATACGATGACGGAAGGGGTGATTGCGGAATGGCATAAAAAGGTGGGCGATACAGTAAAGGCAGACGATGTTATAGCTGAAGTGGAAACAGACAAGGCCACTATGGAAGTGATGGGTTATGTAGAAGGAACCCTCCTTTATATAGGTGTTGAAAAAGGGAAAGCAGCTAAAGTAAACGGGATCATTGCCATTGTAGGTAAACCGGGAGAAGATTATAGCTCCCTGCTGGAAAGCGAAGGTAAAAAAGATGCTGCTCCTGCACCCGCTGCTGCCGCACCGGCACCTGCTCCACAGGCTGCTCCGGCCGCTGCCGCGCCGGCTGATGATGCTGCTGCAAAAGAAGCGCTGAAAAATGCTACTGTTATCCGGATGCCGCTCCTGAGCGATACCATGACAGAAGGTAAAATAGTTGCCTGGAATAAAAAAGTAGGCGACGTTGTGAAAGGTGATGATGTGCTGGCTGAAGTGGAAACCGATAAGGCAACCATGGAAGTAATGGGTTATGCCGACGGCACCTTATTATATATAGGTGTAAAAGAAGGCGAAGCTGCCAAAGTGAATGGTATTATAGCCATTGTGGGTAAAGCGGGTACCAATGTAGACGCGATCCTGGCGGCTGAAGGTTCCGCTCCTGCACCAGCTGCGTCATCTGCTGCGGCTCCTTCCCAGAACGGAACTCCGGCTCCGGCGCCAAACGAGGCTCCTGCTGCCACTGCCACCAGCACTGATGGCCGGGTGAAAGCATCCCCGCTGGCAAAGAAACTGGCAGAAGAAAAAGGCATTGATATCAGCCAGGTTCCGGGTTCCGGAGACGGTGGCCGTATTATCAAGAAAGATGTGGACAGCTATGTTCCTGCAGCCAAAGCGGCTCCTGCAGCACAAAGCAGTACAGCGCCAGCTGCACCTGCCTTTGTACCTGCCGGCCAGGAAGGCTTCAAAGATATTCCGCTGACCAAAATGCGCCAAACGATTGCCAGACGCCTCAGCGAAAGCAAATTCAATGCGCCTCACTTCTACCTCAAAATAGATGTGAATATGGATAAGGCGATAGAAGCACGCAAATCCATCAACGAAATTTCCCCTATTAAGATTTCCTTCAATGATATGGTGATCAAGGCTTCCGCCATGGCGCTGCGTCAGCATCCTGCAGTGAACAGCAGCTGGATGGGCGATTTCATCCGCGAAAACCAGCACATACACATCGGTTCAGCGGTAGCCATTGAAGAAGGTTTGATAGTACCGGTGATCCGCTTTGCAGATCAGAAAACACTGAGCCAGATTGCCAGTGATGCAAAAGGCCTGTACGATAAAGCCAAAAATAAGAAGCTGCAGCCACAGGAGTTCAGCGGTAATACCTTCAGCGTTTCCAACCTGGGCATGCTGGGCATCGACGAATTTACTGCCATCATCAACCCGCCGGATTCAGCGATCCTCGCGGTTGGTAATATCGTAGAAACTGCGGTAGTAGAAAAGGGCCAGATAAAAACTGCCAACATCATGAAGCTGACCCTGAGCTGCGACCACAGAAGCGTGGACGGAGCTGTAGGGGCCCGCTTCCTGGCTACCCTGAAAGGTTTCCTGGAAAACCCGGTAACCATGCTGGTATAAAAAATTGTAATAGCTATACGAAAGGCGGAGTGAATGCTCCGCCTTTTTTTGTGCCCTGAACAACCGGTAATACCGCTGATCCCTCCCGTCATTCGTGGGTAAAATGTTTCATTAGATTTTGAAAGTTCAAAAACCTGGTATACATTTGACCTCGTAAACCGTCAAACGCTATAAAATAACGACCTACATGAATTTAGTGGAAGCAAAAGCGCAGTTTATCCAAACATGGGGCTCTTTGGGCGCCCAGTGGGGCATTAACCGTACAATGGCCCAGATCCACGCTTTATTGCTGGTAATGCCTGATCCGTTGAGTGCCGATGATATCATGGAGGAACTGAACATTTCCCGCGGAAATACCAATATGAATGTGCGGGAGCTTATTAACTGGGGACTGGTGGAACGTATCCTGATCCCGGGGGAAAGAAAAGAGTTTTTTGTAGCAGAGAAAGATATCTGGAAAGTAGCTACCTATATAGCCCGTGAAAGAAAGAAACGTGAGCTGGACCCTATCATGAAAGTACTGTTACAGCTGCAACAGGCAGAGGGTGATCCTAAAGACAAAGAGATGAAAGCCTTCAAGGATTCTATCTCCAATATCACAAAATTCGCCCAGCAAACAGATAAAACCATTGGCGCATTTATCAAATCAGAAGAAAGCTGGTTCTACAGCAGCCTCATAAAGCTGATCAAATAGTTTTCCGGGCCTGATAATTACCATCACTGTATTAACCGTACAAAGAAGTATTATTGCTCCGGGCAGCAATACAATTCCTTCCCGGTAATTACCCTCCCGCCTACACGAAAACAGGCTTCATGGCGTTTCCGCTGCCAAAGCCCGGAGCGCTTATCACCTGCGCCAAATTCCGTAAATTAGCAGTATGGAAACCAATAATGATAAAAAGCTCACCGTGGTACTGGGCGCATCGCCAAACCCGGAAAGATACAGCTACCTGGCAGTGAACCGGCTGAAGGCCAAGGGCCACCCGGTAGTAGCGATCGGAAAACGTGCGGCCGCCATTGACGATACGCCGGTGATCACCGAACATCCACCGCTTGAAAAAGTAGATACGGTAACCATGTACCTGAACCCGGTGGCGCAGAAAGCGTATTACGACTATATACTGCAGTTGCAGCCCCGCCGCATTATCTTCAACCCCGGCGCAGAAAACCCGGAGCTGGAAGATATTGCCCGGCAACACAATATCCAGCCAGTAGAGGCTTGCACCCTTGTAATGCTTAGCACCGGACAGTTCTAGCCTTCCTTCTCTCCGAATCTTCTTATTTTTTTAATATACAGCTGTTAGCTAATGCTAACAGCTTTTTCGTATATTCGTACATATTGCTGTTATCCCCCAATGAACGCATCCCATATTGTTGACCCAATTAGCGCATGGTATTACTTCAGCAGGCAGGCATTATAGCATAACCCAATTACGCATGTTCACCCTTAATATATACATGTATGCAATGGAGAAGATTTAATGGAGAGGTTATCCACCTTCCGGTAAAGGAAGAAGTACGACAAGCCATCGTCCGTGAAACCGCAAAGGGATTCCGGCTGAAAGTGTGCATCGGCACTGATTCCCAGGTAAAAGGAGTAGATACGGAATTTGCTACGGTGATTGTATTCCTGCGGGAAGGTCACGGCGGATTTATGTTTATTCACAATGAAAAAACCAAGGATCGCTATTCTATCAAAGAGCGCATGCTGGTGGAAGTAGCGAAGAGTATTGAAATTGCGTATGAACTGTGCGACCTGTTTACTGAGTATGATGTAGACATGGAAGTACACGCAGACATCAATACCAACCCTCAGTTCAAAAGCAACCTGGCGTTGCGGGAAGCAATGGGCTATATCCTCGGGATGGGCTTTGCCTTTAAAGCCAAACCCGAAGCCTTTGCCAGCAGCAGCTGCGCCAATAAGATAGTGAACTAAGGCGCCCCGTTTTTGTACCTCTCTCAGATATTTTTTGACGTGCTACCACGTCACGCCTGCAGGAACGCAACGGCGAGCGCGAACGCATCGCGCGCGACCTGCACGACACCCTGCTGCAGGGAAGCCAGGGCCTGATCCTGCGCCTGCACGCGATCA
>JBCNPS010000597.1:0-4409 GCA_039593235.1 Chitinophaga sp. | reverse complement strand
GTTTTGTGCCGTGGAAGCAACGCTGAGCAGGATACTAGTTAAAAAAGAAATACAAAGTAAGATGCGTGTCATTACTGCTAGTTACGGACTTATTATTAATTGCAACAGAATCGATGGTATGCATGGTGGTGATAACGGTATCTATATTAAAATAGGTACCAAAACCACATCCCGGCGATATAAAGTGCTGTTGCCGTGTATACCTGATCTTTAAGGTGTCGGGTACAAAGCTGGAATCCACTTTCAGGTAAAAGAGGCTGCTGTCTGCAATGGGCGACAGCTGGAAGAACAGGTCGCCCAGCGGCTGACTCTTATAAATGGTATCCCTGTCAAAGGCGTATGCGGTTACTTTGGGCATAACGGTATCTGCCAACTTGCCGTTGAGCTTACGCATTAAGTGTGTATGGTAATCATTCCGCAAAGTCTGATCACATACCTTCGTTTCATTTTCGCAGGCGATGATGCCTGCGAAAATAAAACAGGTCAGTAATATCTGGTAGATGCTTTTCATGGCTTGTTTACAGTTGGCAAGATATTAAATTCCCAGCTCCTTTTTGAGGAATCTGGCGGTATGACTGTCCTTGCAGGTACTTACCTGTTCCGGGGTGCCGGTGCAGAGGATGGTACCTCCGCCTCCGCCGCCTTCGGGGCCCAGGTCTACAATGTGGTCGGCCATCTTAATAACATCCAGGTTATGTTCTATCACCAGTACGGTGTTGCCCCTGTCTACCAGTTTATACAGTACTTTCAGCAGCAGCTGTATATCCTGGAAATGCAGCCCTGTGGTGGGTTCATCAAGGATATAAATGGTTTTGCCGGTATCTTTCTTGGAAAGTTCGGTGGCCAGTTTCACCCGCTGCGCCTCACCCCCGGAAAGGGTTACGGCAGATTGCCCGAGGGTAATGTATCCCAGTCCCACATCCTGCAGGGTTTTTATTTTCCGGTAGATCCATGGTACCGGCTGGAAAAACTCCACGGCTTCATCTACGGTCATATCCAGTACATCCGAAATAGATTTGCCTTTATAGCGTATTTCCAGTGTTTCGCGGTTATAACGGCGACCGTTACATTTTTCGCAATGCACGTATACATCCGGAAGGAAGTTCATTTCAATAACGCGCATACCGCCGCCTTCACAAACATCGCAACGGCCGGTTTTTACATTAAAGGAAAAGCGGCCGGCATTATACCCCCTGATCTTTGCTTCCGGTACAGATGCAAAAAGGGTTCTGATGTCGGTAAAAAATCCGCAATAGGTAGCGGGGTTACTGCGTGGGGTACGGCCTATGGGCGACTGGTCAATTTCAATCACCTTATCTATGAACTCCAGTCCTTTGATGCTTTTGTACGGCATCGGAACCATTTTGGAGTCGTACGCATGTTTGGAAAGAATGGGATACAGGGTTTCGTTGATCAGGGTAGATTTACCGCTGCCTGAAACGCCGGTGATACAGATGAAAGTGCCCAGGGGCAGTTTCAGGTTCACATTCTTCAGGTTGTTGCCGGAAGCGCCTTTCAGCTCCAGGAAATTACCGTTGCCTTTCCTGCGCTGGGCGGGTATTTCGGGAGATGTTTTACCGTTCAGGTATCCCGCTGTAGGCGTATTGAGTTTCAGGATTTGTTTGGGAGTGCCTTGTGCGATGATCTGACCGCCATGTACGCCTGCACCCGGGCCAATATCCACCAGGTGATCGGCATGCAGCATGATATCTTTATCGTGCTCCACTACAATTACGGTATTACCCATTTCCTTCAGGTTGCGCAGGGCATCTATCAGCTGCATATTGTCGCGCTGATGCAAGCCAATACTGGGTTCATCCAGGATATAGGTGATGCCCATAAGCTGTGAGCCTATCTGGGTGGCAAGGCGGATACGCTGTGATTCGCCGCCGCTGAGGGTCCTGGTGGCCCGGTTCAGGGTAAGATAGTTTAGCCCAACGTTCAGCAGGAATCCCAGCCGCTCGCGGATTTCCTTCAGGATATCTTTAGCGATAGCGTTCTGTTTTTTCTCCAGGCGGCTTTCGATATTTCCAAACCAGGCCAGGAGCTTATCCAGGTCCATGTTGCCGAGTTCGGAAATATTTTTTTCATCGATCTTAAAGAACAGGCTTTCCTTTTTGAGGCGGGCGCCGTTGCATTCGGGGCAGGTGCTTAGTTTCATGAAGCCTTCTGCCCAGCTGCGTACATGATCGGAAGAGGTATCGTTGAAATAGCGGCGAACCATATTCACAACGCCTTCGTATTCTGTAGCGTATTCGGTACCGCCGTTGTTTTCCCCAAATTCCATGTCTACTTCCAGTTTACCGTTTTCATCACCAAACAACAATACGTTGAGGGCTTTTTGCGGTATGTTGGAAATAGGGGCTGTTAAGGAAAATTTATACTTTTTGGCGAGTTGCTGTACCTGTTTAAAGGTAAAGGTATCGCGGGCCTCGCCCAATGGTTTAAGGCCGCCGTCGCTGATGGATACGTTGTAATCAGGGATTACTTCGTCCATATCTATCTGGTAAATGGTGCCCAGTCCTTTACAGCGGGGGCAGGCGCCATAGGGCGAGTTAAAGGAGAAGGTGTTCGGGCTGGGCTCTTCATAGGAAAGGCCGGTATCTTCACACATCAGTTGTTTACTGTACTGGCTCACTTTATTGGTGTCGTGATCCATAATGAACAGCAGTCCTTTTCCCATGGTGAGGGCTTTCTGCACGCTCTGGCTGATCCGGGTCCGGGCGTCTTCCTGTACCTGGATGCGGTCTATCACCAGTTCTATATCGTGGATCTTGTAACGATCCACCTGCATTCTTTCTTTCAGGTCTTCAATTTCCCCGTCGATCCGCACTTTGAGGTAGCCTTGTTTGCGTACCTGTTCAAACAGTTCCCGGTAGTGGCCCTTTCGCCCGCGCACGAGCGGGGCGAGGATCACCAGTTTTTTATTTTTATAGTGTTTGAAAAGATGCGCCAGTATTTCCTCTTCGGAGAAGCGGGTCATTGGTTTGTTGGTATTGTAGGAGTAGGCGGTTCCGGCGCGTGCATAGAGCAGGCGGAGGAAATCGTATATCTCCGTAATGGTGCCAACGGTAGACCGGGGATTTTTATTCGTTGTTTTCTGTTCTATGGAAATAACGGGGGAAAGCCCGGTGATCTTATCTACATCGGGCCTTTCCATATCGCCGATAAACTGGCGGGCATAAGCGGAAAAGCTTTCCATGTAACGGCGTTGTCCTTCTGCATAAATGGTATCAAATGCCAGTGATGATTTTCCACTGCCACTGATGCCGGTAATTACTACCAGTTCATTTTTGGGCAACTGCAGGTCCAGGTTTTTCAGGTTATGCTCCCGGGCGCCAAAGATGGCTATTTGTTCATCTGCCGGGGCTTGCGCTACGGAAGTCTCGGGTACATTCTCTTTTTTCTTTGCCATAATATTAAACTACTAAGCTACGGCATAATTGCGAATTATGAGATTTGTTTTGCTAAAAATTTTAGCGAAGTGCGCCTTCGGCGCCTGGTAAATTGTCCTGGAACACTGATTACGCTGATTATACTGATTAGTTTGATTTGATTATTTGTGATTTTTTTGAAGAGAGGAAATGAAAAAAGGATCGTTGGAATAAAGAGGTACTGAAACAGGTTATTTGATTAAAAAATCAAGCAGGGAAAACAAAAAAAATATGCTACATATTAAAGCATTGGATAACAACAAGCGCTGGTATGAAAAATGTCGTATCCGGACATCAGGGAAAGGCTTTACCATATAAGCCCCGGGCATTTTACGGTATGGATACTCCCGGGTAACAGTATGGATACTGCCTGTTCCCGCCGTATTTTCCCCTTATATAAGCTATATCCGGGCCGGAGTTAAGCCGTATCTATTAAATATGGCTTATTGTATCTGATGATGTTGCCACATCCTGTAGTATAAGCAGCAGTAACCCAAAAGATAAAGGGAGACAAAAGCGAAATCTCCGCTTATATCTCCCTTATTAATATCTCAAAAAACAAAATCAAACTAATCAGTATAATCAGCGTAATCAGTGTTCCAAGACAATTTACAGGCGCCGAAGGCGCCCGCTTACGCTTTATATTTCCTGAATACTACAATTGCGTTGTGGCCGCCAAAACCGAAGGTATTGCTCATTGCTACGTTTACAGTACGTTGCTGGGCTTTACCGAGCGTGAGGTTCAGGTTGGTAGGGATTCCTTCACCCAGCACGGAAGTGTTGATAGTGGGAGGAATAATATCTTCCTGGGTGGCTTTGATACATGCAATGGCTTCAATGGCGCCGGCAGCTCCAAGCAGGTGACCTGTCATGGATTTGGTAGCGCTGATATTGAGTTTTTGCGCATGGTCGCCAAAAGCAGTTACGATGGCTTTTAATTCGCTAAGATCTCCTACAGGAGTGGAAGTGGTGTGT
>JBCNPS010000596.1:0-4427 GCA_039593235.1 Chitinophaga sp. | reverse complement strand
GTTGTAATCTACGCCATAACTGCTTTTGAAGTGGAGGTTAGGAATTATTTCCACATCGGCATATACGTTGCCGAATAAACGAAGGAAATTGCTTTTGTTCTGGCGGTTATCTTCAATGAGCCTCACGGGATTCTGCCTGTCGGTCATGCCGGGTGCAGGGCCGCCCCAGCCGCCATCAACGGTATGTACAGGCACTACAGGCTGCTGTACCAGCGCCGCGAAAAGAATATCGCCGGCCGGTACCAATGCGTCCCTGATGTAAGTGGCCGACAGGTTTTCGCCGATCTTCAGCCGGCCTTTAAAAAAGGAATAGTCGGTATTAAAGCGGGCGGTTATTTTCCTTTGCTGCGTTTCTTTTACAATGCCTTTGTTATTGTACATGCCTACAGAGAAATAGGAATTGCCTCTTTCATTGCCATTGGCAATAGACACATTGTAGGTTTGCAGCAGGGAAGTTTGTGCAATCTGATCGTACCAGTAAGTATCTGCCGGCTTCATGGTTTTGGCGGCGTCAATAAATTCCGGCAGTATCACTTTGTTGAGTACCGGGTTGTTGTAATCACCGTTCCAGTCGTACTGGTAGATCTGGTTATTATTCGGATTGGCATGATCATTTACGGCAGCCTGCCAGTAAGCGCGGCCACGGCCATCGGTGTTCAGCGTTTTCAGCTTGGTACTGTAATCCTGCAGGGAAGCAGATACATCTGCAGTGATGCGGCTGTAGCCCTTCTTTGCTCTTTTGGTGGTAACAATGATAACGCCGTTGGCTGCGCGGGAACCGTAGATGGTAGCTGAAGATGCATCTTTCAGCACCTGGATGGATTCAATATCATTCTGGTTCAGTTCCTGCAATCCTCTTTTGGTAGGGATACCATCAATTACATACAGCGGATCATTGTTGCCCAGGGTCCCTATACCGCGGATACGTACAGTGGCATTGCTGTTAGGATCGCCGTTGGTGGTAATAAGCACACCGGGAACCCGGCCCTGCAGGGCTTTCACCGGGTTGCCAAGCGGGATGTCTTTTATTTCGCTTACGTTCACTACGGATACGGCGCCGGTAAGGTCAGCCTTTTTCTGTGTTTGATAACCGGTTACAATCACCTGGTTCAGATCCGTAGCGTTTTCGTCCATTTCTACGGACATGTTGCCTTCCGTTGCCTTCAGCGACATTGGTTTCATCCCGATATAGGAGAAGTTAAGCACCTCGCCTACAGCGGCCGGCAGCGTGAATTGCCCGCTGCCATTGGTAATGGTGTTCCTGTTGCCCGCCTGTATGGTAACGCCGGGCAAGGGTGTTCTGTTTTGTTTACTGATAACGGTACCGGTAATGTTACGTTGCTGTGCCATGGCGAAAACGCCGAACAACAACATCGGTAATAAGTAAAACAACTTTTTCATAAATGGAATTTGTGAAATGGTGGTGTGGAAATGTAATAACTGGCTAAGTGTGCTGTGGTACTTTCATCATGCTGAATATCTCCGCCGGATCGTATTCCGGGCAGCCGCCGTGGCGGGATGCCACCAGCGCGCCGAGGGCATTGGCATAGGCCAGGCTCCAGGCGGGAGAACGCTGCTGCAGCCGGCTCACGAGAAAACCGGCCAGGAATGCATCTCCGCTGCCAATGGTATCCGCTACTTTTACCGGCTGTCCTTCCTGGTAATAAAATGTTCCGTCTATATATCCCATGCAACCTTTGCTGCCGAGAGTAACTACTATAGTAGGTATGTTAAAGCGGGAAGACAGTTCCTGTACCTGTTCTTCATGTGTAGGCCAGGTTCCGTACCAGGCGCTGATCAGCTCCAGTTCTGCAATGTTCAGCTTCAGCAACTGGCAGCTGTTCATCAGCCACTCCAGGGTTTCGCGCGAATACCAGGGAGCGCGCAGGTTAATATCGAGCACTTTTATGGCGGGCGATTGCAACGCCTTCCGGAGCGTATCACGGGATACTTCGTGCCGGGCCATCAAACTGCCAAAAACAACATACTGCAGGTCATCTCCCGACAACAAAACTTCCAGGGAATCATTCCAGGCAATATGATCCCAGGCCACGGGATACAGGATATCGTACTGCATATCGTTGTGCGCATCCATCCAGGCATTTACTTTACCGGTGGCATAGGTAGTATTCGTTTGTACGTAGGCGTTAGACAACTGCATATTGTGCATGTGTAGCAGTAGCCGCCTTCCATGATCATCAGTGCCGGCAGCCGATACCATGGCTACCTGCTGCGACAGTTTCTGCAAATGGTACGCTACGTTCATAGGAGCGCCGCCCGGCAGTTCCCGGTCCGGTAAAATGTCCCACAATATTTCCCCGAGGCAGGCGATGTTATACTTGTTTTTCATAAGTGATCTGTTTAATGCACAACCATTGTCATTTCAATTTCTTCCAGTGTTTGCCCTTTTGTTTCCGGCATCACACGCCATACAAAAAGCAGCTGCAATACCATCATAGCGCAGAAGAAGGCGAAAATGTGGCCGCCACCGATGTGGCTGGCGAGCCAGGGAAATGTAAAGGCAATAAGAGCCGCCATGATCCAATGGGTAAAGCTGCCCAGCGTTTGACCTTTAGCGCGCACGGCATTTGGAAATATTTCAGAGATAAATACCCATATCACGGCGCCCTGCGAGAAGGCGAAGAATGCTATATAGATGAGCAGGTAAGAGATCACCGCAATACCGCCGGTATGCGTATAAAAGGAAATGGCGGTGAGTCCCAGCGTGGCAACCAGCCCTACGGTGCCTATCAGCATCAGTTGCCGGCGGCCGATACGGTCAATAAACCGTATAGCCGTTAGCGTGAAAATGAAATTCACGATGCCCAGGCCAACGGTGGAAAGCAGGGAAGAGGCGGTTCCCAAGCCGGACATTTCAAAAATCCGGGGAGCATAATAAATAATGGCATTGATGCCCGACACCTGGTTGAATACCGCGAACAATACCGCCAGCATCACCGGTGTGCGGTATTTACGGGAGAACAGCCGTTCCTTTGGCGCACCAACGCTTTGGTGCCGCGACTGCCGGATGGTGTTGATATCTTCCGTGTAACCGGCAGGATTGATGATTTGCAAGGTTTTGATGGCAGCCGCTTCTTTCTTCTCCCTTAACAGCAACCAGCGGGGACTTTCAGGAACCCAGCGGAGCAGCACCAGGAAGAGCGCCGCAGGAAAAGCCTGGATACCCAGCATAAGGCGCCAGGAGTTTTCACCGCCATATCCACCAATGAAGTAGTTGGATAAATAAGAAACGAGAATGCCAAAAACTACGTTAAACTGGAATAAAGCGACCATTCGGCCGCGATAAGATGCCGGGGACACCTCTGAAATATATACCGGGGCTGTTACTGAAGAAGCGCCAACACCCAGGCCGCCAATGAAACGGCATACCAGGAAAAAGTACCAGTTGGTAGCCATGGCAGTACCTACGGCCGATACCAGGTATATTAAAGCCACCAGTAATAAAGTAGCGCGGCGCCCCAGCTTATCGGATGGCATACTGCCGCCCAATGCGCCAAACACTGTTCCTATAAGGGCAATGGACACGGTAAATCCGTGCTGTACTTCCGTTAAATGCCAGTATTGCTGGATATGCTGCTCCGCGCCGGAGATAACAGCCGTATCGAAACCGAAAAGAAAACCACCAAGCGCTACTACAAAGGCCCAGAAGAAAACAATGTTGTTGTTCATAACGTAGAAATAGTTTGATCGATGTGTCAAACCTACTTCTTTGAAAAAGGCTGCCGTTATTGTATCACACCACTTTCTTTCGAAATTATAACAACGACTATAATTCCATATATTACTTTGATAAACAACTATTTACACATAAACGTAGATATATTCCCGGATGATCTCTTTCAATTTTGTATCATTGTTTTTAGAAATAAGACCAAAATTGCCAGCACGATATCTCTATTTAATATGCCTTCCCCTGTTATTATATATAGCAGGATGCCGCCCGGAAACAGGGCCAAAGTACCGGATCGGATTTTCCCAGTGTACCGGTAACGACGACTGGCGCCGGAACATGCTTACAGAAATGAAGCGGGAACTTTTTTATCATCCGGAGATGCAGTTATTGTATCGTGATGCAGAAAGCGACAGCAAGCGACAGGTAGCACAGATCCGGGAACTGCTGGCAGGGAAAATTGATATCCTGGTAGTATCGCCCAATGAGGCGGCCCCGCTGGCGCCGGTAATTGCTACTGCCTATGGGCAGGGCATCCCGGTGATCATCCTGGACCGTAAAGCGGCCACCGATTCCTTTACCGCTTACATCGGGGGCGATAATTATAACATCGGCAAACTGGCCGCAGAATATATAGCCGCGCAACTGAACGGTCACGGACGCATTATTGAAGTAACGGGCCTGCGGGGTTCTTCCCCTACTGTGGAACGGCACCAGGGATTCCAGGATGCGCTCC
>JBCNPS010000595.1:0-4431 GCA_039593235.1 Chitinophaga sp. | reverse complement strand
GGGCCCTCCCACTACCAGCTTGCCATCTTTTAAGATCTTCATCCGGTCAATAAAAACAACACGTTGGTCGCCTGTTGCCGAAGTGCGGGCATGATATACACAAAGCATCTCTTTCCCATCCGGGGAGTAGGTAATGCTGTTGTGCCCTGTTCCGGTAACGGTGCCGCCTTTCTCCACGTTTTTCTGCAATACAGGGTTATTTGCGCCTTTTACAAAAGGACCCAGCGGGCTTTTGGAGGTAGCATATCCCACGGCGTAATTCCCGCCGCCAAAATAGTTGGCGGAGTACATCATATAGTAAGTGTCTCCTTTTTTGAATGCAACGGAACCTTCCGTCCACCGGCGGTTCACTTCTTTTGAGGTAACGGAGCGGCTTTCCCATTCGGAATGCTTATCATCCATTTTTACAGGCGGGCGTAATAACAACACAGGTTCGCCGATTACACCGCTGAAGTCAGGCTTCAGCTCCACGCCGTATACCCAGCTTTCTTCTATGGTATCAAACCATCCTTTTTGTTTGGCCCAGGTAGCCACTTCGCTTTCTACAGCATGTTTATAGCAGCAACGGGAGTAATAAAGATAACATTTACCGTTTTTATCAAAGAGTACGTTTGCATCAATCACAGGGTAGCCGGGATCAAAAACAGGTCCGCCGTTGATATCGGTGAATGGCCCGGTAGGGCGGTCGGCCACTGCTACGCCAATGCGGAAGTTTTCAAGTTCTTTATTGGGATTATTTTTCCATTGGGCGCTGTAGAACATATAAAACCTGCCTTTATATTCGTACACTTCAGGCGCCCAGTAAGCGCCGTTCCATGCGGCGGTAGAATCGCTCCAGCCACCCTTGTTGCCGGCATAATATACCTGGCCTTCATCTTTCCAGTTCACCAGGTCGGCTGAGGAATAAGCGGCAAACCCGTTTTTGGCAACACCGCCGGTGCCGTACATATAGTATTTGTTGCCGGTTACATGCAGTACATAAGGATCCCCGAATGCTACGGGCAAAGGATTCTGGTAAGTGCCGCGCGACTGTGCCGGCAGCCCGGTTGTATACAGGACTAATGTCAGCATTAAACATCCAATCGAAATCTTCATTATCTGATATTTATATAAAAAAAGATGCCATCAAATATAATCATCAAAAGGAATTATTTATTTATTTCCTGTATGCCCCGGGGAATATGCCCTTACCGGAAAACACCTTTTTAGCCACTTTAAATCTCTTTCCCAAAAATTAAATTATGTTTACAGCGCAATAACGGGACTAATAATATTGGAGAAGAATGATAAACATACAGACCGGGCGCTTTTTTCCCGGATAGCCGAAGGAGATGAGCAGGCATTCGAAGAGCTGTTTCATATTTACATGCCGCAGCTTTACAGGATCATTTATAACCTGGTACCTGTTGACGATACCGTTAAAGACCTTACCCAGGAGGTCTTTTTATATTTGTGGCTGGGGCGGCAAAAACTGCCGGAAGTAGATGAACCCCAGTATTGGATTTCCCGTATTGCATACAACCGCACTTTTAAGTACCTGAAACAGCAGAAGCTCCGGGCTGTTCAGCTGGGAGCAACCGGGGAATTACATTTGCATACCAATGAAACCGAAGACGCGGTTAGTTTGTCAGAAACCACCCGGCTTATCCGGCAAGCCATCAATGAGCTGCCGCAACAGCAGCAAAAAATATATCATCTGAACCGCATGTCTGGTAAAAAGCCGGCTGAAATTGCCGCAGAACTGGACATCTCCGTTCAGGCCGTCCGCAATTCACTCACCCGCTCGGGCAAGGTGATCAGGGAGTACCTGGTAGAACATGGCATTGAAATTCCCCTCATTTTGATCCTTTTACACCGCTTTTAAAAAAAAGTTTGTTTTGCTTGTGTATATTTCCTGTCTCCAGGGTACTATAGTCATGTGATACCGCCAGAAAGCACTGGCAATCGCGCATTAATGCCACCAACATTAAACTAAATACAAATATTTGGACAGTAAAATTATTGAAAGGGCCAACCGGTTACTGGAACTTATACATTCGGAAGTTGCCGGGCCGGGCGACTATGAGGAGCTGATGCAACTGATGGAAGCGCATCCGGAGCCGTGGCTGGTAACGCATGTACAGGCGTATTTCAACCGGAAACCGCTGAACACGCCCGTTGATACGCCTTCATCTCATAGTCCCGCGTGGCAAAAGGTACTGCAAAACGTGCTGGATGCCGACAAGCCGTCTGTTAATGAAGCGGTGAACGTGCCGGTGCGTCCTATACGCACCTGGTGGCGGGTAGCGGCGGCGGTTGCGCTGCTGATGGCCGCCGGCGCCTGGTATCTTACCCATATAAATAATAAAGGGCGTACACCGGCAAAGCAATTGGCTGCAAGCCCTATTGAGCCGGGTAAAGATGGCGCCGTTTTAACACTGGCAGATGGGAGTACCGTAGTGCTGGATAGCATGGGCAACGGGCAGGTGTCCGCACAGGCAGGCGCACGGGTGATGCTGAAAGACGGGCAACTGGCCTATGAGCCAACAGGGAGGGCGACCGGCGCCGTGGCCTGGAATACCATTTCCACCCCCAGGGCACGTCAGTTCCGGCTTACCCTGCCGGATGGCACACAGGTATGGCTGAACGCCGCTACCGTATTACACTATCCCACTGCGTTTACAGGCAATGAAAGAAAAGTGGAGCTTACTGGGGAAGCTTATTTTGAAGTGGTTCAAAATGCCAACCAGCCTTTCCGCGTAATGATAGGGGATACAGCCGCCGTAGAGGTATTGGGCACCAGCTTTAATATTAATGCTTATACAGATGAACCTGTTGTGCGGACTACCTTACTGGAAGGCAGTGTAAGGATGAAGAAAAAACAGGAAGCGGTATTGCTGCAACCCGGTCAGCAGGCGGTGATGCAGCATAATATTGCTGTCGGTAAAAATGTGGATGTAGCCGGAGTGGTGGCCTGGAAAAGCGGTAAGTTCAATTTCGAAGGCGTATCGCTCGAAGAATTTATGCGGCAACTGGCCCGCTGGTATGATATAGAAGTAGAATATAAAGGGAATACACCGAAAATGGTGATCAGGGGTAAACCCGGCCGTGACCTTCAATTACAGGACTTGCTGGATGCGTTGGCCGACTTTGGCATCCGCTATAAACTCGAAGGACGGAAACTAATAATCATTTAATAAATCAAATTATTGCTGACATGAAAACGTACCGATGAAATCATTGCGGCCTGAAAAAGCCGGAGAGTGCTTGGAACCACTCTGCCGGCTATAATTGGGCTGATCATCAACAATTATCTCGCTAAAGAATCAACTGTTTTTTAAATCAACCAAACTGTTGCAAAAGTATGAAATTAATCACTTTTTGTAACGGAAGGGCATTCTTTGTCGGGCCCTTCCCGAAATCAACCAAATCTGGGATCGCTGCCTTGTTCAATTGCGATCCGGCAATTAAAAGAAAACTTCTGATGCAGGTTAAATTAATCGCCATCCTGTTAACAGGTTTTATCTGTCATGTATCGGCAAAAACGTTTTCACAAACTGTCACACTTTCAGGCTCTAACCTGAAACTGGAAAATGTGCTGGCGGCTATTGAAAAGCAAACCGGTTACACCGCGCTTTATAATGAAGCGGATTTCAAAAATGCAGTACCGGTTTCCGTTTCGGTCCGCGACCTCTCGTTAAAGGCATTACTGGACGTGGTTTTTGCAGAACAACCGCTGGCCTATACCATCAGGCGAACTACCATCTTCATTCGTCATAAGCCGGATGAAACAGGGAAAAAAGCAGCGGAGCCGGTTATCTTATCGGGCCCTGTAAAAGGACGCATCACAGATTCTACCGGCAGAGGGCTGCCAGGTGTAAGCATTAAGGCCATGAGAGGCAGTGCCATCCTTGCTGCAACGCAAACAGATGGCAAGGGAGAATTTGCCATAGGGATACAGTTACAGAAAGGCGACAGGTTGTATCTTTCTTCTATTGGCTTCGAAAGCCAGCTGATAACACTGGACGACACCGGCGCCCCGCTGAACATAGTGCTGAAGCATATTGTAAATGCGCTTACCGCCGTTGAAGTAGCCACTGTAAACACCGGCTACCAGCGTATCCGGCCGGAACAAAGTACAGGCGCAGTGTCGCAGATAAGCACCAAAGAATACGAGTCCAGGATCAGCAGCAACTTCCTGGATGGATTGGTGAACCGGTTACCTGGACTGATGATCAACAATAATGTAACTTTTAGCAACAATGGCGACGCCCGGCCCTTGTTCAATATCCGCGGTATTTCTACCATGTCGGCCAATGCCAGTCCTTTAATTGTAATAGACGGTTATCCTACTGAGCTCACGCTGGATATGGTGGATCCCAATGAAATTAAATCCGTGACGATACTTAAAGATGCCGCAGCTGCTACGGTACGTTAGTGTTGGACGTGCTT
>JBCNPS010000594.1:0-4438 GCA_039593235.1 Chitinophaga sp. | reverse complement strand
ACCACCGGCGTGGAGCACCGTCATTACCACCTCAAGGGCGGAACGGCCTTCCTTCGGAATAATACCGGTGGGAATACCACGGCCATCATCCTTTACCCGGATAGAGTTATCTTCCAGGATAGTCACTTCGATGTTTTTGCAGTACCCGGCAAGGGCTTCATCTATAGAGTTATCTACTACCTCATAAACAAGGTGGTGGAGACCCTTGATGCCAATATCGCCGATATACATGGCCGGACGCTTCCTAACGGCTTCCAGTCCTTCCAATACCTGTATACTCCCTGCATCATATCCGTTGCTGCTGGGGCTGGGTGCTTGCACTAATTCTTCGCTCATATGTTGGTGTAAAATCTATTAGAAATAAAATCGGTAGACAATCATGCAAAAATACGAAAAATAAGCCTTATTTCCACAAAAGAAGGGCTGTTTTTATACCGGGAGGACCCATCATTTTTCCACTAGAGATTTCCAGCGCCAGCAATGTCTTTTACGCCTGTAAACAAAGTTTTCCACACCAGGTTAAAGAAGGATTTCTGGATATCGCGGGTATAAGTAACATTGGCGGTCCGGGTATTTTCGCCTTTGGAAGGGTTTTCGGATTTGATAACCAATGCATTGGCCACCAGGCTAACAAGGCCCTTTCTTTTAAATCCCTTGTGATCTGCGTCCTGCTTTAAAACGGCAATTTTGAGATTTTGGTACAGCAGCTTTACAAAAGCGCCGGCCCGCCGTTCATCCCCTTTAATATTAAACGTGAGATCCTTGATATCGCAGGATTTGATCTCAATTTTTCCCATCGGCCGGGTGACAACATTCAGGTCTTTCCCATTCATGTTATTCAGCCGGCCGGAAACGCCAAACCTGCCATTCTTATCATTTAGCAGGAAATCGAACCGGGCGGTGAGTTTGCCGCTTTTCATAAATACAGCGTCAAAGTCGGCTGTAAGGTGATTGTTTTTGGCCACCAGGCTGTCGATATTCGTGATATTCCGGAACAGGCCATGTATATGGCTGAAATTAATGTACCCAGTTTGTTCCGTCACCGGGCTCAGTTCTGTATACTGAAGGTTGATATTATTACCGGTGAGGGTATCGATATTTACCGGCACTTTCAGTTTGGCCAATAACTGGTGGGGATATTGTCCCAGCTTATTGCCTGGCGGCATGGGCAACATGCGGTTCCGGTAGATGTCTAATTTACCGCTTTGGATATTTACCCGCTCGGCCCAGATCTGCTGCTCCTGTAAAAGCAGCCGGGGATTGAGGTTACGCAGGCTTATATCATTGAACACTACCTCAAACCGGTCCTGCTGCACACCGGTTTTTTTCTGGAAGGCGGTTCGGTCGTACCGCGGCTGCAGTTCAAACTGGCCAATATGCAAGGTACGTTGGGCTGCATCGTAACGGATCCCGCGAACATACATCCAGTAAAGGCTATCCCTTGTTCTGTTCATATAATCCTTCATCCCGATCTCATAATTGCGGGCGTATAGGAAGCGGGTGGGATCATTCAGGGCTACGGAGTCGATCAGGAAATCATTGATCCGGATCCGCAGGTTATGGAATTGATGGATAACCCGGGAGGAATCTTTCCGGGTAAAAATATATTTGAAATTGGTGCTGTCCAGCACCAGCTTACCTATAAAGATGGATTTCATTTTAACGGAAATGTTCTGGTAAGCCGTTCTCGGGGTACTGGTGTCTTTCACAGTGGCATTTTGCTCCATAATTACACTGGGGCCGCTCACCGTGAGCACCCCGGCGCTGAGCTCTTTTCCCAAAAAATATCGCCAGGGCTTAAAATATTTGAGCTCCAGCCGGTCTACGCTGATGGTGTATATTTCGGAAGGCGCTTTCTGCCGGGTAAGCAGGCGCTGGTATACCAGGGAATCGGCTGTCATGCTGGCTTTATCGATAGTGATGCTGCCGGACAGCACATCCAGGTGAAGGTCCTTGAACTTCACGGTATAAAGACTGTCGGACAAATCGCTCACATAGCCCTGCAGCTCCCGTTTCAGCAGGTTATTCCAATGTTGGTTAAGATACCAGCCGGCGCCCAGCACTAACAAGATAAGTATACCAGCTACGAAGCCTATGATTTTTACCAGTCTGCGGATATTAAAGCCATTTTTTGCCATCAGTAAAGCATAAACGAAATTTATACCAATTAGTTCAACTGTTTAAACCCGGAAAGGAGGCTGGGTTTGTAAGTGTATTGTCAAAACATATTTGTTTAAAAAACGAATCCCTAAATTTGTGACTTCTATAACAGCTCGGCGTTAAAAAACAGATAAAGTGAAAGAAATACAGGAAATATTGTCTTTAGCCATTCCGCAGCCCGCGATGAGCGACCAGTTAAGGCTGGCGGAGCAGGATAGTGTGTCAGTGCCTGACTGTCTCGATTTTACATTACAACGTTTTACATATGATAAACCATTGCCTGTTGAAGATGTGGCAATGGTTATTTACCAGCCTGCGAAAAGAGGACAATCGGCCGCTATTGAGCTCCGTTATTGTGTGGCCGGCAATAAATATTGCAAGAACCCTTCCTGTACAGACCAGCTTTGTTCAGAAGGAAAAAAGGAAGCCTGCAATGACAGGGTACCATCTGTAGACCTGATCACGGTGCGGTTCCAGCCGGCGTTTATACAATCCCTGCAAAAAGGTACCACCACCTTCTCTTTATTTGAAAACCAATCCCGCAAACCGTTTGTGAAAACCATCCAGCCATGTACGAAGTCTAAATCCGTACTGGAAACAATGGTGCACCACGACTATGAGGGCATCCTGAAAAATATATTCCTGCAAAGCCGTGCACTGGACCTGTTATTATACAGCTCCGACCAGTTCATGCAGAATGACACTGATGAACGCTATGGCTGCCGCTTCCTCACTCACCTGGAAGACCGCGAAAAAATAGAAAACGCCCGTGGCATCCTGCTGGAGCAGCTCGATTCTCCGATCACTATCAGGGATCTGGCCCGCCGCGTAGCCATGAACGAGTGTTACCTGAAGAAAGGCTTTAAAGCCATGTATGGTACTACTATTTATGACTATTTCCAGAAAGAAAGAATGGAAAAGGCGAAAGGCCTGCTCTATGAAAAGGGAATGTCTGTGTCGGAAGTTGCCATGCTGATGGGGTACTCCTGTATCTCCCATTTCTCAACTGCCTTTAAAAAACATACAGGGCTGAAGCCTTGTGAATTACTGTTGCGTTAAAACAGCTACTCCACTCTTATTTTCCTGATCTTTCCCTGTAACAGGAATATTCCTGCGATAGCAATAACGTGGCTATCTTTATGTGATTTTTTAATCATTTGTTCAACTCTTTGACAGATGATAAAATGATGTACATGCTAAAAGATATTTATATATACGAGAACAGGGACCTTACTTATTTGAAATTATATGAAAAGAAAGCCCGGTGTTTAAACCTGAATGTTATAATAATAGGTCCCGATCAATTAAAAAACAATACCAGGTATGAGCGGTTTCTTTCGCTTTACGAACATTACAGTCCCAACTCGTTCCAGTTTGAGATAAGTTGTTTTGCCCGTTATTTTGCTATTGCAGCTGCGCACCAGGATGGTACCTCCTTTATTTTGTCTGATTCTGATATTTACCTGGTGAATGATCTTCGCCACATCAGGGAAGATAACTCGCTAAGCGGCGTTTTTGTAGGGAGTGAAGGTTTTTACGAAGGGGGAAGTGAGCAACAGATCTCCCCACATTTTTCCATCTGGAATAAGGAACTGATCAATAATTTTACTGATTACCTGCTGGAAACATATGAAAGAAATGAAAAAGACAATTTCCTGGCCAGGTATTATGAAGAACAGCAGGAAAAGATAGGGAAAACAGCTATTTCAGACATGACCCTGCTTTACATGTGGGTGAAAGAGAAAGGGGTGCCTTACCTTAACTCTAACGCAATTACCAGCCTGCTGGGGATTGACCATAACATTGCATCTGTGTACAGTGAAAATGGCATTTATCAATCTTTCGGCGACCGGAAAGCTGTAACATTAAAAGAGGAAGGAGTGTATTTCAGGATCAGTAATGGAACAACACAATCTATGTCCGTAATACATTTCCAGGGAGAGTATAAGCAGGTATTGAAGTATTTTTATCAGGGGCGGTTTATCCGGTTTCATTGGTTCTCCGTTTCCCGTATCGTGAAAAGCTGGTTAAAACCAGGCAAATAACCTGGCTCCTACAGGGGAACACGCTGTATTTTCCTTTTTCGATCATTTGTTTTCCCGATTTGAAAAACGGAAAATAAAATATAGGCGTTTCTTTGTAACACGATAGGCAGATATCTATTTGCGTTTCCTATAAGCTTCCTTATCAGATTTGACCATGGAAGAAACTTAACTGGCAAAAGTAAGTAAAGCCATAAATCATACTTGCATGAATATCAAACACCATTGAAGTGCAA
>JBCNPS010000593.1:0-4445 GCA_039593235.1 Chitinophaga sp. | reverse complement strand
ATGGCGATGTGCCTTTTTATACGGACCTCATTACCATTGATGCTTCCCGTACCATTGCACGTACCGATAAGAATACGATCCAGCAGTTTATATTAACAGAGCTGTCGGATATCCAGAAAGATCTGCCTACCAATACGCAGCAGGCGCAGAACGACCGTGGCCGTATTACCCGTGGCGCTGCCATTGCCATGAGCGCCCGTGTACACCTGTTCCGCAGCGAGTGGGCAGCCGTAGTAGCGGATTGTGAAAAGCTGATCGGTAAAACAGATAACGGCGCTTATGCCTTGTTTGGTAATTACAATACCCTGTTTACCGTAGCCAACGAATATAACAGCGAAGTGATCCTGGACCTGCAATATGGTGGTGGCAGAACTTACGACAAACAACGTTCCTTCATGCCGCAAACCATTGCTGCATTAAGAAGTGTACTGGTGCCTACCCAGGACCTGGTGAATGATTATATCATGACCAACGGTAAAGCCATTGGTGAAGCCGGTTCCGGTTATAATGAAAACACGCCTTATGTAAACAGGGATCCGCGTTTTGAAGCTACCATCCTGCATCATGGCTCCAAGGTGCTTGATTTCAACGGGGTGGAACAAACTATCCTGACGCAACCTGGCTCTGTTCCTGCTACTAATACGGTAGATGACCAGGGCGCATCTCCCACCGGTTATTATTTCTACAAATATTACGACCGTGCAGCTACCAACTATGCTTCAGGCTTAAACCTGATCATGATCCGTTATGCAGATGTACTGCTGATGTATGCGGAAGCAAAGAATGAGCTGGGGCAGATGAATGCGGCAGTATGGAATCAAACCATACAACCTATCCGCGTGCGCGCCGGGTTTAATGATGCCGGCGCCACCCAGTTTAACGCTGCCCTGAACCAGGATCAGCAACGTGCGGTGATCCGCCGGGAAAGAAGGGCTGAGCTGGCATTTGAAGGACTGCGGGTGTATGATATCCGCCGCTGGAAAACTGCCGACGTGGTAATGAACAGACCGGTGAGAGGTATCAAAGTAACCTCCGGTGCTTTTAATAAAGATCCGAATGGTTACATCATCGTTGAAAACAGGCTGTTCACTAATCCCAAGCACTACCTGTGGCCGGTGCCCACTATTGAACGCGATCAGAACAAAAATCTTTCACAAAACCAGGACTGGTAATATCCTTCCACCTAAAAACTGTAATAACATGCAAAAATATTTGATCATTATACTGAGTGTTTTATTATTTAGTTGTAAGAAAGACGATTATTCACTCAACACCAATATGCAGCCGGTGCCCAAACTCACCGCGCCGCTGGACAATAAATATATTAAGCTGCAACCTACCACCAGCGCCACTGTTAGCTTTGAGTGGGACCAGGCCCGCGCCGAAGATGGTTCCCTCGTACAATATGAAGTAGCCTTTGATAAAGAAGGCGGCGATTTCTCTTCACCGGTTGCGAAATTCTCTTCCGATGGCGGTGGTGTACAGAATAAGCTGACCCTTTCGCATAAAGACCTGAACAGCGTGGCCGGCAAAGCGGGCATAGCTTCCCTGGCTACCGGCAAACTGGTATGGACCGTGCTGGCATCCAAAGGATACAACATCCAGAAAGCCGCAGAAACAAAGACCATCGAAGTAGAAAGACCTAACGGTTTTGCCGAGATCCCTACGGATGTATATCTTACTGGTGATGCCACAGAAGCAGGCGCCGACCTGTCGAAAGCCCTGAAGCTGAAATCCACAGCCCCGGGGGTATACGAAATTTATACATCTCTCAAAAACGGTAAGTATCATTTCGCCAGCCGGAATACCGGTACACCGGAGGTTTATTCCATTGCCGGTACAGCCGTGAAAGAAGGTGGTGAAACAGAACAAACAGCCGGCACCAAAGTATATCGCCTGCGCCTGGACTTTAACAATGCAGCGGCTACAGTAACAGAAATAGGTACTATTGGTCTTTGGTTTGCGCCATTGAATAAATTCTTATTTGAAATCAATTATGCCGGCGGCGGTACCTGGAAGATCCAGAACCAGCTGATCACGTTCAAACAGGAATCATGGGGCCGCGATGAGCGTTACAAATTCCGTATCAATGTAAAAGACAGTGATGGCAATGCCGGTGAAGAGTGGATCGGTAGTTCCAATGCAGATAACAACCGCCCCACTTCCGCTACACCACTGAGCTTCTGGGAGCTGCGCCCCATCACCAACAACGACCAGTGGAATTATTGCTACAAGTTTGCCACAGAGGCCGACATGAAGAATTGTGATATAAATCTTTATTTCACAACAGATAAAAACTATACCCACGAAATCATCGTAAAATAAAGACCGCTATGAAGCTGATACGATATTCCCTTTTAATACTGTCCCTGGCCTTCACTGCATGTTTGAAAGAACCTGTAGATGACGGCCCGGGTCCGGGCGCCAATAAAGCGCGTTATGTGTACGACTGGCCGCAGATAGCTGATTCTTCCCTGCAGGGGCTTACCGGTAATTTCTGGAACCAGGAGAAATACTTTAACGCCAACAATGCCGGCAACGCCACTTTTAACTACTGGCCCAACGCCCACGCACTGGATGTACTAACGGACGCCTATATACGTAAAAATGACCCGGCTATCAAAGCCCGTATGGATGACTTGCTGGCCGGTATGAAAACGAAGAACGGCGGTACTTATATCAACCATTTCTACGACGATATGGAATGGATGAACCTGGCCTGTTTACGCGCTTATGAAGCCACCGGTGATACTAAATACAAAGATGTAGCCGTGTTGCTGTGGAACGATATCAAAGGTGGCTGGGACGATGTATGGGGTGGAGGTATCCACTGGAATAAAGACAAATCCAAAAACTACAAGAACACGCCTGCCAATGCACCTGCATGTATTATTGCCTGCCGCATGTATGGGCTTACCCAGAACCCGGACGATATCGCCTGGGCCAAAAAGATCTACGACTGGCAGAAAGCCACGCTGGTAGACCCGGTTACTGGTCTTGTATGGGATGGTATTAACCAGGATGGCAGCGGCCAGGTAACAAAGAACTGGAACTTCACCTATAACCAGGGGGTATTTATTGGTGCAGGTGTGGAGCTGTATAAGCTCACCGGGCAGAATGTGTACATCAATGATGCGTTGAAAACCGCCAATAATACTTTAGCCGGCGGATTTACCAATGCCAATATCCTGAAGGATGAAGGCGGTGGAGACGGTGGTTTGTTCAAGGGAGTGCTGGTGCGTTACCTGATGTTGCTGATCACCGACGGTAGTATCAGCAGTACGGATGTGGCAAAGTATGCCGCGTTCCTGCAACTGAACGCAGAAACGTTGTGGCTGAAAGGCACTGCACGTCCGCAGGTACTGTTTAATAAAGACTGGACCACCACTGCAGCCAGCAGCGACCTTACCACGCAGCTGAGCGGGGCTATGCTTATAGAAGCAGCGGTGAAGCTGAAAAGTATGGGACTGATGAAGTAAAGAAAATGATAAAGATGGGGAGAAGAACAGTGTGGTTTATCTTTTGGTGTTTGCTGTCTGCCGGCAGCGTACCTGCCCAAAGCAACAGGCAGAAGGCGGAAATGCTGCAGCAGGCAGTGAACAAATACCTGTATGAACCTAATACCGGTTTGTATATTCAAACCAGCGACCGCAGTGTGAATCATAACCTGCATGCCGATCTTTGGGGACTTTGCGGCCTTATACAGGCTGCTAATGAAATGGAACGCATCCACCCCGGTAAAGTCTATATGGCGCCGGTGGTGGCAGCTATTAACCAGTATTATGACCCGGGGCCGCCTGCGCCGGGGTATGCATCTTACGTTGTAAAAGAACGGAAGGAAGACCGCTACTACGACGACAACCAGTGGATTGGCATCGCTTACCTAGATGCCTACACGCGAACCAGGAGAAAATGGTACCTGGAGAAAGGAGAGGAGATCTACCGGTTTATGATGACCGGTTTTGATACCGTTAGCGGTGGCGGTTTATATTGGAAAGAAGGGGATGTTACCACGAAGAATACCTGTTCTAACGGCCCGGCTATTTTATTGTCGCTTCAATTATATGAAGCCGTTCGTAAGCAGGCATACCTGGATACGGCTCTACTTTTGTACAAATGGGTGAACCGGCATTTGCGGGCTGAAGACGGTGTATATTGGGATGCCATAAAACCTGCAGAGAACAACCGAATTGATTCTGCGGCGTATACCTATAATACCGGTGTGATGCTGGAAGCGAATGTAAAGTTGTACCGCATTACCAGGAACGTACAGTATTTAAAAGAGGCCCGTTACATTGCGGAAGGCAGTTACCGGCGCTTTTTCAGGAATGGAAGGTTTCCGTCGTCCTATTGGTTTAATGCCGTGTTGCTTCGCGGGTATGAAGCGTTGTACAAAGTAGATGATAATCCCAGGTATATCCGTGCCATGCAGGAGTATGCTGATA
>JBCNPS010000592.1:0-4472 GCA_039593235.1 Chitinophaga sp. | reverse complement strand
CCGTCGTCAACCTGATCGACATCCCGCTCGAGAACAAGGAACAGGTCGAGGTGCTGAAGGGCGCGTCCTCGATGTACTACGGCATGGTGCCGCCGTCGGGCATCGTGAACTTCGTGACCAAGCGCGCCGGCCCGACGCCGGTGACCTCGCTGACGACCACCGTCAACGACCACGGCGGCGCCAAGGTCCACATGGACATCGGCCGGCGCTTCGGTGAAGAGCAGAACGTGGGCCTCCGCGTCAACGCCGCGACCAGCAAGGAAGAGACCGGCATAGCCCGCTACCAGGGCGATCGCGACGTGCTGACCCTGGCCGCCGACTGGCGCGCGACCTCCTGGGCCAACTTCAAGCTGGACGTCGAGCACTACCGCAAGAAGACCAGCGAGCAGGCCGGCATGCAGCTGCCCGCCGCGGTGAACGGCGTGATCACGCTGCCGCGCGTGCCGGGCAACACCACCAACCTCGCCGCGGAATGGGCCCGCTTCGACGCGCAGGCCAACATCCTGCTGCTGCGCGGCGACTTCGCGCTCAGCGAGGACTGGGTGCTGAGCGTCGAGACCGGCGGCGCCCGGACCGAACGCGACCGCAACAACACGACCTTCCTCAACTACAACCCGCAGACCGGCGCCGGCACGGCCAGCGTCACCATTGCGCCGGACCGGCCCTTTAATCATTTCCACCTGAAAAACCTCCGCTTATGGCAACTGTCGTCCATGGTGGCGGTTACAAAGCTCACCCACTCGCTGATAGTGCGGATGGAAAAGGAACTGTTCACCACCCAGCTGATCTTTGTACATAACCATCCCATCGATATCAGCTTCCGGGCGGATGAACGGAAGTTCGATGTAGAAGGCGCCTACAATATCCGCTACCAGATGATCAAAAAACGGATCGATAAAGTACATGTCCGCAATACCGAGGAACGGTTAACCCAGCCCGATAAAATTGCCCTGATCTATTCCGACCGGGCTGATATCGACGACTACCTGCCCTTTATCCGCTATTTACAGGAAACAGGCGTGCTGCAACCCGAACTGGAAGAACTGGAACTGGAAGACCTGCAGGGCCTCAGCGGGTTGAAAGCGCTGCGCCTGGGCGTAGTAGTGGAAGAGGAAGAATAAAATATTATCTTTCTTAAAAATAATTTGCATTCCCGTTAATAGTATACTAAGTTTGTAGACTAATAAATCAGCGCGGGGAGTTGTTGCTCCGCCGCAGAAAGCAGCCCATGGAGAAAAAAGATTACGATGTAATAGTGGTAGGATCCGGACCCAATGGCTTGTCGGCCGCCATCAGGCTGCAGCAGGAGGGATTATCCGTACTGCTGCTGGAAGCGAAAGACACCATTGGCGGCGGTATGCGCACGGCGGAACTAACATTGCCGGGGTTTTACCACGATGTGTGCTCTGCAGTACATCCCATGGCCATAGGCTCCCCTTTCTTTTCCAGGCTCCCGCTGGCTGATTTCGGGCTGCAATTCGCTTATTCCCCGCTGGAGGCAGCCCACCCGTTCGACGACGGCACCGCGGCCTTCCTGGCCCGTTCGCTCGACGAAACAGCGGATGCTTTGGGCGCAGATGGCAAAGCATACCGGCGTCTGGTAAAACCGGTGGCGGACAACTGGGAAGCCATAGCGGAAGACAGCCTCGGGCCTTTTTCCTTTCCGCGGCATCCTTTTCTCATGGCCCGTTTTGGCTTGAATGCGCTGCATTCCGCAGCCGCCATTGCCAACAGGTTTTCTACAAAAAAAGCAAGAGGGCTATGGGCAGGCATGACGGCCCATTCTATACAACCTTTAACCAACGTGGCTTCTGCGGCCATCGGCATCGTATTGTCGGCCGTAGGCCACCGCCACGGATGGCCTGTGCCAAAAGGAGGCTCGCAGGCAATAGGCCGGGCACTGGCCGGGTATTTTGTTTCGCTGGGCGGAGAAATTCAAACAGGCGTTCGCGTTAGTTCGTTGTCGCAGTTGCCTTCGCACCGTGCAGTGGTGTTCGACCTTACGCCGAAACAACTGCTTACCATTGCGGGCCACCGATTTATGCCAGGTTATAGCAAACAGTTGGCCCGTTACCGTTATGGTCCGGGCGTATTTAAAATGGATTGGGCGCTGAGCGGCCCCATTCCTTTCACAGCGCCGGAATGCAGGCAGGCCGCTACGGTTCACCTGGGCGGCACCTTTGAAGAAATTGCTTTGTCGGAACAGCAGGCATACAGCGGCATTATTTCCCAGGCGCCTTATGTGCTGGTATCGCAGCAAAGCCTGTTCGATGAAAGAGCCCCCGCCGGGAAACATACGGCATGGGCCTACTGCCATGTGCCCAATGGTACAGACGCAGATATGACCGACATCATAGAGCGGCAGATAGAACGTTTTGCGCCCGGGTTCCGCGATCTTATACTGGCAAAACATACCATGAATGCGCAACAAATGGAGCTGTACAATCCGAACTATGTAGGCGGTGATATCAATGGCGGTATCATCGACATCCGGCAGTTATATACACGGCCCGCCTGCCGTATATCGCCTTACCGTACATCAGCCAAAGGGATCTATATCTGTTCTTCCGCCACACCGCCGGGAGGCGGCGTTCATGGCATGTGCGGTTACCACGCCGCCAATGCAGTGCTGAAAGATATTTTTTAAACCGTCACTATCTTAATGAATAAATATGCCTGGAGTTAAGTCTTATTTACAGGAAGATTGGGCCATTGTTGTGCTGGGTTTCCTGATCATTCTGCTTTCACTGGCAGGAGTACACGTTGCTTTACCAGACTACAAATGGAGCACCGGCGCGGACCTTACCACGAAGGTACTCACTGGCGCCAACTTTTTAAAGATCGGCGCACAGTTCATTTACGTGTTGCTGGTAGCCCTGCTGGGAGCCTTTCTTACCGGCCGCTCGCTGAAAAATACCCTGGTGGTATTCCCCGTGGTATTTTTATTAACTACCCTGGCGCTCATAGTGGCAGGCAATGCCACCATGAATGAACTGGGACTGGAAGCTGTAATTTTCAGCCTTATCATTGGTTTGCTGATCGGTAATCTTTTTAAACTACCCACCTGGTTCCGCGAATCACTGACCTCGGAATTTTTTGTGAAGATAGGCCTGGTACTGCTGGGTACTACCGTTATTTTTTCGGATGTACTGAAAGCCGGTTCCCTGGGACTGATACAGGCTTTGGTAGTAGTGCTTTCCGTATGGTATTTTTCGTTCTGGGTATGTAAACGGCTGAAGATAGATAACGAACTCACCATGATGTTATCCAGCGCCGTATCCATCTGCGGGGTATCGGCAGCCATTGCTACCTCCGGCGCTATCAAAGGAGATTCAAAGAAGTTGTCGCTGGTAATTTCGCTGGTCCTGATCACCGCTATCCCGATGATGGTTTTTATGCCGATGATCGCCCATTATTTCCAGTTCCCCGAAGCAGTAACCGGCGCCTGGCTGGGTGGTAGTATAGACACTACCGGCGCGGTGGTGGCATCCGGATCGCTGGTAGGCGAAACCGCGCTGAAGATCAGCACTATCGTGAAGTTTTCGCAGAATGTGTTACTGGGCATTGCCGCCTTTGCTATTTCGGTATACTGGACATACACCAAACATCCGAATGCGGCAGACAAGGAACAGAAACCTACGCTGAAAGTGATCTGGGAAAGGTTTCCCAAGTTCGTGATCGGCTTTATCATCGCATCGCTGGTATTTTCCTTTTTATTATCGCCCGCAGCCATTGCACCGGTAAAAGGATCGCTGAAAAGCCTGCAGGGAGTATGGTTTGCGCTGGCATTCACCAGCATAGGACTGGAAACAAACTTTAAAGACCTCATAGGCACTGAAAGCAGGAAACCCGTATATGCGTTCCTGGTAGCCCAAACGTTCAATGTAATTGTTACGTTGATACTGGCTTACCTGCTGTTTTCCTGACCCGGCTGATTACTTTTTTTAGTATTTTGCCGGTATATGAAATACCTGAATCCCTTTGCTTTCCTGGAGAAAATGAATGGCGGGCCTGTATCAACGGAAGATGCCGCTGCAGTATCCCTTCTCCGGAAAAAAATGATGGCAGAGCTGGAGTTATCAGCAGCAAAGGTATTACGTGTAGATACGCAATGGTTCAGTAAAAACGACCTGCTGCACTTCTTTGATGAATTGCAGTCGCCCGCCAGGTTACATTTTTATCAACAGATCAACAATGATACGGTCCTGTCAGGTTTCCTGGAAACGGGTAAGCTGGCAGGACTTTTTACGGATAACCCTCTTTACAACACCCCGTCGTTCCTCACTTTCATAGCGCCGTTTTATGAACCGTTATTTACCGCTGCGGTGGTGAACAGCCTCCAGCAACAACAGGCGCCCGTGTTACAGCAATTGTATGCCAACCCGTTGCTGATGGATGGAGAACACATACGCAGTGGCGCAAACGCGACGGGCTTCTGCCAGCCCAGCGTCTCGACGTCGGCGTGAATCGCC
>JBCNPS010000591.1:0-4486 GCA_039593235.1 Chitinophaga sp. | reverse complement strand
ATAAAGAACCCCAGCGCCAGCAGATGCCCCAGTCTTGTATGCACAATATCTTCTGCGGCATACACACAGGCCATTCCCATCAACAGCACCATCAGCCCTATAAAAAAAGTATGCACATACATGATCTGCCGGCTCAAAAGACTGATCGTGGCAAACTCCTTCTTCCAGTTAAAGTAACAGGGGAAGAAAACATGTACCAGCGACAATAACACCAATATATAGCCGGTAATTTTAAGTTGCAGTTCCATTTTTCTGTAATATATATGCCGACAAAAAAGGAGTGATCTTCTTCTCATTTTCAACCTGCAGCTGTGCGCTGACAAATGTTTTTCTCCAGGTTGCTCCCGGAAAGAAATGCAGGAATCCTATCGTATAGGCGATGAAGTTAGGTACATCTCTTAGATGCTCCAGTACTACAATTTTCCCGCCCGGTGCCAGGCAACGATGCAGTTCTTTAAAAAAAGCGGTTCTTTCCGCGGGATCCCTGATTTCATGCGCCGCCAGTAAAAGAAACACCACATCCACCGATGCAGGCTCCAGCGGTACAGCGGCGGTGTTGATCACTTTCGTACCGGCATAAGGCGCATACCTTTTGCGGGCACGTTCAATAGATACCTCAGTATGCATCTCCGGATTATAAAAATCAAATACCTGTAAATCAGCTTCCGGGTATTTATGTGCCAGCAGATGGCTGGTTTCATCAAACCCCGCATGTATGTTCACCATATGCTTTGGCCGGAGTCCCAAATCATCCAGCCACTGTAAAGTATACAGATCTGAACGGTCGTAAATATACCAGGAGACCAGCAACGACAACAAAGTAGCGATAGCTGCCCCGCATAACATCAGCCTGGTTAATGTATACTGTGTGAATAGCAAACCCACTACCAGCAGCAGTAAAAACAAAACATAAAAATGCCAGTTGAACCGGATAATATTTCCAATACCCTGAAACGGTGTTCTGTTTATCTTCTCCATATATCCACTTTACCTTTTTTCCAATAATAAGGGATCTGCCGGATGATAAATGCATTGGCCAAACGGCCTCCCTGTAATGCAGGATTGTGCAGGAAACCCACCTCGCTATGTAATACCGACACCGGTACAGGTGTCCAGTTCTCTCTTACACCTTCAATGATCAACACCTCATCGGATTGTTCGTTACAGGTAAACGTAAATGGCAATGGGCCTGCAAACCGCCTTGCCTCCTTCCAGTCATTAAACGGAGAGCCTGCCGGTAATACAGCTGTCGTATCCCCGGTATCAACCCTGATATCCAGCCCCGAAGCCACTGATCTAACGGAAATAATATCCTTTTCTACGCTAACAGTAATATCTGTGGTGGTATAACGGTAATGGGTAAACAGGTTTCCCAACAATTCCATCTTCTTCCGGTCTGTTTCTGATTTTAAAATATACAAACCTCGTAACCGTTTACCTTCGCTATTGGTATAACGCACAAACACCCGGTAACCTGTTAGCACAAAATTATTGCCCATAAAAGCCGGGAATCCTTTGGGCCGGAGATTTTTTGTTTTCACGATAGCAACGGCTATAAAAGCCCACTGGTCCTGGAATACATCCGGCTCCAGCTGTGGCGGCAACAATGGTTTCAGCACTGCTACCGGGAAAGCATAGGTGAGCACCAGCGAACTTTCAAAGAACGCCTCTACCGCAAAAGGATGATTTTTAAGAAAGGCTAACATAGGTTTTGAATTGATTCAAGTAAATGACCAGGATAAAAACAGCAGCGATGATGATATTTATCCGTCCAAACAATAACAGGTCCGGCACAACAATAAATTCTATGATATTCATAGTGGCTACCAGCAGGATCTGTGTAATAGCGCACCAGCGTGGTCTTATCCGGGAAAGGATCCATACAGCCATCCCTGCTTCCAGGATACCGATGGTGCGTGTAAGTACAGCTGCGTGGTCTTCTCCCAGTATCCGGGCTACAATCAACTGGTGCCGGGGAACGTAATTCAATACCTTACAGTATATCCCGTTTATGATCCACACAAGGGCAATGGCAATATTGATAACATTCTTCTTATTAAAGGGCATGGGACAAACTTAATATGCTACAAGTTAACACAAAAAACGCCGGACTCAAAAGAGCCGGCGTTTTTATATTTGCTGAAATTATCTACTTACTTAAATCCCATGCTTTTAACCCGTTTAATTTCACGTCCCCGTTTTCCGCGAACAGGGAGAAACCGATAGCTGCTTTGTCCGGGAATATCAACGTAGTAAGTACTTTTTCGCCATCGTTTACAAATACTTCTGCAGACGACTTATCCAGCAATACCTGTAACCTGATCTTGTTATTAACAGGCTGGATGTTCAGGTGCTGTGTATCTTTTCCGTCGCGGATGTACAGTTCATTCCGTTGTACGTTATAACCTACTACTACATTTTGCGCTATTTTAAAGCCGAAATCAGTAGCTGTGCCTGGTGTAAACTCAGCGTCCGCCCAGTAGGCATTTGAGCTAAAGCCTTTGCTGCTGCTCAGCTGCAACTCTTTGCTGTTAATGCTTTGGGCTTTTAATTGCAGTTTTTGCATAGCAGGTAATTTATGAAGATAAGTACCGATCTGCGCAGAAGGCTGCTGATATAAACGTATACCCGTTGGCGTAGTTTTCAGTTGCAGGTCGCGGGGAATAGACATTTGCCCGCGCCATGGGGAGGTAGGCGTTTCAAATGGCATGAGCCAGCCTATCATCATGCGCCTGTTGTTTGGCAGGTTGTTGTAGGGAATGGCGGCGTAAAATGTTCTGCCATAATCCACAAACAGCTGGGTTTCCGGCTTGTTATCGTTGGTGAATGTTTTACCGTCGAAGTCGCCTATAAAATACTGCATACCAGTAGCGGCGTCCTGGTTGCCGGAAGAGATCATCAGCAACCATTTCTTTTTTGCGGGGTTGCCATCAACATTCATGGGTGTGAGCGAGGGGCATTCCCATATTTTACGGGTATCGCCCTGGTTACCAAACTCACTTAGCAGCTCCCAGTTCTTCAGGTTGTCCGACGCATAGAACTGTACTTTATGTTCGGCGGGTACAGCTACTGTCATCAGCCATTTATGCTGGTCTTCCAGCCATATCACGCTGGGATCGCGGAAGTCTTTTTTGTGGATATCCACTACCGGGTTGCCTGCATAATTGGTGTAGGTTAAACCACCATCGTTGCTATAGGCAATAAACTGTGACTCTTTTTGCTGCTTTGGCTGATCGGCGGTATAAATAGCCACCACGGGGGCTTTCCCGTTCCTGCCAAAACCGCTGCTGTTATGTTCATCCAATACTGCTGAGCCGGAGAAGATCCAGGTAGTGGTATCTTTCGTTTCTATTTCGGGAATAGCCACCGGCAGGTGATCCCAATGCAGCAGGTTTTTACTGGTGGCATGCCCCCAGCTCATATGTCCCCATTTGTTTTCAAAAGGGTTGTGCTGGTAGTACAAATGATATACGCCATCCAGGTAAATCGGCCCGTTGGGATCGTTCAGCCAGTTCTTAGGCGCGGTAAAGTGATACACCGGTCTCCACTGAGGCGTAGGCGTTGCATTGTCCTGTGCATACAGCCATCCGGGTAGTAATCCTGCCAGTAATATGGAAAAAAGTTTCTTCTTCATAACAATGATATTTTGTTTTTACCAGCCGGTGTTTTGCTTATATAACCCTTTGCTGTAGTTAATCTGGTTTAATGGTACGGGCAGGTATTCATCCCTGCCTTTTTTAAAGGAAGCATCATTCAGGTGAGCCCGGCGTGTTTTTTCTACGGCAAAATAAGCATTGAGATATTCAGCTGCAATACCCCAGCGTACCAGGTCAAAAAAGCGGGAACCTTCCATGGCAAATTCCAGGCGGCGTTCCCAGCGTAGGGCCTGGCGTGCAAAATCGGTGGTCCAGGTACAATTAACGCCGGGCTGATAGGTATTCATTTTATAACTGGAAGAGAAAGTACCATTTGCCTGTTTTAATAAACCGGTGCTGGCAGCGGCCCTTTCCCTCACCTGGTTAATAAGCGGCAATGCTTCGGCGGCGCGGCCCAGTTCTATCAACGCTTCTGCTTTAAATAATAATACATCTGCGTAGCGGATAATTTCCCAGTTCTTGGAACTCGACATAAAAGGTGGTATCTTCTGAAAGGTAGCATCGCCTGGCAATACGGCTTCTTTCAAACTAAGATAACTGCCATATACTTCAGGAGCGCGCGCCCAGGCACGTTGATAAATAAACGCAGGATCATACTTGTAGGGATGCCCGGGAATAGCCACCGTATGATCCAAACGCGGATCAAAAGTATGGGTATGAAAATCTGCTTCTGTAGCAATGTTTGCATTATTGAATGTTTCAAACAAGGGCAGCCCGTTGGCGCCTGTTTATGCCGTGGGCGAAGGGTTTGCCGAAGCCGTAATGCGAGGCCATCAGGCGCGACAGGTGCAGCGGGTTGAAGTCACCACTCAGACCCGCGTAGCGCCAGC
>JBCNPS010000590.1:0-4487 GCA_039593235.1 Chitinophaga sp. | reverse complement strand
AGACGCTTAACGAAGTTTCTGGGCAGAAGCCAGCAGGCTCCTGATCTGCGCCACATACGACATCATTACGCAGAGTATAAATACCAGTAATGCCACCGTAGTAGACCATTTCATGGTTAAAGATATATCCGGCGAAAGCTGCAACGGTTTTATAAAGTTGTAATGTGAATTGGCTACCATCCACGTGGCAAACAGGACGGTGGCTATGATGCAGGCCAGCAGGGCTCCGCTTCTCTTATACAGGAAAAAAGCGGAACTCAGATGGAATATGATGATGGTGTTGAAGGCCAGTAATAGTTCCAGGGAAATGCTTGATCCTAAAACGGTAGACCAGTAAGCAATAAAGATAGCGTTGGTGCTCAGCATAAGCAGGTTGGCATTGAAATACTGCCGCACATGGTTTAGCCGGATAACAGCAAAGAAGCTGAGTGTTTCCAGCGGGATCCCGATCAGGAAAAAAACGGAGCTTTTAAGAAAATAAAAATAGCTGCCAACGCCAATAACCAGGGCGCTTAATACAATAGCCATGGCATTGATAATAATGATGGGACGTTTTTCTTCTGCTTTGCCAATATGCCGGGTACCTGCAAAGACGGGTTGGATGAGCATAGCCTTGATGGCTGCAGTTGTAGGATAGTTACCAGTTTTCATGTATAGCTATTTAGAGGGTTAGGCGAATTTGGGTTGCAAAGAAATCCTGATTTAACTGCGTGTCATTATCCCGTCCGCCTCTTGCGGAAATACTGACATGGAATCCGGATACATATTCAGGCATATTCTGCAGGTATTGTATCATTTCAGGCATTTAGATTTCATTGGGTCCAGGTAAATCTAACCAGATATGCATCGGAATGAGTTAATCGAATGTTAATATAAGCATATTTTTTTTTCAAAAAAAGGGCATTGGGGCTTAAATAGGATAAACCTTTCCCTGCTAAAACATTTTTATAGAATTTTGTTACAGCGTATTCGATCATCCATGCCGGCTGACCTATGAATAATGCTTAATGTCTGAATGTCAACCGTTTATCCATTTTGATGCCCTTTGTCCTGGCGAGGCCGGCCTTATTCCGTATGCCGATTCTTTTCACTTAATAAACACTAAACACATGGACACACAAACCCTTTTCATTCCTTCCCTGGAATTTCCGGTTCCTCCTGCCATTAGCCCGCTTGCAGAAGAGGTACAGGCGCACACATTCGAATGGGCCCATCAATTCCGCCTGGAATCGCCCGAAAAGCTCAAACAGTTCAATAAAGGGAAGTTTGGCTGGTATGCAGCCCGGGAATATCCCGCTGCCAATTATGAAGAACTATGCCTGGTAGGAGACCTGATCACCTGGCTGTTCACCATCGACGATAAATGCGACCGCTTTTCCTCCGGCACCCTGGAAGGCGCCTGGCTGCGGAATATGCTGAACGGGTTTATCGCCATTATGGAACAGGGAGAAAGCACAATAGAAACACCTCTCAATGACGCCCTGATCAACATCCGCACCCGTTTCTCCCATCTCAGCTCACCATTTCTCTATTCCCTTTTCTGCAAAGAAATGGTATCCTATTTTGAAGAATGTTTATGGGAAACAGAAATGCAGGAAGGCGAATATAGTCCCACCATACGGGAATACCTGCAATGGCGCCCTAAAACCGGGTTTTATATTATGTTTCCCCTGGTAAGTATTTTCGGGAAGATTGATTTGCCGGAAGAAGTGTATGAACATTGGCTGGTGAAGAAAATAGAACTGCTGCTGAACCTGACGGCTAACCTGGCGAACGACCTGCACTCCCTGGAACGGGAGCGGGAACTGAAAACGAAGGGGTTGAACCTGGTGCTGATCTATGAACAGGAACTGAGCATTTCCCTGGAAGAAGCGATTCAGCAGATTTCGGATGAATACCACGGTAATTTGCGGATACTGGAAGAACACCGCGCCAGTCTTCCTTTCTGGAGCCCTGAAATCAATGCACAACTGGAGGTGTATATCGATGGACTGTACATTGCTATCAAGGCTTACTTTGATTGGGCGCTCATTGATACCGAGCGATATAAAAGTAAAGTTTAGGCTTTTATAGATTTGGCCGGGAGGTGCTTCATCATCTCAGTATACAGATCCTCAAAAGAAAAAGGCTTATTGAAAAAGGCAGTGGCGCCCAGTTTTAAAAGCTCTTCGGATTCGTTACTGTATTTGTTAAAAGCATCTCCCGATATTACAATAAAAGGCGTCCGGGAAAATGCAGGAATAGCGCGTAGCTCCAGCAGAAATTCCCGTCCGTTCATTACCGGCATCTGCGAGTCGGTGATAATGATATCGGGCTTTTGCGCCAGCGTAGTTTCCAGCGCTTCTTTACCGTTACTGCTCAATAGCGCCGTTGCGCCGCCTTTGCGTACAAACTTTTCAATCACGTACTGGTTCATCAGGTTATCATCTACTATCAATACCTTCAGTCCCTCAAAATCATCTTTCCCGATCTCAAATTTTTTCCCGGCAGTGGTTGGCGGATGCGCCAGCCGGTAAGGGATCATACACTCAAAAACAGTGTAGCCATTTTCACTGATCACATGAATGCCGCCTTCCAGCAGGGTGATCAGCTGCTTGGTCAGGTGCAGGCCAATACCCGTGCCGGAGGTAATATGATTCCGCTCCGACTCATAAGGGAGGAACAACTTTTCCTGCCGCCCGGGCGCTATTTCTCCTTCATTCTTCACACGTATGCAAAGTGCTTCTCCTTCCTGGTAAACACTGATCAGCACCTCTCCGCCGGCAGGAGAAAATTTGACGGCATTGGAAGTCAGGTTATTGATGATCTTGATCAGTACTATTTCATCGCTTTCAATGAACTGATGCGGCAGCCGGTAATCCAGTACCAGGCTGATGCCCTGTAAAACCCCTGTATATTGGTTCATCGCCATGCACTGCTCAATGCACTGGCGCAAATGAACGGCGCCCATCCTGATGTCGAGGAATTTACCCGCTTCTATCCGTTTCAGATCCAGTACGTTATTTACAATGTCTCTCGACAACTGACCTGCGCCCAGTAAATTTTTCAGGTCCATATCTATCTCCTGTATAACAGGAACATGCTTGTTGGCGTTCCTGGCAAGGTCCAGCAACTGGGCAATGCCATAGATACTGTTCAGCGGCGTTTTCAGTTCATGAAAGGTTTCCCGCAGAAATGCAGCATTGGTGGATAACACCTTGTTCGATTTGCCCAGGTCGTCCATCAGCCGGATGATCTCTTTCATAAATTCAAAGATCACAAAGAGGATGAAAGTAAGCATCCCACTGGTGGTACAAAGGCGCATGATATAGGCGGAAGTGGGACTAAGCCCCATTGGCCTTATAAACCCGAAATAACTGTTGACCTGCGTTATCACCAGCAATACGCCGATTGCCAGGAGTAAGGGCAGCCTCATTTTATGCTGCCTGTATACCAGGAAGGAACCGCAGATAAGGAAGATCAGTAAAAAGGCAATCACCACTTCAATCGGGATGGCATTACCCAGTAAAATTGTCCAGTAACCCGCAGCTACATAATGCAGGGCGAACATACCGAAGTTGGCGCTGTTCCGTTTGCCCATACCGTTTAATACGATCACTCCGAACATGCCGATCCCCTCCAGTAATAAAGGCAGCAGGATGAGCAGACTATGGACCAGCAGGTAGAAAACGCCTCCTAAAATGAAAACCAGCATACCGGTCAGGAAGGCCAGGGAATTGATAATAATGAGTGTACGCTTTTCTGGCTCGGTGACATACTGGGTACCAGCGTTCTTAATAATATTCAAAATATGCATGCGTCATTTTTGAGGGTAGATGCCGTATGAAACGTATACATTCTGTTGTGTCTTCTATGAGAAATCAGAAACAATATACGAATTACCGGGAACATGCGTAAAACCGGGGAAACAAGCGGGAACACTCCGGGGATATCTCCGTGGCGAACCAGGGGCAAAGCGGGGCGCGGTACCCGGTTTTTCCCCGGAAAAAGCGCTGGTGCAAAAGTTGTACAACCTCGTAACAGGAACCAAACAACCAATGCTATGAAAGCGCTTACCGACAAAAATAACCACACCAATTTTTTTGAAACGATGGCCACAAAAGTGATTGCTGCTACTGGCAGCCCCTGGGCTTTTTTTATTGCCCTTGCCGTGATCATTGTATGGGCCGTGAGCGGCCCTGTTTTCGGTTACTCCGATACCTGGCAGCTGGTTATTAATACCGGCACTACCATCATCACTTTCCTGATGGTATTCATTATACAGAAATCCCAGAATAAAGACGCCAAATCAGTACAGCTGAAGCTAAACGAACTTATTGCGGCCAACAAAGCAGCCAGTAACCGTTTAATAGATGTGGAAAATTTATCGGAAGAGGAACTGGATGTATTGCATAAATATTATTGTGTAATGGTGGAAGAAACAAAGAAAAGAATGAGCATGACAGAATCGCACTCGGTGGAAGAAGCCATAGGAGATGCCATGAGCA
>JBCNPS010000059.1:0-19404 GCA_039593235.1 Chitinophaga sp. | reverse complement strand
GCGCCCGCGATTGCGGTCCGGAGCGTTCGCTCCGGACTTCCCCATCCTCATCCTCGTCCTCGCCTTCGGCATCAATGATACCAAAAACGATATAGAACAGAAAACGGCGAAGCAAACATTCAGTACTGATAAGGAAGGTAATGCCACTACCAACTACGATAATACCACTTCCACTTCGCAAACAGATAACAGCAACAACCGCTTTGCCGCCAGGGTGGAATATACGATCGACTCCCTTCATTCATTGATATTTTCACCAACGTATTCCCTTACAAACGGCAACAGCTACAGCGTTACAGAAAACCTGTCGCTCAATACCAATAAGGATACGCTGAACAGGGGGCTTACCTATAACGATGGCCAGGGTCATAATGAAAACTATGGCGGCTCCCTGCTGTTCCGCAAACGGTTCAGGAAGCCGGGCCGTACACTGAGCGTTAATTTCAATTATAGCAACAGCAGCAACGACCAGGAAAACTATGTAAAGTCAAGCATTAACTACGTTTCCGTCGATAGCCTCGTTAACTTTAACCAACGCAACCAGATAAATACCGACAGCCGCAACGAAGGCGTTAACCTTACCTATACAGAACCGTTGGGCAGGGATCGTTTCCTGGAAGCTAATTACGGCATCACAAAATATAACAGCACCAGCACTAAATACACCTACGATTACGATGATGGAAAAGGGGAGTATAACATCATGAACGACTCGCTGAGCAATGCCTTTACCAACAGCACATTGAACCAGCAGGCCGGCTTTGCTATACGTACCAATAAACTGAAGTACGATTACTCCATCGGGTTGAATGTATTGTTCAATAACCTGGACAACAACACCCATTCCTTCCTGACGGGGAAAGACAGTGTGATCACACAACACACGGTTAACTTCTCCCCGCAGGCATCTTTTAATTATACCTTTTCAAAGAACAAACGGTTACGGGTAAACTATAACGGAAGCACCCAGCAGCCCTCTGTGCAGCAACTGGCGCCGGTTCCGGACAACAGCAACCCGCTGTATATTCAACTGGGTAACCCCGACCTGAAGCCGTCGTTCAACAACAACCTTAGCGTTAATTACAACTCGTTTAACAATATCACCTTCAGGGGTATGTTTGCCCGGTTAAACGGCGGATACACGGTAAATAAAATTATCAATGCCACTACTCTGGATCCGGAAACCGGTAAACAAACCGTAAGACCGGTAAACGTAAACGGCAACTTCAATGTGTCTGGTATGGTGCATAACTCCTTTCCATTGTCTAAAACACCCGGGCAAAACCTGAACACAGGAACTTCTGTGGGTTATAGTAAAGATGTGATTGTGAGCAATGGCAGAAACAGCAGCACCAACACATTTCAGCTGTCGCAATCGGCCAACGTGAGCTACATGTACAAAGAACTTTTTGATGTGTCGCTGGGCGGCAGTATCAACTACAACGCCACCAACTACTCGCAGGCCAGCGCCGGTGCAAGCGATACCCGTTACCTGGATTACAACATCAATACAGATTTCAACGTCAACCTGCCACTGGGCTTCATGATAGGCAGCGATATTACCTGTACCATGAACCGCGGCAGGCAGGCAGGGTATAACCTTACCTCCACCATGTGGAATGCCAACGTTTCAAAGTATGTATTTCCTAAAAAACAGGGGATGATCAAGGTGCAGGGTTTTGATCTGCTAAGACAATATATCAGTGTATCCCGCACAGTAGCAGATAACTACATCCAGGATGTGCAGAGCAATGTGTTACAGCAATATTTCATGGTAAGCTTCACCTATTTCCTGAACAAGTTTGGTGGCAATACCGGCAGGGGAGAAAGAGGCGGCCGTATGGGATTCCCACCGGGGGGCGGCCGTGGTGGAATGAGACCAAGAGGATTCTAAGTTAACTGTTTTATAAAACAAGGGCATTATTAACCGGTATGGATTAATAATGCCCTTCTTATTTTTAGTGAATTATTTAAATAGACATCGATCTTCTGGGAGCCCTTACCCGCTTCAGGATCCAGGCGAGGGTAAATGTGGGAATAAAGTCGGTTCCCGGGAACAGTTCTTCCATGAAGTTAAAAACACTACCAAAAGTACCAATGGTGCCACCAAACATGCGATAGAAAATGATGGCAGAAATCGGGGCCCAGATAAAATCGCTCACATCTCCTAATACCGGTACCGCATAACTGGCACATCCCAAAACATCCATCAGGATGCAGATCCACAAACTGGGAGTATATTTTTTTTCCATATTCAACCTCCGCTTTTCAATACATAAACAAATTACTTACCAAATTCGAAACTAACTGCAAGTTACCATATTAACGCAGGATGAGCGCGGTTGGTTTTACTGGAAAAATAAATTGCGTATTTCCACGTTATTTTGCCCCTGAAAATGGGTCCTTCGCTTGTAAGTAAACATAATTTCCACTACATTGATGGCAGTTTAAAGCAAACCTTTTTATGCATCAGGAAAACTCACGCCGCGATATGATTAAAAAAGTGGCCACTATGGCATTAGCATCCACCGCGTTATCATCCCTTTCCAACAGAGTATCTGCCCACGACCAGGCAGTAGACGAAAAACTAAAAGGCAAGATCAATCACTCGGTATGTGCCTGGTGTTACAATATCCCCCTGGATGAACTGTGCAAGGCCGCCAAAAAAATAGGCATCCACTCCATAGATCTGGTTGATCCGAAGGATTTCGATATCCTGAAGAAGAATGACATGATCACCGCCATGGTAGCCAGTAACGGGCCGGATTGGGGTATCACCAAAGGGTTTAATAAAGTAGCCCACCACGATAAACTGGAAGAATATTTTAAACACTATATAGACGAAACCGCAAAAGCCGGTTTCACCAACCTGATCTGCTTTTCGGGTAACCGTGAGGGTATGGGCGACCAGGAAGGCATTGAAAACTGCACCAAAGGCTTACAACGGGTGATTAGTTATGCAGAGAAGAAAAAAGTAACCCTGGTAATGGAGCTCCTGAACAGCAAAGTAAACCACCACGACTACCAGTGCGACCACACCGCCTGGGGCGTAGAGCTCTGTAAATCAGTGGGTTCTCCAAACTTTAAGCTGCTGTACGACATTTACCATATGCAGATCATGGAAGGGGATGTAATCAGTAACATCCGCCAATACCATGAATATTTTGCGCATTACCATACCGGCGGTGTACCTGGCCGTCATGAAATTGATGAAACCCAGGAGCTGTACTACCCCGCTATCATGAAAGCGATCTACGACACCGGCTTTAAAGGACATGTGGCCCAGGAGTTTATTCCCGCGCATAAAGACCAGATCGCATCGCTCCGCCAGGCCATAACCATCTGCGATCTCGCTTAAATTCATAAATATATCCTACTTTCGCGGACCAGTCTACCAAAATAGTAGGGTATACATATGGATCAATATTATAAAAAGCCTTTATCATGGCTGCTCAACGAGTCGGCCAATGAAAACAAACATACCCTCAAACGTACGCTGAATGGCTTTCAGCTACTGATGCTGGGCCTCGGTGTTATTATCGGTGCGGGGCTGTTTTCCCTGACAGGGCCCGCCGCCGGCAATAACGCCGGGCCGGCAGTTACGCTTTCCTTTGTGGTGGCTGGTGTTGGATGCGCCTTTGCCGGCCTTTGCTATGCTGAATTTGCATCTATGATCCCCGTAGCGGGGAGTGCATACACCTACGCCTATACCACTATGGGAGAGCGGCTCGCCTGGATCATAGGGTGGGACCTGGTGCTCGAGTTTTCTGTGGGCGCCGCCACCGTGGCCATCAGCTGGTCCAACTACCTGGTGGCGTTCCTTGCTGGTTACAAAATATACATCCCTGCACAGTTTTCACATTCTCCCTTTGAAACCGTTACCCTGGCAAATGGCGTAACTACGCACGGTTATTTCAATCTTCCTGCCGCGCTGGTGATCATGCTTATGTCGGCCATCCTGATGCGCGGCACCAAAGGTTCGGCCATATGGAACGCAGTGGTAGTGTCGCTCAAAGTAGGTGTAGTCCTCGTTTTTATTGCCCTTGGCTGGAAATACATACAGCCGGCTCATCTCACTCCTTATATCCCGAAAAATACTGGCAATTTTGGGGAATATGGCATATCCGGTATCCTGCGGGGCGCCGGCGTTATCTTCTTTGTATACCTGGGTTTTGATATTGTAAGCACCGCCGCACAGGAAACCAAAAATCCACGACGCAATATGCCCATAGGCATCCTCGGATCGCTGGCCGTTTGCACGGTTCTTTTCATTCTTTTTTCACATGTGCTCACCGGCCTGGCGCCTTATAAAGAATTTAAAAACAGCGCGGCGCCCGTAGCCATCGCCATTGCGCATACGCCTTACAAATGGCTGGGACAAATGATCATCCTGGCTATCATAGTAGGATATACTTCCGTGATCCTGGTAGATTTGTGGGGGCAATCAAGGGTGTTTTACAGTATGTCTAAAGATGGATTACTGCCAAAGATATTTTCGGATGTTCATCCCCGTTACCGTACTCCCTGGAAATCAAATATTCTTTTCTGTGTGTTTGTAAGTTTGTTTGCTGCACTGGTACCTATAAGGGTAGTAGGAGAGATGACCAGCATAGGCACCCTGCTGGCATTTGTGATTGTATGTGCGGGCGTTTGGATCATGCGGTATTCCATGCCGGATGCGCCAAGGGCATTTAAAACACCGTGGGTACCATTTGTACCCATCATGGGCATTCTCACCTGTGCTGTTATGATGGCATTCCTGCCATGGGATACCTGGCTACGCCTTATTGTGTGGATGGCAATAGGTATGGCGATATATGAGTTTTATGGTAAGCACCACAGTAAAGTGCGCAACCAGCTGAAAAGTTAATATTTCCAGTCCTGCCGCAATACTCCCATCACCACCATATCCACATACTGCCCATGCAGTTTGGCGCTGTGGCGCAGCGTGCCTTCCCTGGCAAATCCCAGTTTAATCGGGATCTGACCGCTGCGCTCATTCTGTAGTACAAAACGGATCTCTATTTTATTCAGGTACAGCTTTTTAAAGGCAAAGGAAATAAGCCCTTTGCAAGCGGCGGTGGCAATGCCTTTCCGCTGAAATTCTTCTCCTATCCAATAGCCTATTTCTGCCTTCTGCAGCTGGTGGTCCCACCCGTGCAGATCAATCACCCCGCAAAACTGTTTTTTATACCATACACCCAATGCGATGGCTTCCTGCTCTTCCGCTTTGCGTAACATCATTTCTATAAAACGTAGGGAATGTTCTTCATTGGTATTGTAATCTACCCAGGGCAAAAACCTGCGCAAACTTTTGCGCGATACATCCAGCTGTTTATATACCAAAGGGGCATCCGGCGCCTGTAGCTGCCGCAGGTATATGTCTTCATTAACGGTTATTTCGAACATAACTGGATTTAAAAGGGCATTAAACTTACACCGATTTCCTGTAAAATCCAATTAGCCCGCAGTAAATAGCCGCTGACCTTTAGTTCTGATCAGCAAAACTAAGAGCCAGCGGCTGTTTATTCTCTATTTACTACCGTTTACTGTTTGGCCAGCAATTGTTGTTTAGCCATATCTCTTACCACCTGCTGAGCGTATAATACGGCCATCCTTTCCGTTGTTGGCGGATCGAACGACTGTGATTGTACGGAGTACAGCATTTGTCCGCTCTTCATATCATACAGGTTCCCTTCCCATTGATACTTGGTGTTATAAGTGTAGTAACCAGGCGCATACATCCTGGATGACCACATAGAGTAATAAGGCCAGAATCCGTAATAACCGTAGGGAGAATAATTGGGGACAAAGTTTCTTTCCCTGCCTTTATCCAGCATTACAATAGTCATGATCTGGTTTACATCACTACCCTGTAATTGCTTCAACACCTGCTTTTCCGTCATTTTAGCCATGTCGTTGGGGCCGTAGGTTTGCAGTGCGGATACGGCATTATATCCTTTCCTTCTCAGTTCCGTTACAGTATAATTTTCCATCTGGCTGCGCAGTGTACGATCTCTCTGAGGTACCAGCGCCATTACCATTATCTTGTTATCCTTTTGCAGTTGCTGCGCATCATTGGAACGCCAGGAAGACGTTACTTTGGTGCTTGAACAGGCTGCCATGGCCATGATTGCAAATCCTGCCATGATAAGACCCAGCTTTTTCATATTCCCTCCTTTAGTTTGATTAGTTTGTATCTGTTAGACGTAGAACCGGGCAATTTGTAACATGGATACGGTAGTTTTAACAATTCTTTGAGACTTGTTAATGATTTGCTAATGAATGGTTTACACACAATAAAAAAGGCATGCCGGTGTTGGCATGCCTTTTAAACATAAATGCTTCTTATCAGTAATTGATCACCTGCTCTTCAATAGCGGCAGGCAGCTCCCTGAATTTGTATAGTTGTGTACGCAACTGCGGTTCAAAACCCGCTTCACGGATGGCCTCCTGCATAGACAGGTAGGTAAAGCGATGTGGGGCGCCGGCAGCGCTTACCACGTTTTCTTCGATCATGATGGATCCGAAATCGTTAGCGCCTGCATGCAGGCAAAGTTGCGCTACCTGCTTACCCACCGTTAACCACGATGCCTGGATATTTTTAATATTTGGCAACATGATGCGGCTCATGGCAATCATGCGGATATATTCTTCAGCAGTGGTCATGTTATGTACGCCACGGATCCTTGCCAGCAGGGTATCTACATCCTGGAAGGTCCATGGAATGAAAGCAGTGAACCCGTAATGTCCTTCCGGTTTTTCGCTTTGCACCTGCCGGATGTCAACCAGGTGTTCAAAGCGTTCCAGCACGGTTTCCACATGGCCGAACATCATGGTGGCGGAAGAGGCAATGTTCAGCTTATGCGCAGCCCGCATCACATCCAGCCATTCCTGGGCTCCGCATTTTCCTTTGGAGATGAGGCGGCGTACACGGTCGTTCAGTATTTCCGCACCGGCGCCGGGAAGACTATCCATTCCCGCTTCCTGCAGCGCACGAAGCACTTCTATATGCGTACTTTTTTCCAGCTTGGTAATATGCGCCACTTCGGGAGGGCCAAGGGTGTGTAATCTTAACTCGGGATATAATTGCTTCAACTCTTTGAAAAGATCCACATAGAAACTGAGACCCAGTTCCGGGTGATGCCCTCCCTGTAACAGCAGCTGATCGCCGCCATACTTAAGGGTTTCATCGATCTTTCTTTTGTACTCTTCAATCGGCGTAATGTAGGCCTCCTTATGGCCGGGAATACGGTAAAAGTTACAAAACTTGCAGTTGGCCGTACATACGTTGGTAGTATTTACGTTCCTGTCTATCTGCCAGGTTACCTTTCCATGAGGAACCTGCTGCTTGCGTAACTCATTGGCTATTTCCATCAATTCAGCCAGCGGGGCATTTTCAAACAGGTAAACGCCCTCTGCTGCTGACAGAAACTCAAAGTTCTGCGCCTTTTTGTATAAATCCTGAAGTTCCATGTGCTATATTTCTAACCCTGAATAACTTTAGCAAAGGTAGTATTTAGGCAATTAACCGCCTGTAACAAAAATATTTTATACGAACACTATTTAATGTTAAATTTATAGCAATACAACATCCCTGCATCAACCAAGTATGCTTAAACCAATTCTGTTACGCGTTATGCTGCTTCTGGCAGCCGCCGGTATATCAATGAGCACTAAAGCCGGAAATGCCACGTTCGATAACGATAGTACTCGCGAAGCTATGCTGATTACCCGCTTCCACTTCAAGCAATACTATGGGGGAGTAGTAGTGGTACAGGCCCTGGTAAGCAACTACCCTGATACCCTTCAGTTTATTCTCGATACCGGCAGCGCAGGTATTTCACTGGATACCACCACCTGCCTCAGGCTGGGTATAAGCATGGAACCTTCCGACAGGATCATCAAAGGACTCGGCAGCTCCAAACCCGTTTCCTTTGCAAGGCATCATTCCCTGAAACTCCCGGGTTTGAAGGTAGACAGTCTCGATTTTCATATCAACGATTATGAACTGATCAGCCAGGTGTATGGCATACAGGTAGATGGCATCATCGGGTACAGTTTGCTGAGCCGGTATATTGTAACAATCGATTATGATACAGAAGAAATCATTATTTACTCCAAAGGAAAATATACGTATCCCAAAGGAGGTCAGCTCTTGCGCCCATCTCTCACACAGATCCCGCTGATATCCGCTCCCCTGAGAAACGCGGTGCGTACCATCACCAACCGCTATTATTTCGATACCGGCGCTGGTATGTGCCTGCTGCTATCTTCCCAATTTGTAAACGACAGCAGTGTGTTACAGGGCAAAAGGCGGCGCGCCAAAAAGATCATACAAACGGAAGCCCAGGGCCTGGGCGGCAAAATGACCATGTCGCTCACCACGGTAAGTGAATTTCGCATTGGTAATTACAGCTTCCGGAATGTGCCCACCTATGTGTTCGATGATAAAAGCAACGTTACCGCTTATCCTTTTCTTGGCGGAATGATAGGCAACGATTTGCTCCGCCGTTTTAACATCACGCTTAACTACGGCAAAAAGGAAATATACATGCTGCCCAACACACATTTCCGTGATATGTTTGATTATTCCTACACGGGTCTGATCATTTACCTGATCAACGGAAGGGTGGAAGTAACCGATATCATCAAAGGGTCGCCAGCCGAAAAAGCCGGCTTCCGCACAGGCGATATCATCATGGGCATTAACAACAACCTGGGGCCCAACCTCCAGCTGTTTCGCGAATTGCTCAAAAATATAGGCACCAGGGCCACCTGCCTCATAAGCCGTGATAAAGAACTTCTCATTAAAAAATTGCCAATAAAAAGTATTCTTTGACGTTATTTGTGTCATGTGGCGCTTTTTATTGACAGTAACCATCTTGTATAGCTATGCCCTGATGCCTGCCCATGCCCAGCGCAGAGGCTCGTCGGCACCCGCAACAGATAATTCCAAACCCTTGGCCGTTATTCCCTTTGAACTCATCAACCGGCAGGTGGTGATACCTGTAACAGTTTCCGGCAGTACAGACACCCTTCACTTTATTTTTGACAGCGGCGCGGAAGTAACCGTAATGCACACCAATACCGCCGCCAAATTACAGCTGAAAAATGCCGGCAATGCCTTTTTAACCGGCACCAATAATGCAATGGCCAAAACAGAACTGGCCACCCTGAATGCTGTTTACCTGAAAGAACTCCGCATTCCCTACGTAAAAGTATACCTGGAAAACCTCAGCACCCTTGGCCCCGTAGATGGCATCATAGGCATTGCCTTACTGAAACTGTATATTGTAAAAATAGACTACCGCGCCAAACAGCTGGTGCTCTATAAATCAGGGAAAACACCCGTTGGCAATACCGGCCGTTTGCTGCATTTCCAGCTTAATTTCAGCACCCCGGTGATTGATGCTTCCATACAGCTGCCCGATGGACGCCGGTTGCCAGGCCACTATCATATTACCACCGGCGGCGACTACGGCATCCTTTTCAACTGGCCTTACGTGGATAAATATAAACTCAATACCCTGCTTCCCACCATCAATACGGACCGTGTACAGGATATGCTGAAAGTATTGTATTATATCAATAGTTCGGTGCCCTCACTGGAAATGGGAGGCCGCAGCATCCCCAATGTACCGGTAAGCTATAGCAAGGATATCGACGACCTGGGCGTATTTACCGAAGTAGCCGGCTCCATTGGTTATGATATCTGGAAAGACTACACCCTCACTATTAATTACGATAAAAAGGAACTGTACCTGGAGTAGCTTTTTGCCGTTTTGGGCTGAAAGCTTACCGTAATTCCCTATTTTTACCGTATTGACCAATAAAAAGATATGATCCATTATAATAAATTTACGCTGGCAAACGGACTGAGAGTGATTGTACATGAGGACCATACCACGCCGATGGCGGTATTAAATGTACTGTATGATGTGGGAGCAAGAGATGAAAACCCGGCTCAAACAGGCTTTGCCCACCTGTTTGAGCACCTGATGTTTGGAGGATCCATCAATATACCCTCTTACGACGAGCCTTTACAGATGGCAGGCGGCGAAAACAACGCCTACACTACCAGTGACCTGACCAATTACTACATCCAGTTACCCGCCGAAAATATCGAAACGGCCTTCTGGCTGGAAAGCGACCGTATGCTTTCCCTGGCCTTCGGCGAAAAAAGCCTGGATGTACAACGCAAAGTGGTATCGGAAGAATTTAAGGAACATTATATCAATAAACCTTATGGAGATGTATGGCATAAAATGCGGGAGCTGTCGTACACTACCCATCCCTACCGCTGGATGACTATCGGTAAAGAATTATCTCATATAGAAAATGCAAAGCTGGAAGATGTAAAAGCATTTTTCTTTAAATATTACCGCCCGGTAAATGCAATTCTCGCTGTAGGCGGCAACGTTACGGTAGAACAGGTGAAAACCCTTGCGGAAAAATGGTTTGGCGATATCCCTTCCGGGGAAAAGTATCACCGCAACCTGCCGGTGGAACCACCCCAGGCCGCCGCGCATAAACTGGAAGTAAAAGCCAATGTACCGCTGGACGCCCTGTATAAATGCTATCATATGTACGCCCGTACGGATAAACGCTACTACGCGGCCGACCTGATCTCCGACATCCTTGGCGGTGGCAGTTCCTCCCGTTTGCACCAGGTACTGGTAAAAGAAAAAAAACTATTCAGTAATATTGAGTGTTATCATTTTGGCAGCCTCGACGCCGGCTTATTAACCATAGAAGGAAAGCTGGTAAAAGGTGTTAAAATGAAAGATGCAGAAAAAGCCATCCAGCAGGAACTGGAAAAACTGCAACAGGAGGTGATCTCAGAACGGGAATTGCAAAAGGTAAAAAACCGCGTCGAAAGCTTACTGGCCTTCGAAGATATGAGCTTATTAAACCGCGCCAACAACCTGGCCTTTTATGAACTGCTGGGCGATGCCGCACTAATGAACCGCGAATTTGAAAATTATGAAGTAGTAACCGCTGCTGCCATACATGAAGAAGCAAAATTGCTTTTTGATGAAAAAAATTCAAATACCATTTACTATTACGCTGCCAGTTAGTGCCACGCTTGCATCCGGCCCTCACCCTTTAAATAACACACGATGAACAGAACGATTGCCCCTCCCATTAAAGATGCGGTGGACTTTGATATAAAGCTGAAACCGTATGAACAGTATACACTGGACAACGGCATTCCTGTATATGTGATGAAGTCGGACGAACAGGAAACGTTACAGCTGGAACTGGTATTTCCTGCCGGCAGCTGGTATGAAAGCGAAAGCCTGGAAGCCACTGCTACCAACTTTCTCATGAAAAATGGTACCAGCAAACATACCGCGCAGCAAATCAATGAAAGTATAGATTATCATGGCGCTTACCTTAACCGTAACGCCTACCACGAAAACGCCACCTACACGCTTCATTGCCTCACCAAGCATACAGAAGTACTGCTGCCGGTGCTGCAGGAAGTGATCCTGGACCCGGTATTCCCGGAAGAAGAGCTGAACCTGTATAAACAGAACCAAAAGCAAAAACTGGCGGTAAACCTGCTTAAATGCGACTTTGTTGGCAACCGCTTTATCGATAAATACCTGTTCGGTGAATTTCATCCATATGGCCGCGTAAGCTCCATGATGGCGTATGATGCCTTACAACCCGAAGGCTTACAGGCCTTTTATAAAAAGCATTATACTTACAACAACTGTAAGATCTTTGTAGCCGGTAACCTTCCGGCCAACATGATCCCGCTGCTGAATCAATACTTTGGCGCCACCAAATGGAATGGTGAAGCACACCTGGTAAAACTGGATCTGCCGATACAACCGGCCGAAGAAAAAAAGTTCCGGATCTTTAATGATGAAAATGGGGTACAGGGCGCCGTGCGTGTTGCCCGTCATTTCCCCAACCGCTACCATCCTGATTTTCCGAAGATGCTGGTGTTAAACACCATTTTTGGCGGCTACTTCGGTTCCCGCCTGATGAGCAATATCCGGGAAGAAAAAGGCTATACCTACGGTATCTATTCCCAGCTATATAATTTCCGGCAAACCAGCGCGCTGAACATCCAAACAGAAGCCGGCCGCGATGTTTGCGAAGCAACGATCGATGAAATTTACAAAGAGCTGCTGCGCCTGCAAAACGAACCTGTTCCACAGGAAGAGCTGGACCTTGTGCGCAATTATATGATCGGTTCCATCCTGGGCGACCTGGATGGCGCTTTCCAGCTGATCCAGCGCTGGAAAAACCTTATTCTCAACGATCTTGATGAGAACTACTTCTATAATAATATCAAAACAATTAAAACAATTACCGCTGAAGAATTACAGCAACTGGCCCAGCAATATTTTACGCCAGGCGATTTTTATGAGCTGGTGGTAATTTAAAAGATAAAATTTTAACAAAAAATAAAAGGTTTCCATTAGTGGGAACCTTTTATTTTTGGGGAACCTATTATTCCTCCCGATACTATTTTTATTTAAACGAACTATAATGGAATCCATTCCGGATTATATTGCCATCAATAAAGAGCTGTGGAATCAACGTACTGGCGTTCATGCGGGTTCTGAATTTTACGATATTCCGGGATTTCTTGCCGGAAAAAATTCGCTCAAAGAAATAGAATTGCCTTTACTCGGAGCGCTACATGATAAGACGGTGCTTCATCTCCAATGTCATTTCGGGCAGGATACCTTATCACTTGCCAGGATGGGCGCCACAGTAACAGGAGTGGACCTTTCAGATGCTGCTATTACCCTCGCAAATGAACTTACCCAACAGTTGGGCCTTGAAAGGAAAGCCCAATTTGTTTGCTGCGATCTTTACAGCACTCAGGATCACCTGAACGGTGCTTTTGATACTGTATTTACTTCCTATGGCACCATCGGCTGGCTGCCGGATCTCGACAAATGGGCGGCGGTAGTGAATCATTTCCTGAAACCCGGCGGATCATTTGTAATGGCTGATTTTCATCCCGCCATCTGGATGTTTGATGATAATTTTAAAGAAATTATCTATAGCTATTTCAATACCCAAACCATTGTAGAGGAAACAGAAGGCACCTATACAGATGGCGGCAGCGGTATCCGGCATACTTCTTATTCATGGAATCATCCGCTGAGCGAAATCGTTACTGCTTTAACTGCACAGGGCCTGCAGCTGCAGGTATTCCACGAGGTAGACTTTTCTCCCTATAATTGTTTTAATAACACTATTGAAAAAAACGGGCGCTTTTATATCCGTGGAATGGAAGGAAAGCTGCCAATGGTATACGCATTTAAATTCTTCAAACCATTATAACATGAAATCTTTTTTTATCCTTCTTTTATTGGTTTCAGGCAGCATGGTAGCCTTTTCACAGTCGCAATCAGAACTGAATAAACAGGCCGGCCAGGAATATAAAAATGCAGACAAAAAACTGAATGATATTTACCAGTTGATCCTGAAAGACTATGCAGCCAACAAGGCGTTTACAAAAAATCTGAAAGATGCACAACGGATCTGGATACAATTCCGCGATGCGCAGGTACAGGCGATGTATCCCGCTGCTGCCAAAAGCTATGGCAGCGTGTTTCCTATGTGCAAGGCCAATTACCTTACCGAACTTACCAACCAGCGCGCCGAAGCCCTGAGAGTTTGGCTGAACGGCCTGCCGCAGGGCGATGTATGCACCGGTTCCATTGGCGATAAACAAGGGAACTAACCAGGAACATTACTAATATTAGTATATTATTAAATATTTATTGTATATTTGACGGTCACACAGCACCTATGCGAAATCTAATCATTTTTCTTACGGTATTTCTGTGTTCGAAAGCGTATTCACAAACACCACAACAAACAGCGCTGGACACACTTGAAAACCACTACCAGCAGTGCCTGGGCAGTAGCCAGGATATGTATAGCTGCGCAGTTACCTATTATAAGCAACTGGACAGTTTATTAAACAGCACCCTTGAACATCTTTACTCCAGCCTTGACAGCGGCAAACAACAGTTGTTGCAGGAAGAACAACAGGTATGGGAAACAAAGAAAGAAGAGTATTTTAAGAAGATAGATGAGCGGGTGGAAAAGATGCACAAACGCACGATGGATGGGCTGGATGACGATATGATCTCTACTGATAACAAAGCGGCATTTATTAAAGAGCGGCTAACAACCTTGCTCAATATCTGATATTTTTCTCCGTACAATAATATCACTGTACGGAGAAAAAATGATTTTCGCCGCTGGTGGCTTTTAGGCCGCCCAATGCGTCGAAATGTTGTTGCTGATAGGCCCGGAGATGATCAAAGCCTTTCCTGGTGCCGCAGCCAACGCTCCGGCATTTCATTGTTACTGGCCATCAGGTAATCGTTATACGCACACGGCACAAATTCGCGGTCGGGTAGTTGCATCCACCAGCGGCCCGTTTTCTTACTCTTCAGGAAAACCGTTTCTATATCGGAGAAGGCTATATGAAATTCCCAGAAAGCATCCCGGTCGTCCAGCAGGGCTTCCTTATTCTTCACAGCACGTCCGTCCATAAAATACCACATCATCTGCGAGATCTGCCGGGCAGTTAAGTGTTCCTTATCTTTCTCAGGACGGTAGCCGTAAATACCAAAAGAGGAGAGGCGGCTACTCATGCCGGCATACCTGGCCAGGGAACAGGCTTCCTCGCCGCTGAAACCGTTGGGTGAAAGCTGGTTGGCGGGGGCATCGGTATGCCTGATAATATTGATATCAAGACTGAACAGATCCGAATGACGTAATACCGGTTCTGCCTCTTCCATGTTCTCCCGGATACGGCCAAGACGGTAGCAGTCGAACCGCAGTTTATCCAGCGTTTCCAACATCCGCGGATGTACGAAATAACTCTGGAATCCGATATGATTGTAATGCCGCAGGTAATTTGGTTGCTCGGTGAGTATGTCCATTAAAAAGCGTTCACTGCGTATGCCGGAGTCTTCTTTCAGGTCTATCAGTGCATCCGCTACAGTAGCCTCAATAATTAATTGCTGCGACGCATAGGCCTTATATTGCGGGTAAGTAAGATCGTGGGAACCACCGAGGATAATAACGGTTTTATTGGCGGCTAATAGTTCTGCCACCACTGTTTTCATGGCGGCATATGCATCTGCGAGGAAAGCGCCCGGCAGCAGGTTGCCCACATCTGCCAGTTTTATATCGCGGTGCCAGTTATAAAGTCTGAAGAACTCTCTCCGTATGGCATCGGGGCCATGCGTATTTGTTTTACCGGATACATCGCCTCTTTCTTCTCCAACGCCCAGCAGGATAATATCAGCTGCATCAATATCCGGATGGTGATCATCTTCGTATGCATCCACCACGCCTCCTACCTGGAACGGGTCATATTCCTGGTCGTCGTTTAAAAATGCTTTTGAAACAGGATGTAGAAAATCCTGCAGATGCGAAAAATCTGCCATCAGTAAATTGCGTTTATTTGATGGCAAACGTACAACAAGAATTTAAAAAAAAGCAAACCAGGCAGATAAGGCAGCGGGTCAAAGCTACTATAACGGGAATTTTGTAGAGGTAAGGCTACTAGTTCTTGTGAATAATAAATTCGAATGGCTTGTGCGACTTACGTGAAATTGCTTTTTCCAGCACGGTTCGTTTGCTGGTAATCCGACTCTTGTTACAATCCATAACTTCCATAACTGCACAGAGATAATCCATCGTCTCAATCAACGAAAGCATTTCGCTGATTTGTCTCACCGCAGATTGGATCTGCTGTTCCGTGTACCTATCTTCATGTAGCAGGATTAATAAATCTCTATCTACAGGTTTCATGAATAAAAAATTTGACTGTTCCCCGAAATATTGTTTGGCCAAGGTATCAAAGGATAGTTCAAAAAGATAAGGCAAAAATTGTTAGTTGTCAGTCGTTGTCAAAGTCGTCGTTGCTATCAAACAGATCCTCTTATCAGTGCATTCTTTTTTTATTCATGGTTGGACAACCGCAATCGTTTTTCTTAAAAACATTACATCCTTCCATCACTAAACATCCGCAAAGAAAAAAGACCACGATCCATTTTATACTTTTCATACTGCAGTTTATATACTTGGCTATTTTTAAATACCTTCCTTGAAGTGTTTACCTTTTCTTAACAATGCCCTTTTGTAATTTAAGCTAAATTCGTAAAAAATATTAAAATATTTGTCCACAATTATTGCGTCCCGGAAAATTTTAATCGTTCCCCTGGATTGGGGCCTTGGACACGCCACCCGGGATATTCCGCTCATCCGTGAAATGCTAAACGCAGGTTGTCAGGTATTTATTGCAGCCGAAGGCAAACATGCTGCCTTGCTACAGCAGGAATTTCCACAACTGACCATACTTCCGCTGCCCGGTTACCGCATTCAGTATGCACAAAAAGGGCAGTTCTTCGGGCTGAAAATCATCCAGCAGATACCCAAGATTTTTCGCTCCGTAAACTATGAACAACGGTGGCTGAAGAAGATAGTGGCTGAGTATCAGATCAATGCGGTGATTTCAGACAACCGTTTTGGTTTATATCATAAAAATATACCCACCGTTTTCATTACCCACCAGCTCCTTATCAAAACGCCGTTCGGCGGATGGATAGAGCGGACCCTGCAGAAAATAAATTATCGTTTTATTAACAAATACAGCGCCTGCTGGATTCCCGATTTTGCCGGCAACAACAACCTCTCCGGCGAGTTGGCCCATCCCGGCCAGTTGCCCGGGCACACTACCTATATTGGTTGCCTGAGCCGCTTTGAACCCAGGCAAAACGTGGAAAAAAAGTACGACCTGCTCGTATTGATCTCCGGTCCTGAACCACAACGCTCTAACCTGGAGAAACTGGTGCTGGACCAGATTAAACAACTCTCCATCACCGCACTTATTGTAAGCGGGAAACCAGGCACACCACAGCATGTGCAGGTAGCCCCGGGGGTTACACAAATTAACCACCTCAATGCCAGTGAACTGAACGAAGCCATGCTGGCTTCCGACATGGTATTAAGCCGCTCCGGGTACACTACCCTGATGGATCTGGCCAAACTGAATAAAAAAGCAATTCTTATCCCTACGCCCGGTCAGTCAGAGCAGGTTTACCTGGGTGAATACCTGATGGAGAAAGGATACTTCTATTCCCTTCCCCAGGAACGTTTTCATTTGAAAACCGCACTGGACGAAGCAGCCCGTTTCCCCTTCCGGTCTTTTCACCACGAACAGGATATGAACCAGTACAAACAGGTAGTACAGCAGTTCATACAAACGCTCTGATATTATTTCAACAAGACAGGCCGCCCGGATATCCGGACGGCCTGTCTTTAAAGACGGCATCTGCCACATCTCCGTTAAATATTTTTCACATCCGCACCGGTATAGATCTTTCCGTTGGTAATGGCCACCGGGCGCTTCAGGAAAGAATACTCCTGTAATATCAGGCTGCGGTAATCATCTTCCGTTAAATTTTTTTCATGCAATCCCATAGGCCGGTACTGCTGCGACCTGCGGCTGAACAATGATTCATAACTGCCGGAAAGCGCTTTCATTTCATCCAGTTGCGCAGGAGTGATCTTCTCTTTCTTGATATCCTGTAATACAAATCCCCGTTCCTTAGCCTTTGTTTCTTCCAGTATCTTTTTACAGGTACTGCAGGTCGACAAATGATAAATTTTATTCATTCTTTTTTATTTTTTTTATTTGTAAAGTTACTTCCTCATCTTATATGGTAGTACTATCTTAATTTTGCAGATTCAAATTAAATCATGTAGGTTTAGCAATGGAAAAGAAATTATTTTTACTGGACGCCATGGCGCTGATTTACAGGGCTTATTACGCCCTGATCAGGAATCCCCGCATCACCAGTGCGGGCAGAAACACCAATGCGCAGTTTGGTTTTACCACTACTTTACTGGACCTCATCAACAAAGAAAAGCCTACCCATATAGCCGTTGCGTTCGACACGCACGCGCCTACCGAGCGTCATACCACTTACACCGATTATAAAGCCAACCGTGAAGATGCCCCGGAAGACCTCCTGGACGCATTGCCGGATATTAAACGGATCATTGAAGGGTTCAATATTCCCGTGGTGGAACTGGATGGCTACGAAGCAGACGACGTAATAGGCACGCTGGCATGGCAGGCTGCAGATGCAGGATACACCGTATACATGGTAACTCCCGATAAAGACTACGGGCAGTTGGTGCGTGATAATGTGTTCATCTACAAGCCGCCATACATGGGCAACAAGGAAGAGATCATGGGGCCTAAGGAAGTATGCGAAAAGTGGCAGATCAAAGACGTACACCAGGTAATTGATATCCTCGGCCTGATGGGTGACGCAGTGGATAATATTCCCGGTATTGCAGGCATTGGCGAGAAAACAGCCATGAAGCTGCTGGCACAATATCACTCTCTCGAAAATGTGCTGGACAACGCCGATACCATTGGCGGTAAAATGGGAGAGAAGATCAAAGCGGGCCGTGAAAATGCCCTGCTCTCCAAAGAACTGGCCACTATCATCACAGATGTGCCGGTTACCTTCCACGAAGAAGATTTTTGCATCAAGGATTGTGATAAAGGAAAGCTCACCGATATTTTCATGGAGCTGGAATTTAAAACACTGGGCAAAAGAATCCTGGGAGAAGGTTTCGCAGGCAGCGCCAGCGTAGAAGCCAAGGCGCGCGTAGTACAAACAGACCTTTTCGGTACCACCGTAGTTACAGAAGAAATTACAGTAACTGCCGAAGAAACAGTGGAAACCGGCAATATCCTGCTGGCAGATAAAAATATTCATAACACCCCTCATGAATACGAGGTAATTGATACCCCGGAAAAAAGAACCGCCCTGCTGCAACAATTACTGCAGCAGCCGGAAGTTTCTTTTGATACGGAAACTACCGGCACAGATGCCAACGAAGCGGAAATTGTAGGCATGAGCTTTTCCTTCAAAAAAGGATCCGCCTATTATATTCCCATGCCGGCAGATAACACCGCGGCGCGTGCTATCATTCATGAGTTTACGCCACTCTTCCAGCACCCCACCATTGTGCTCATAGGGCAGAATATCAAGTATGATATGTTGATCCTGAAATGGTATGGTATGGAAATTACCACCGCCCTGTTCGATACCATGCTGGCCCATTACCTCATTGAACCCGAAGGCCGCAGGAGCATGGATGCATTGAGCGCACAATACCTCCAGTATGAACCGGTTTCCATAGAATCGCTCATCGGCAAAAAAGGAAAAGGCCAGGGCAATATGCGGGATGTGGAGATAGAAAAGATTAAAGAATATGCTGCGGAAGATGCCGACATCACATTGCAGCTGAAAGAAAAATTTGCGCCGATGCTGCCCGAAAAGGCGGTAGACAAAGTTTTCTACGATATAGAAAACCCGCTGG
>JBCNPS010000589.1:0-4495 GCA_039593235.1 Chitinophaga sp. | reverse complement strand
TCTTCAGCCGCTATATGGAGGGAAATACCCCGCTTAACTGCACTTTCCCCGAACTGATCCGCTACTTTAAGCCTATGGTGGCCGATCACCTGCCGCTGGAATCAAAAATGAAATCCCTCCGCCGGGAAAAAAAGCCCTGGTTTGGATGGGAAGTGCCCTTCCGGAACGGCCAAACCTGGGAAGTCAACTATCTCCCCGTTTTCAACGGTAAAACCTTCAGCGGCAGCATCTGGCAGGCGGTTAATATCACCCGCCGTCATAATGTGCAGGAAGAAATAAAACGTAACGAAGAAAAGTTCAGGGTGATCCTTAATAACCTCAACGTGGCCATGTGCGAAACAGACGTACAGGGAAATATCACCCGGGTATACGAAAGCTTCTGCCGCCTTTCCGGCTACAGGGAGGAAGAACTTATCGGTAAAAATATCACCGATGTATTTGTGCCGGAAGATAACCGGGCATACGCCCGCGCCCTTCGCAAAAAGCGCCTGGAAGAAAACATGCCCCTCGTATACGACATGGAAATAAAGCTGAAAGACGGCTCCAACCGCTGGATCCTCGCCAGCTCGGCCAATATATACGACCGCCATGGCAATATCACCGGCGGGGCAGGGATCCATATGGATATTACCGGCCAGAAAAAACTGCAGCAGGAACTGGAAACAGCCCGCCGCCAGGCGGAAGATGCCCAGCGCGCCCAGAAGGATTTTCTTGCCAGCATGAGCCATGAGATTCGTACCCCCCTCAATGCCATCATAGGCATGGCCCACCTGCTCGAAGAAACCACGCTGGACCCCCAGCAACAGGAATATGTCAATATCCTCAAAAATTCCTCGGGTATACTGCTGGGCATAGTCAGTGATATTCTCGATATTTCCCGCATAGAAGCCCGGGAAATACAGGTTAACCAACGCGAGTTCAATCTTCGCGAACTGATCCAGTCCTTACGCAATACCTTTGAACTGAAACTGGGCCGCCGCCCGGTGAAAATAACCGCTGAACTGGATGCCGCCCTCAATACCTGGCTTATTGGCGACGACGTGCTACTGAACCAAATACTAATCAATTTGTTAGGTAATGCAGAGAAGTTCACCAACGAAGGTGAAATTGCGATCACCGCTACCCAGGAAAGCTGGCTGGATAACAAGCTCTGGATCCGCTTCCGGGTGTGCGATACAGGCATTGGTATCAAAAAAGATAAGCTGGAACTCATTTTCAGGAATTATAAACAGGCGGAAGGAGATATCCGTGAAAAATACGGCGGCACCGGCCTGGGACTCGCCATCGTAAAACAACTGGTGGAGATCCAGGGTGGCAATATCACCGTGGAAGAACTCCCGGGGTTTAACACCTGCTTCAGTTTCAATATCCCTTTCCTGGATAGCCGCCGGCCACTCACCGTAAATACCGGTAAACTGAGCAGGAAACTCCTGCAAAGGTCATTCGAAAACGCCAGGGTACTGGTGGTGGAAGATAACCAGATGAACCTGCGCTATATTATGAGCCTGCTGGAAAAATACAGGATTAATTACCAGCTCGCTACCAATGGCCCGGATGCCACCTGGTTCCTCGAAGCAAGGCAATACGACCTTATCCTCATGGATATCCGTATTCCGGGTATGAATGGCATGGAACTGGCGCAAAAGATCAGGGCGGATGAAGCACAGCCCAATGTTGCCACACCGGTGATCGCCACCACCGCAGTAGCCATGGAAAGCACCGCCACAATGGCAAGGGCCGCAGGAATAACAGATATACTTACGAAACCCTATACACCGGATCAGCTACTACAGATTTTTAATAAATATCTCAACGAAGACGAAACAGAACTAATAATGGAAGAAGTGCAGAATTTAAGCGGATTTGAGTTTAATAACGATTTGGACGTCAAATATCTCACAGATTTATATGAGAGTAATATTTCCTATGCCGCTGACCTTTTTGAAATTTTTATCAGAACTATCCGTGATGAAATCGCCAAACTGCAAACAATGGTGGATAACCATGAATGGGAAGCCATGAAATTCCAGGTGCATAAACTGAAACCGAATTTCGCGATGGTAGGCCTTACCTGGATCAGCGCTAAAATGCAGGAACTGGAAAATTATCTCCGTATAAACCAGGAACTGCATAGCGCCGAGATCTGCCGGCTTTTTGATGAAATTACGGCAGATGTGAACCGCTACTATCCCGTGGTGGAAGAAGAATATGGCAAGATGCGCGATTTTATTGATGCGCACGGGGAGTGATCAGTACGATTGCAGCACCTCTTTGATACTGTTGTAATAATTCCCGCCAAACAATATGAAATGTACCATCAACGGGTACAACTGGCAAACGCTTATCCGTTGCTGCCATCCTGGCTGCAGGGGATAAGCAGCCTGGTAGGCATAGTAGAACCGCGTGTCAAAACCTCCGAAAAGCCGCGTCATCGCCAGGTCCATTTCCCGGTGCCCGTAATACACTGCCGGGTCAAAAATACAGGCGCGCCCGTTACTTCCCACCATAAAATTACCCGACCATAAATCGCCATGCAGCAACGCAGGAGCCTCCGCCGGGAACAACTGCGGCAACTGCCGGCACAACCGCTCTACCTGCTGCACCAGCTGCCTGTCTACCAGCTGCTGGTCGTACGCCATCCGGATCAGCGGCAATAAACGGTTAAATGCGTAAAATACCGGCCAACTGCTGTAAGGCGTATTATATTGCTTCAAACTCCCCACGTAATTTGCCCCGGCATACCCATAATGAGGCTGCGTTACACGGTGCTGCTTCGCCAGCGACACAGCAAAGTCATCCCAGAAATCAGCCACGGCCTGCCCCTTCATCAGAAACTCCTGCAACAGGTAAGCCCGCCCGCTTACATTGCCGTATGCCAGCGGTTTTGGCGTATGCAGGGCTTTGGCGCCCTGAAGCGCCTGCAGCCCGGCATACTCCTGCCTGAACATATCCGGGTATTTCACCGCATCGTTCATCTTAATAAAAAAATAACCCTCGTTGGTGGCTATACGAAAAGATTCGTTAATATCGCCACCATGCACGGTTTTTGCTTCATTAATATGTATTTTTACTTTCAATTGTTCGGAAAGTGCCGCGCTTAACTGTTTTTGTAGAATTTCATCTATCATGATCCGCCACATTATATGGAGACAAAAGTCCGGATTAAAAAGAAAATCGTCCGTATTGTACTAACACTTACGGCTATACTGTTGTTAAAAGGATTATTCGCCTGGAGTAACCGCTTCGGCGATTTCTACTTTCACAGGTGGTACGGCTGGAGTAGTTTGGCGTTCAGACAAGTAACAGGTATAGTTCCATTTAGTATTGGCGATGTAATATATACTGCCTGGATTATCGGAGGAATACTCTATTTGTTAAAACTATGTTATAAACTCATCCGTGCCCGCTGGGAGGCCCTGGGGTTCCAGCTGCTCCGCGGGGTACAGTTCCTCCTGAACGTTTACCTGGCCTTCCTGGTACTATGGGGTTTTAACTACGAACGGAACTCGCTGGCCCGGGATACCCGCCTCGTTACGGGCGACTATAACACGCAGCAACTTTACCAGTTGTCGGATACCTTATTACAGCTGGTTAATCTTGAAAAAGCCAATACCGGCGATACTGCCGGTATCATGAAAACAGATACTACCGGCAAGCCCGTTTTTGAACGCGCTATCGCCGCTTATGACGCTGCCGCCAAAACCTGGCCGGCCCTGCGTTACAGTGCGCCCAGCATTAAACCGGCCGTATTCGGGCACTGGCTTAATTACCCCGGTGTTACCGGCTACCTTAACCCGTTTACCAACGAGGCACAGGTAAACACCACCGTGCCCGATGTATTGCTGCCATTTGTGTCCTGTCATGAAATTGCACACCAGATCGGTTATGCGCCGGAAGAAGAAGCTAACTTTGTAGGCTACCTGGCGGCTACCAGTATCCCGGATAGCCATTTCCGTTATGCCGCCAATTTTGATATGTTCCTTTACAGTGTGCGTCAGCTGGCACACCGCGACACCACGCTTGCCCATAACATCTGGCAAAAGGCGCTTCCGGGTGTAAAGGCGGACTATAAAGCGATCATCGATTTTTATGAACCCTACACGGGAAAGGTAGATGCTTACTCCTCTTTCCTGTACGACCGCTACCTCAAAGCCAACAAGCAGGATAAGGGTATCCGCAGTTACAGCGAAGTAACGGGTTGGCTCATCGCCTATTTCAAACTATAATCAACATCAGTTCATCATCAGCACATTCACGCTGCGCTGCAGGATATTAAAGGCAATTTCCGCCATCAGGTTTTCCCGGTCCAGTGTAGGATTCACTTCCGTGATCTCAAAGCAGCAGATCTTGCGGTGCTGCATGAACTTGGCGATCAGGTCTTCCGCCTCACGCTCGCGCAGGCCGTTACTTACCGGCGTGCCGGTGCCTTTGGAAATAGAAGCATCCAGGCTGTCTACATCAAACGAAACATAGATATATTCACAATCGCTCAGGT
>JBCNPS010000588.1:0-4501 GCA_039593235.1 Chitinophaga sp. | reverse complement strand
GCAGGTGTGAATTGCGGGGAGGATCTTTCAATATTCCCGTTACCATTACATCGTTGCCATTGTAATCATTATCGATGTGCAGGGTTTTGCCCATGGCGTTTTCAGGGCTGCCAAAATATTTCTTTGCACCACTCACAGTGAGCACTACGCCGTTTGGCCCCGACAGCACCCGGTTTGCATCTCCGAGCAACAGGGGATAACTGAAGATGCGAAGAAAATTACTATCGGCGTAATAGATGTTCTTTTCCTCGTACTTCTGGCTACCAACCGTTACCATACTTTGCAAAGCCGATAGCCGTGTAACATTCTTTACCAGCGGAATATTGTCCCTGATAGCCATGGCCACCGGAACGGGCACCACTGCTGCATCAATATCTCCCACACGGGCAGTGAGACGGTAAATATTCCCGGCGCCGGCATTAAACCGGTCGTAACTGAGTTCATCCTGGACCCAAAGGAAAATAAGGATACTGCAAGCCATCCCTGTAGCCAGTCCAAAAATATTGAGACTGGAAAATAATTTATTCCTGAAAAGGTTTCTGACAGCTGTTTTCAGATAACTTCTGAACATATGGCCCGGATTGATTTTCGTGATGTGTCACTAACAGAGTGCCAGATCTGCGGCATCTTTATACCAGTTAACTATACTTTAAATTAATTACAATATGTCCGGTTTCAAAACAAATCCTGTCCGGTTTTAAACTTGTTTGCAAGCAGCTGCAATATAACTGCTACACCGCTTATTTCTACCTTCATCAGTGAATGTTTTTACGGGCAAAAAAACAAGTCTTTTTTGGCGTAAAAGAAGCCCTGAAACCTTGCATAAGCGGGGGCATTTTTGTATCTTCGTGCAGCTTACCGGAAGCCATCAGACAATCTTTTTTTTAATCGTAAACACTACTTTTTTTGTCGCCCGGCCCGGCTGTATTGCCTGGTTGTTCCCAACTGTTTTCATATCCCGTAAATGGTAGTAGCAGGTCATTGCCTGTTACTGCAAGGGAGTTGCATTTGCTGAACCGGGATGACAAAAAGAATGATCATATGGAAGAACAGATTTTAACAGGAAAGCCGGCGTTTAACGAAGCGCTTAAATTCTGGTTTAAATTGGGATGGATAAGTTTCGGAGGCACTGCCGGCCATATCGCCATTATGCATGATAACCTGGTGGACCGGAAAAAATGGATCAGCAACAGCAAGTTCCTTCATGCCCTGAACCATTGTATGATATTGCCCGGACCGGAGGCGCAGCAATTAGCTATTTATATCGGGTGGTTGCTGCATGGTAAAAAAGGCGGGCTTGCAGCAGGTATCCTCTTCGTTTTACCATCCATGTTCATCTTACTTGCACTCAGCATTATCTACGTACTTTTTGGCAATATCCCTTGGGTTACGGCCATGTTCAGCGGGTTAAAGCCTGCAGTAATTGCCCTTATTCTTATTGCCATGTTCAGGATAGGGCAAAAGGCGCTGCACGGGCCATTGCACTACCTGGTAGCTGCCGTTGCATTTGTATGCATCTTTTTCTTCAACATTTCCCTGCTGGCCATTATTGGCGGCGCCATTGTTACAGGCGTTATGGCCCGCATGATTTGGCCAGCTGCTTTACAACACCAGCAAACCAATACAACAGCAGCAGGCGATGAAGAACATGCATATGTGCTGAACAAGCATACCGTTTCTGCCGCGGGAGGATTCAGCACTGGCCGGCTGCTCAGGTTACTAGGCGCAGCGGCGCTCCTCTGGCTGATCCCCTTTGGATTGTTCCTGCTGTTTTTCAGCGATTTTGTTTTCTGGAAAAGCCTGGGATTGTTCTTTACGCAAACTGCATTTGTAACCATTGGCGGTTCATATACCGTACTGCCGTATGTGGCGCAATACAGCGTTACAAAACTGCACTGGCTCAGCAAGCTGCAGATGATCGATGGTTTTGCCCTGGCCGAAACAACTCCCGGCCCGCTGATCATCGTATTATCATTTGTGGGTTTTATGGCAGGTTATAACCATTTTGGCGGCTCTTTATGGATGGGAGCAGCAGGACTACTGGCCACCACCTATTTTACCTTTTTGCCCTGTTTCCTGATGATTTTTGCCGGCGCACCAATTATTGAGAAAACACATGGCATTGAAATTATAGAAGGTATTCTTGGGTTAATTACCGCCGCTGTAGTGGGAGTAATCCTGAATCTTACTTTGTATCTGGGGAAAGATGTAGTTTTTCCCGGTGGCGCTTTATTCAGCAAACCGGATATCCTGGCCGTGGTATGGATTATTGTTTCACTGGTGCTGATGCTGAAGTTCAGGATGAATATCCTGTACCTGATAGGAATCAGCGTACTATACGGCCTGTTACATTACCTGCTGCATTCGTAATGCCGGTATAAAAACAATGTGGCTGCCGGATTCCAGGAGTGCTCCCGGAATCCGGCAGCCTGTTAAAGCGCTTTGGAACAGGCAGCGCAATACCCGGAAATAAAGCCGTTAAAATTCACAGACCTGTATCCCTTCGGAAGTTTGATATCCACTTCATTCGGCAGGCACTCTATTTTCCCGCATTCCAGGCACCGGAAATGAAAATGATTGTGATGATGCTTCTTCTCCGTGCAGTTTATGCAAAAGGCAAAGTAATATTTTCCGTCATCTCCCAATATTTTATGAACAATACCATCATCACAAAAACTGTTCAGCACCCTGTAAATAGTTGCCCGGTCCACCGCATCACCCAGCTCTTCCTGCAAAACATCCTGGCTTACAGCTGTCTCCGCATTTTTCAATGTCTCTAAAATCAGCTGTTTTGTTTTTGTATTCCGTTTATTCATACGCAAAGGTAAAATATTATTGCGATTTTGTCGCAATAATGAAATTATTATCTACTTTTGTAAAAATAATGACCAGGATGTTACACCGCAGAAAGTTTATACAGCAAAGCAGTATGGCTATTACGGCATTGATTATTCCTGGTTCATTGATTTCTCCCGCAAAAATAAATAAGATGGCAGACAGTAAAAATTTTGACGTAATTATAGTAGGAGGAAGTTATGCAGGACTTTCCGCGGCAATGGCGCTGGGCCGGTCATTACGGAATGTGCTGGTCATTGACAGCGGTTTACCCTGTAACAGGCAAACTCCGCATTCTCATAATTTTATTACGCAGGACGGCAAAACTCCCGGCGAGATTTCAGCGGTTGCAAAACAACAGGTGGAAAAATATACCACCGTAAAATTTCATAACGGGCTTGCTGAAACAGCTGTAAAAACAGGAAATGGTTTTGAAATAACCACGAAGCTGAATGAAAAATTTCATGCAAAGAAGCTGATCTTTGCAACAGGTGTCAAAGATATTATGCCGGCCATTAAAGGATTTGAAGAATGCTGGGGCATTTCGGTGATACACTGTCCGTATTGCCACGGCTATGAAGTAAAGAACGAAGTGACGGGCATTTTTGCCAACGGGGATATAGCCATGCACGTTGCACCATTGGTGCATAACCTCACTAAAAAGCTGACCATTTACACCAATGGCGCATCAACATTCACCGAAGAACAAACGGCGCAATTAAAAAAACAGGGCATCCCGGTGGTTGAAGCAGTATTTGAAGAAGTGAAGCACCATAACGGCAGGATTGAACAGATCGTTTTCAGGAACGGCGACGTTCAGCCCATAAAAGCACTTTACGCCAAAACCGCATTCATACAGCATTCAGACATCCCGGAAAAACTGGGTTGTGAACTCACAGAACAAGGCTTCATAAAAGTAGATGCATTCCAAAAAACGAATGTGCCCGGAGTTTTTGCATGTGGCGATAATACATCTATGATGCGCTCTGTGGCTAATGCAGTAGCTGCCGGCAACCTGGCCGGCGCCATGGCAAATAAAGATTTGGCGGATGAATTGTGGCAGGCGGTGTAATGATGCCTGTTTCTTTGGCCAATTTGCCATAAAGATTAATCTTACTAAATTTGAAGGAAAGGCTAAATTTTGAATAAAGATAAAATACTTAATATCATATCAGGCATTAGGCGTTATTATCATGTCTCAGAAACTTCCCTTGATATACTGGCTGGGCATTTAGAAGAACGTAAATATCTCAAAGGGCATTTGCTTGTCAGGCCTGGTATAAAAGACCATTACGTCTATTTCATAGAAGAAGGATGTACCCGCACCTACCTTTCCGCAAATAAAAAGGAGATCACTAACTGGTTCAGTTGTGAAGGTGATATTACCTTTTCATCCACATCATTTTATCATAAAGAACCTGCTTTTGAATTTATAGAGGTGCTGGAAAATGCCTGTATATATCTTATTAGCATTGAAACCCTCGACAAACTATTCGAAACAAATGTAGAGTTAGCGAACTGGGGTCGTGTGATTCATCAGGAGGTATTACTTAAAATGCAAAATTTACGGCTGGATAGACTCAATCTTACCGCACAGCAACGTTATGATAAATTTTGCCGCGAAAATCCTACGCTGTTAAATCGGGTAAATTTAGGCTACATAGCC
>JBCNPS010000587.1:0-4505 GCA_039593235.1 Chitinophaga sp. | reverse complement strand
TATAAATTGCTGCAGGATACAGCTGTTGCAGTGCATGGAGCTGATGTTCATGATCAGGACTTGCTTTGCTGCTGTGCTGCAATATGCAGGTGTGTACCTCGTAACCATGCCCGAGCATTAAGCGGGCAACAACTAATCCATCTCCCCCGTTATTTCCTTTTCCGCAAAAAATATAAACAGGGTGCGAGGGGGAATAATGATCTTCCAGCCAGGCTGCACACGCTCCGGCGGCCCGTTCCATAAGACCGGTACTGCTGATCGGTTCATGGGCGATGGTGAAGGCATCTGCCTCCCTGATCTGTGCAGCGGAGAAGATTTTCATGTCCGGTAGTTGAACATTAAAAATACTTCAAAATAAGGAACATAAAAAAACGGACCATGCTTGCCTCATGATCCGTTTGTAATGAAGTGGTCGCCGGGGATTAAAAAGTATATCTGGCAGACACACCGCCGATCTCCTCACCAAGATAGTTGGTGGGTCCAACAAACTGTACGTAAGGTTTCAGATCAGCACTGATGTTTAAAGGAATTTTCTTGAAAGTGTATTCGATACCAATGATACCATCCAGGCCGGGGGATACATAAGTACCCTTGCCTTTGTCGATATAACGGTCCCAATCGTAATCGCGGCGGTCGTAGAAGCCCACATGCGCACCACCACCGGCATACATATTCAGTTCAGGTACACCAATATTCCAGTTGTATTCATACAACGCGGTGAAAGTAACGTTTGTTTTATGTGAGTGATTAGTGGTTACCAATCCTTCAATGGCATGAGGCCCCTGGATAAAATGTTTAATGGTAAAGCCCACTACCCATGGATTCAGGCGTACGCCCAATGCAGTTTCGTAGTTGGAAGGATCGCTGCTCTGGTAACTTTTTTTCTTCTGCGCGTTTGCCTGGACTGCGATGATAGCAATAAGGCTGAAAAGTAACACGACTTTTTTCATAGATCTGTTGTTTGAATGAAACTTAAAAATATACGTGAGAAACGTTGGCTTATTCTCAAAAGTATATACACGACGAAATTAATTTCAGGGTTGCTTTGCAATAACAGTGCCAACCGGTTTGATCAGCCGCAGAAAAATAAACCCGGCAACGCCTGCTGCAACGGAAGCTACAATAACTGACATGATAGCTATAATCTGTAACTCCCTTTCCTGGTAGGCCAGTGAAGAAATGAAAATAGACATGGTAAAACCAATACCGGCAATAAGGCCAACGCCCAGAAGCTGCAGCCATCCTGATTTTGAAGGCAATGTAGCCAGCTTAAGCTTTACAGCGGCAAAGGAAAGCGTGAAAATCCCAAGCGGCTTTCCAAGTACCAACCCGGCAATAATACCATAGCTGATATCGTTTTGCAGTGCGCCGCCAATATCTTTTGGTAAAAGGATAGCGGTATTGGCCAGCGCAAATACGGGCATAATAATAAAATTCACCGGGTCATGTAAGCTATGTACCAACCCGGCAATACGTTCCTGGGGAATACAGAACGCCAGTAACACACCCGCAATAGTGGCATGTACGCCTGAATTAAAGAGACAATACCAGAGCACCACACCTGGGATATAATAGAGGATCAGCCGCTGCACTTTCAAAAAGTTCAGCAGCAATGGAATGAGTAATACGCCGCCGCCAATCAGTAAATATTTTACATCAAGATGCGGGGTATAAAAAATGGCGATGGTTAATATAGCGCCAAGATCGTCGATGATGGCCAGGGCCATCAGGAAAATTTTAAGTCCTACCGGCACCCTTCTGCCCAGCAACGATAAAATGCCGAGTGAAAAAGCGATATCGGTAGCCATCGGGATACCCCAGCCATGTGCATAGGGCGTATTTTTGTTGAAGAGGGCAAAAATCAGCGCAGGAAACAGCATTCCGCCGATAGCCGCCAACACGGGCAGAATAGATTTGCGCAGGGAAGATAATTCGCCTACGGTAAGTTCTCTTTTTATTTCCATACCCACCAGGAAAAAGAACAGCACCATCATGCCATCGTTTATCCACAGCAGCCAGGAATTAGGCAGGTGTAAAGAGCGGTACTCATAATGATGACCGCCTGCGGGATCAAATAACGTATTCCAGAACCCTATATAATCTTCCTGCGCACCGGTATTGGCCAGTACCATTGATACAATGGTGCATACAATGAGTACTATTCCTACCGCACGACTGTCTTTCAGGAAAGTGTGGATAGGAGATATCAGTGTTTTGCGGATGATTTTAATAGAGTTCTTGATCACAGTATTTCTTTTTGGTGAAAAATATTTCCGGGAGATGGGATATTGGAAATGGCTGCGGTAAAGCAGCCATTTCCAGGTATCCTTACAACGAAAATTATTGCATTAGTTCGTATTTCGTTTTGGGCTGCCGCTTAATGTCCCATTTAAAGTTTTCCAGCAGCAGCTGGTCTTTAGGACGTTGTGTAAACGGGTAAACGGTGCCTTCCGGGTCTTTGATCAGCACTACCTTATCCACTTCCCCTTTTTTGAAAAAGATATTGATAATGGCGCACTGGGCTTTGTTAACGCTCATATACGCCCCGGCCTTGTCTTTGATATAATTGATGGTTTCCGCGTTCCCTTCCACGTGCATCCAGTCGAGCGTTTCCGCGAGTACGTAGCCAGTGATCACATTGCCCTTGATCTGGTTAAACATGCCCGGCCCGGCTTCATTAATAATAAAGCCGTTGTTTTTGAGCAGCATTTTATCTGCCGTCTGGTTTTTGGTGAACATAAGGATGGTATCGCCGCTGAGCTGGGTGGTGTTGTTGGACCACAGTACGGGGGTGCCGTAGAAGCGGAAGATAGAGTCCTTTGATGTATAGTATACGCTGTCGGCCACGCCCTGCAGGGAGTCGGAGAATATTTTTACATGGTGGTAAGCAAGGATATAGCGCTGCTCACTGGTATCTTTTGGTGCAGAGAGCGCCATACTGTCTGCATGGTGTTTAATACCCGGCAGTGAATCGTGCATCACCACATCCGGTATGGGCGCCACTTTTACGTTCTTCACGGCGGAGTCCAGCTTTTGCCTGGTTTGTGCAAGGGTACTATCGGCAATGAACATCATAACGTTGGCGGCTATACTATCCTGTTGTCGCCGGGCGATGGAGTCGCCCCGTGTGATGGGCGATATAGTGGCGGTGAATTTCTCCGGCGGCCGTATGTTTTTGAGCGACCTGAGATTTTTGGTGGGAGATTCCGGTAAGCGTTTCAGCCCGGCCACGGAAGGAATAGACAGGCTGTCGTCAGGCCTGATCACACCTGAAAACAGGGTATCGGCGGCCATATACATGGTGTCTTTATTTTTCTCCATGATAAGCAATGGCTTCTGGGTGGCAAGCACTGTTTTTTCGCGTTGGTTTACGATGCCTTTGTTGGCCAGCAGCGACATTTTGCGGGCGGTATCCTTATACACCATGTTACCGGTGGCATAGGCCATGCCGGTGAGCTTATCCATTTCTATATTATCGGCGGTGATGGTGCCGGTACTGTCTTCAATGGTGGGGCGGTTGCCGAAGTTGCCGTATCCTTTTTCCGTATCATAATAGCCGCTGGTGGCGTACATCACGCTTTTATCGTTATTGTTGATAGTGGTAGGCGCTACAATGGTGGCTATTTTAGTATCTGTATTATATTGCAGTTCATCTGTGCTGAGGGTATATTCCGGGTCCACCAGCAGTACATTCCGCATGAAATGCATTTCTTTGGTTTCGGTATAGTAGTAGCCCTCATCGCTGGTGAGCACACTTTTACCGTTTACCAGTTTACCGGTTTTATCATAGGAGCCAATTTTGGCGTTCATGTCGTATTGCAGTTCGGGGCCCGTGATGGTTACTTTTCCATCGGTCAGTTTGGCCTCTTCCCGGAGAATGGCGATGCGGGTATTGGCATCGTAGTTCAGGTAATTACCATAGATGTGAACACTGTCGGCCTGGTTAATATGTATATGGCCGTAAGCGTCGATAATATTGGTTTTGTTATTTTTCACGGCGCTGTCGCAGTTAAACAGGGTAGTGCCCTGTTTAAAAACGGCGCTGCCAATGAAGCGGGTCACACTGACAGAATCTTTTTCATTCATGATCAGTGTATCGGCGTGAATGATTTCAATGACAGACCCGGTTTTCGGCGCGGGTTGTGCCGGAAACTGGGCGTTGGCCGTAGCTGCCAGCAGGCAGATGACGGCCAGAAAGATCCCTGATTTTATGTATCGATGCATTGATTCTTATTATTGTACCGCTGCTGTGTCTGAAGGTAACGGTTTCGTTTTATCTTTTTTGCCAAACAGGGAGAAGTGTACATAGCGTTTCGGATTCACCCGCAGGTCTTCCAGCAGCTTATTCAGGTTACCCAGTGATTACTGTAGGTTGTTAGACACTTTTTTGTCGTTCAGCAGCATACCTGCAGTACCATCAGTAGTATTCAGTTTACTGATGGTCTGGTTAAGGCTGGTGGCGGTTTGCTGCAATTGCTGCAATGTTTTATCGATATTGCCGTTAG
>JBCNPS010000586.1:0-4505 GCA_039593235.1 Chitinophaga sp. | reverse complement strand
ACCCAGGAAATTGCGGACAAACTCTTTCTCAGCAAACACACTATTGAAAGTTACCGCAAAACCCTCATCCTGAAATTAAAAGTGCGTAACCTGGCAGGTCTTACCAGGTATGCCCTTAAATTAGGGCTGCTCAGTTAACCCCCTGAAAACAGGGGGGTGAATTTCACTGGATACGATGTTGTTACCCCTATCGTACCCGGCTACCTTTGTTGCATAATAAAACAATCCTCTAACAAAAAAATGCAACATTATGATCTACGGAATAACATTAATCCTGCTGAGCATTATTGCCGTTCCCTCCCTTATCTTATCTAAGAAACCCAACGCAAAAGAGCTGCTCGCAAGCGTAGAACCCTACCAGGGATGGATCGGGATTATTTTCTGTTTCTGGGGCATATGGGGGTTGGTAAGCGCCGTTTTAAACATTGGCTGGCTTACCTCGGCGCCTGTCTGGTGGACCACCTTAGCGGCAGGCAGCCTGGTGGAAGCATGCCTTGGCTTTTTACTTGGGTTCCCGCTTATCAGTAAGTTTTTCCTTTCTGGCAATGAAAAAGCCAGGGAAAAGGCAGTAAGTATCCGGGCAAAATTAGCGCCTAAACAAGGTAAGCTGGGTATCCTGGGTATTATCGTTGGCGCATGGATGATTGCGGCGTCCTTCCTGTTTACGATTGCGTAACATTATTCTTTTACAACTCAACTTTTAACTGATGAAGAAAATAATACTGGCCGCCATCCTGTTGGTGTCGGCACTGGGAAGCTATGCCCAGGAACAGGAAAACCACGCTATCCAGGTTTATGGCGTTACCAAAATAGCCCGCGAGGTGGAAGCTTACATGATAGATTTTACCGTAGCGGTGGAATATGGAGAATCAGAAAGCAAGAAATCTTTTGAAGAACTGAAAAAAGGCTTTTTCGCCAAGGCAAAGGAAGTTGGCCTGGATGAAAGCCGGTTTAAAGAAGATAAAATGGGTTACGTGGCATTGCAACTTTTCAGGGAAGGCAGTTTATATACCTTCACCACCAGTTCCCGTGATGAACTGTTGAAGGCCGCCAAACTGGCAAATGGCATCGTTGTTACTATTGCAGGTGCCCGGGTAAAGTTCAAACCTGTTGTGAAAGACGAAAAACAATTCGAAACTGCATTCCTCAATGGCAAGGAGAAAGCTGCTATCATTGCAAAAGCCATCAATAAAAAACTGGGGCCTGTGCTGACGGTGACGGATCTTACCTCCCAGGAATCCAGGGTGGAAGAGAGCTATTACTTTAAACCAGCCGAGGATCAATATCTTTCATTGTTGGTAAGTTTCGCGATTGAATAGCCGGCCTTCTATCCATTTTTTGATCCCCGAAGTTTATTGGATGTTAACCGGGTCTTGTGCTATAAGGTTCAAAAAAAGCGTGATACATTTCTTCGAATGGTATCACGCTTTTTACTTTTTTTTTATTACTGCCAGCTATTGCCGCGGCTTCTTTATTGTTGCCTGAACAGGTTAACAGTAAGCCCTATTTCATATCCGCCATCTACATAAGTTTTAATACCATTGGTCTGAGTTGTGTACATGGCCTGCAGTGTAACCGTTTGCAGGATGTTGACGCCAACGCCCCCAGTGAAGCTGCCGGAGGTATGATATAGTGCCAGCACATTGGCTACATTACGGAGGAAGCCCACATTCAGGCCAAGATCCAGTATATTATCACCTCCTCTTACTCCCCTGTAGCATACTTTGGGGATGATGCTGCTTACAGCGCCTTCCGGCTGAAATTGATAGGAGAGTGCCGTGAAATAAATGGTACCACCATCCACCGCTTTATTATCGCCTGTAAAGAGAGATCTTATATTGGGTAAAGATCCCTGCAGTGTCCAGTGTTCATTGGTATAAGCCGCTCCGAACTCTCCTTCAAAGTAGTTGTCGCGACGGTTAAACGCCCCGATGGACGGATCGGTTTCTTCTCCGTTTACTGCTTTATAGTCTATGCGCTGGAAATTCATGGCCAGCGACAGGCCGAGATGGAGTGTTTGTCCCCGATCACCTAATGGCAGGTGGTAGGCATAGGAGAATGCTACGCGGGTGCGGTTTAACAATCCTGCCTCATCATTAAACACATGGAAGCCGGCGCCTACCCGATTGCCGATATAGCCATCGGCGGTGAAAAATTTGGAAACGGGGGCACCGTCAATACCATTCATTTGCCGGCGATAGGCGGCGTTCAGATGCAGGCCGCTATCTACTCCGGCCATAGCCGGGTTGGCCAGGTATTGATTCTGGAAGTACTGGGTAGCAGAAGGTTCCAGCAGGGCAGCCGTGGTACTGAGGGATTGAGCCCATAACTGCTGGTAGCTGGCTGCTGTCAGTAACAGGAAGCAAAGCAATGAAGTCCGCATATATTTTATATAGCATTGTATACCTGATGAAAGATGCATAATATCACAATTTAATGAGGTCATTGCTGATCCCGGATGATGGTAATATATCCTTTCGCCGTTTTCGCGCTGCCGCTAATGGTCAGAATATAATAGTAGGTACCTTCCGGCAGCGGGCTGCCGTTCATAGTGCCGTTCCAGTCGTTGCTGTAGTTTCTGCGCTGGTACACAATCCGCCCTGCACGATCATACACCTTCACTTCATTATCAGGATAGCTGTCGATGTTACGGATCACCCATTTGTCGTTTTTACCATCCCCGTTTGGTGTCAGGATATTGGTAGACTCTACTTTGAAATCTTCTACTATGGCTATGTTGATGCTGCCGGTATGCTGGCATCCCGCGGCGTTTACTACGGTTACCTCATAAGTAGTGTTGACCATAATTCTTGCCTGGAGAACAGCGCTTTGTTGTCCGCTGATAATGCCATCTACATTTGTCCAGTGATAGTTGGTACCTCCGGTGGCGGTGAGTTGTATGATATCGCCTTTGGAAACAGTATTGCCTTTATTACTGCTGATTGTTACAGTTGGCGGTGTGTTGATCGTAATGCTGAAGGTTCGCTGCCGTGTATCTACACCACCATTGGCAGTACCGCCGTTGTCTTTGATCGTAACGGTAACATTGGCCTGGCCGCTGGTAATATTGTTCTTTAACTGGTAGTGCAGAACGTCATTCGTTACCGTCAATATATCAAAATAGGACTGGTCTGCAGTAACGGTGATATGGTATGTTTGTCCAGGTTCTACTGCTGATATACCTGTGAGCGGTATGGTATGTTCTTCCGTACCGGCGCATTCAGCAACATCTGCGATCGCATCCAGGGTAGGTGGCTGATTCACCAATGCGGCTGAAATATTGATGGGAATTGTTGTTGGTGCGCTTGTGTTCAGTCCGTCGCTCACGGTAACGGTTATATTAACGGTAGTACCTGCTTTGCTGCTCAGTATCACTGCATCTTTTACAGTGATAGTGCCGGCAGCATCAATTGCGAAGGCTCCGCCACTACCATCTGCGGTGATCATCCAGTTTTGTAGGGTACCTGCTGCATCGGTCGCGGTGAGTATGCCGGCCTGGGTACCTGCCGGGCTGTTGAAGTTGATGTTGAGTGTTTGAGAATTGATAACAGGAGGGGTTCCATCATAAATGAAGCTCAGCGTATTAGATACGGTATTTTCGTTGCCGCCTGTATTTACAGCGGCGCCGGCAGGTACATTCACGTTAACGGTTCCATCTGTCAGCGGTGTAATTACTGCAGTATAGTTGATGTGGTCAGTTGTTTGCAGATTGCTTACTGTTGCGTTGGAAGCGCCGATTCCTGTGGTGGTGAGTCCGCTTACCATTTCGCTGAAAGTAATATTAACCGTAACAGGTGCATTCACACGCGCGGCAATGTTACCGGATAATACCACCGAAGGATGTGTTGTATTTACCAGTACACCGGAAGTATTACCCACATTATTGAGTGTAGGTACGGCATCTTTGTGGGCTGTGTTGCGTATAGTACCCGTAAGTGCAGCGCCGGTTGTAATACCATCAAGGTCCATATCACCCTGCTGCACGATGTAGCTGTATAATAAAGCGTTAGTGCCGCTGCCGCTTACAAGTGTAGCGGATCTGGTGGTGGCGCCTATTATTACATCCAGCGATGAAGGACCGGTAACAATCACGGGTTCACTAAAATGAACTGTAAAGGAGAGCGCCTGGCCAAGGTGGTATGTGGCATTTGCCGGTACATCCACAGCTGTTACCACTGGCGCTGTTCCTGCAAAAATAACACTTAATGTATTGGAAGCCGTATTGCCGTTGTTGCCTGTGTTTACGGCCACACTGGCTGGTACCTGGAGCGTTAGGGCACCATCGGCGTTTGGTGTGACGAGAACCGTGTACGTGATATTATCCGTTGACTGGAATGCAGTTAAAGTAGCGTTGGTAGTGGTAATGTCCCCAATAGTAAACCCGGTCACCGCTTCGCTGAACGTAATAGTAGCCGTGAATGGCGCTGTAACCGGCGAGGTAGCGGTGGTGGAAATGGTTACTGATGGGTTATTGGTATTCACAAGCACACCGCTGGTGTTCACAG
>JBCNPS010000585.1:0-4541 GCA_039593235.1 Chitinophaga sp. | reverse complement strand
AGCATCCCGATCAAACGCTCACCATACTGGAATATGCGGCCACCCTGCCTGCCGCCATGCAGCGGTTGGTAACGGGTGTAAAGCCTGCGGTATTTTTCCGGCTGCTGAAAACCAGCGGCATGAGCACTGCTGCAGAAGAAGTGTATGATAACGTATATGCGTTGCTGATAGCCGTACAACAGTTTGTTACTATAACAGCGCAGCCGCTGGAACCATTTATATTGCAAGCCATCTGGCAATCGCTTGCTGCCACCCGCTACCGCCGGATCAATAAAGAAATACTGCTGCAACACCTGTTCCTCCCCGCCTGGTCCGCGGCTCCTGTGGCGGCGCCGCGAATGATCCGGTTCCTGCTGCAGCAGTTGCTGCCCGTCATTAACCATCTTTCAGGAAACACCATACTGGCCAGCGACCTGCAGGCATGGACATTTCCAATGGCCACGGTGCAGGGAACGGAGCGTTTGCCGGCACAGCTACCGGTATCTCCACAAACAGTTACCCAATGGCTGCAGCAATTCCTTAACACCGGCCTGCTGCCGCCGGCAGCAGGTAATACCACCGCCAGCTATGCCGCACGCTTACTGCAATGGTTATACGAATATCATGAAGCGCACATAAAAATATTACACAACAGTATTACTTTATCGCCTTTACTGTTTGCTCAGCTGGAGGAACTGTTCCTTCAGCTGGAACCGCATATTGAACCAGTACAGGCACTGCTGCAACCCTGGCTGGAGAAAATAATTGCAGCGGATCACCTGTTTGCCAGCGGAAGTGCATTTGTCACAGGAGGTGCATTCACCGCAGGCAACACATTTGCTTCCGGCAACTCCCCGGGCGCCGGCGGCGCATTCACGGCCGATGCCGCCGGTAAGCAGCATCGCCCGGCAGTAGCTTACCGTTCATTGCTACAGCGTATGCAACGCTACATCGCCATTACTGCGGAGCAGCAGCAGCAGGAAATTCTGGAAGAAGCCAGGCAGCTGCTAACCGTATTCCTTACCCGCCACCGGCTGCCGGAAAAACTGGGATCTTTGTCCTTATCAGCTACCAATGAAATTATTAAGGCGGCGGTGATCCTGTTGTATAATGCAGCCCCGGGCCTGCTTCAGCAGCTCTTTAGCAGCCACCGGCAACAACTGGCAGCAAGACTACAGGTATATGGATTGTTTTCATTTTACGCCGGGGCGCCCGACAGCCATATCCGGCAAAGCCTGGATATATACGCTGTGCAGGATAGTTTGCTGCTGCTACAGGAATCAGCCGGCAGTAGCAGTAGCCAGGATGGTATTACAGATCTGCGGAAGGCGGTTCATTTTTACAGGCAGCGTAGCCGGCAGGAAAGAAAATTATTCTACAGCAAAATATTACAGCATACCGCGCTCATAGAGCAAATGGCGCAACATCTTGACGAAACTTCCTTCCTCGGCATCATGCAGGACGCCCCACTGGGGTGGACCGCCAATGCCACAGATGCGTTGCATGAACTGCAACAGCTGCTGGAAGGAATGCTTCCCGGCAGCCAGGAAAAAATACAACTGCAACAGGTGTTCCGGCGCTTTCATCTGTTACTGTTAGGCGCGCATATACATGTATATGACGCGCGCAGCTATGCCCTCCGTTTCCTTGATTTTATAAAAACGGCAGCGCCGGGAATTGCGGGTATCCTGGTGGCCCGGCTGGTGGATAGTACGCAACAACCAGGCGCACTATCTTACACGCATATACGCCATGTGATGCCGGCATTACAACAGGAAGCGCAATTATCCGTTAACGCAGAGCGGCACCAGGCATTGTTACGGGAAAGCTTATACGAAAAAGACCGGCAGCAGGTAGCGGCCGGAACAGCCAACGATCCGGAAATCCCGCCACAGGAACCGGAAAGCTGGTCTAAAGTGAAGAAGCCCCCACTGGATACCATTTACACCGGCAACGCCGGCCTGATCCTGCTGCATCCTTTTATTCCCTATGGCTTTAAACGTGTGGGCCTGGTAAACGACGAGGGTTTTATAAACAGGGAAGCGCAGCATCGCGCGGTACACCTGTTGCAGTATATGGCTACGGGGAAAGAGGAACATGCAGAACATGAACTGGCGCTCAACAAAATATTATGTGCATTGCCACTGGAGGAACCCGTACCGGCGGAAGTGTTGCTGACACCGGAAGAGAAACAACTCTGTGAAGAATTACTGAAAGTGGTGATACAGCGTTGGGAGAAGATGAACAATTCCTCCGTGGAAGGCTTCCGGGCCGCCTTCCTGCAGCGCGATGGCGCGCTATGGGAGAAAGAAGGCGACTGGTGGCTGCGGATAGAAGAACGCGGATATGACCTGATACTTCAAACCTTACCCTGGGGCATTGGTATGATCAAAGCCCCCTGGATGGAAAAAACAATTTACACAGAATGGGCATACAGTTAATAGCAGCCAATGCGGCTACATTGGAAAAAGAACTGGAATGGTTCCGGTTACTGGCGGCAGCGCGTATGCAGCAATACTTCCAGCAAACGGCCGTGGAATATCCCGCCGCGCCGGATCTCAAGGAAGATGATGCGGTGTATGCACAGATCATCAAACACTATAGCATGTCGCCTGCAGAACGGGTTATCGTGCTGCTTGCGCTGATACCTCATATTCAACCGGAACTGCTGGATATTTTCTTTGTAAAGAACGCTACCTACGACAGGGGCTTTACAGAATTTGGCGGGATTAAAGGGCAGCTGCATGGCGGCTTTCTGCCCACCGGCGAAACCGCTGCATTCCTGTTGGCAACTGATGGATTGCAGCAACGGTTTAACCTGCTCCGGTATTTCAGCCCCGATCATTTTTTCAGTAAACACCAGATCTTAAGTCTTACCCCGGCTGGCGATGAACCCTTGCTGAGCGGTACGTTGCACCTTTCGCAGGAATATCTCAGCCTGTTCACACAAGGCGTGGCCCACCGGCCGGATTACAATACGCAGTTCCCTGCAAAACGTATTGAAACGGGGCTCGGCTGGCAGGACCTGGTACTGGAGCCTCATGCCATGGAAGAAGTGGAAGACATCCGTACCTGGATAGAACATGGCAGTACGCTTTTGCAGGATTGGGGTATGAGCCATAAAATAAAACCGGGTTTCCGCAGTCTTTTTTATGGTCCGCCCGGAACGGGAAAGTCGCTCACCGCCTGCCTGTTAGGAAAAACGTTTAACATGGAGGTGTATCGCATCGACTTATCGCTGGTGGTATCAAAATTTATCGGTGAAACGGAAAAGAACCTGGCGCGGGTGTTTGACAGGGCGGTGAACCAGCAGTGGATCTTATTTTTTGATGAGGCAGATGCATTGTTTGGGAAGCGCACGCAAACCTCCTCTTCCAACGACCGTTATGCCAACCAGGAAGTGGCTTACCTGTTGCAACGGGTAGAAGATTTCCCTGGTGTGGTAATACTGGCTACCAACCTGAAAGCCAATATAGACGAAGCATTTGCAAGACGCTTTCAATCGATGATCTATTTTTCCATGCCGGGTCCGGAACAGCGGCTGCGCATCTGGCAGCAATCGTTTCCCTCTCATATATCGCTGGAAGATAAACTGAACCTGGAAGACACCGCCTTCAAATACGAAATGGCCGGTGGTACTATTATCAACGTAGTACGCTACAGCTGCCTGATGGCGCTGAAACGCGGCGATAAAACCATCCGGCAGAAAGATATACTGGCGGGCATCCGCAAAGAGTTTGGGAAAGACGGGAAGATCGTATAGGCTACTCCGTTATATTACTTCAGTCACGAATTAACGAAAAAAAACAGGATTACACCGATACCAGTTGCTCTACTCCCGCCTGTTTCCTTAAATTCATCAGCGCATACCGGACCCTTCCCAGTGCGGTGTTAATACTGATGCCGATGGTTTGCGCCATTTCCTTATAACTCAGGTCCGCATAGTACCGGAGAATGAGGGCTTCCCGTTGCAGTCCAGGCAGGCGGTCGAGCATGGTGTTGATCTCTTCCGTTACCTCGGCGCGGATCATATGGTGTTCCTGGCTATGCTCTGTCAGTTCCATATAATCGCCTAGCTCATCATTGTAGCTAACAATAGCGCTTGGCCGCTGATGGGCTTTCCTGAAATGGCTGATGCAGGCATTATGCGCTATTCTCACCGCCCATGCCAGGAAACGGCTGTTATCTACATAGTGGCCTGATTGTAATGCATTCACAATTTTTATAAATACTTCCTGGAAAATATCTTCCGCCAGGCTCCTGTCTCTCACTAATAAAATAATGGTGGTAAAGATCCTGTTCTTATGACGGTATACCAATGCGGTAAAGGCTGCGTTATTACCTGAAATATACAGGTGGATCAGCTCCTGGTCGGTAAGGTTGCTATATGGGTTCATACACGGTTTCGTAAAATTTTGGTCAATGAATGTTTTTAACGGGCCGCCCTGAACAGGGCAGCCCTTATATATCTGGTGGTTGTATTAGCCAACCTAGTCCTTGAGATTTAAATATTTTTTCACCTGGTTATAGTCGTTCCAGTCGATGCCGGCAGCAGACCTGGC
>JBCNPS010000584.1:0-4541 GCA_039593235.1 Chitinophaga sp. | reverse complement strand
TTGGCGTGCCAGTCGTGTATCCCCGTTCAGGTGATCAGTTTCAACCCCGGAATGCCACAGAATCCATAACAAAAAAACAAAACAATGCGTAACATATATATAGCTATCATTTGCCCGTTCATACTGTTGCTGGCATCGTGCAGCAAGGACGATGCTCCTGCTGCTTTGCCCGATGGCAGCATTTCCTTTCAGCAGGCTGCCGGTAAGGATACCATTGAAATGCCGCTTTCCATATTGCAGGACTCCCTGATGGTAATAGGGTTTAAAGCCGCGTTAACAGGCAACACTTCCGGTAGTGACCACTGGGTAACATTTGCCGTAGATACCACGAAAATTGCTACATTCCGCGCCCGGTTTGGGAGCGCAACATTACTCCCTTCCGCTGCTTATCTCTTTTTTAAATCAAACACACGCATTACAGCAGGCGCCTCTCTTTCTGATGCTGCCCAGCTGAACATCGGCCAGCAAACAAAGTTAATGGAATACACCACTTATGTACTGCCGGTTATTATTCAATCGGTAGATGGTAATGTGGAAGGCGCCGCCACAAACCGGGTGTTGTATTTTGTTTTCAAAACCGGTAAGCCCTTATTTGTTAATAAAACCGGCTGGACCATTGAAGGGTTTTCTTCCCAGAATGGTACAAATGGCCCGGCCAATTTGCTCGACAATAATGACCTGACTACCTATTGGGCGAGTAATATTGCGCAGCAAATGCCTCAATGGGTAACCATTAATTTTAACCGGGAAGTAACTTTTACGGCCCTGAATTATTATCTGCCTACGCTATTAAAATATCCGACCCTGGGAGGTTATTCAACATCCATTCAAATAGAAACAAGCATGGATGGTACTGCCTGGCAAAGTAAGGGCATCTTTGCCGGCAGCATTGTAAACAACATGCAAACTATTAATACAGGCTTAACCACGGCCAGGTACATGCACTTTACGTCGCTGGCTTCCGTAAAATATTCCTCCGCTTATGAAGCGGTATTTATCAGTGGCATATCGTTAATACCATAACCACCATTCAACTTATCAGCTAACAAAAGAAAAACACTATAAATGAAAAAACAATTGATCCTAGCAGCTATGTGCTGTCTTCCATTCAGCTTAATGGCGCAAAAAGGTTTTACGATCCGCGGCAAGATCGGCACACAAAGCGCACCGGCAAAAGCGTATCTGAACTATACTGCAGATGGTATTAAAGTGGCCGATTCGGCTGTTCTTAAGAAAGGTAGCTTTACCTTTAAAGGCAAACTTGCAAGCCCCGTTCAGGTAGAACTTATCATAAAACATGACACCATCACAAGAGACAGGTACGCCTACGTTGACAACCTCCATTTTTACATTGACAACGCCGATATCACCGTCACCTCGCCCGATTCGGCCTGGCGCGCGGTAGTGAAAGGATCGGCTACGAATGATGATGAACAAACCCTCCGTGAAATGGTGAGGCCGTACAAAAAGAGCGCCGACTCCCTGGTACGGGCCTACAACGCCTGGACAAGGCAAGCAAATAAAGACAGTAGTTTCCTTAAGGTAGCCGGTGTAATTATGCGTGGTACCCAGGTGCTTTACGACAGTACCAACCGCGTATTTATGGCCAGTCATCCCAATTCCTACATTTCGCTGAATGCCTTCAGGGAAATTGAGCTTGCCTATAACTACAATCCAGACACTGCTGAAGCCAGGTTCCACCGGCTTTCGGAAAATGTGAGGAATACCGCTTTAGGGAAGCGCCTGGCGGAGTACATTGAAACAGGCAAACGGACCAACCTGGGCCAACTGGCCATGGATTTTGAGCAGAATGATACCACCGGAAAGGCGGTTAAGTTGTCTGATTTCCGCGGGCGCTATGTACTGCTCGATTTCTGGGCATCCTGGTGTAAGCCCTGCCGCGCGGAGAATCCAAACCTGCTGGCCGCCTACAACAAGTATAAAGAAAAGAACTTCACCATACTGGGTGTTTCCCTGGATGAAGAGAAGGGCAGAAGGGCCTGGCTCTATGCCGTGAACCAGGACGGTATGCCATGGACACAGGTATCCGAATTAAAAGGCTTCGACAGCAAGGCCGCCGTTTTATACGGCATTAAAGCCATCCCTTCCAACTTCCTGATAGATCCACAGGGAAAAATAGTTGGTAAGAACCTGCGGGGCGAGGAGCTGCAGGCTGCATTGGGAAAATTGCTGCACTAGTTGTTGCTAAGAAAACCGCTATTTTATAGCCGGAAGGCGTATGAAGTTGCAACGCTTCATGCGCCTTCATTTTTTTGTGACAGATGTACGGTTGCACAGCCGGGGCTTACCTGACCACCATCCCGTTTATCCCGCCCACTATTTCATTCAGGATTACTGCTTTTCCGTTTTTCCAGTAAGTGGCTATGCCATCCAGGTAGCCAGCTACATAAACGTCATTCCCCGCTACTGTGATCACTTTTACGCCAGCGCCCGAGGCTTCGTTTCCCTTGGTAAGCCGTACTGCAGTCCCGTTTTTCCAGTAAACAACAATGTTGGCGCCGGCTTCATTCCTGTCAATTCCCGCCACATACACATCATTGCCGGATATGGCAATGGCATTTGCCCTGCAGCCATCCGGAAGGGGAACCGGTTCGCCGTTTTTCCAGTACATGGCTACTTCCTTTCCTTCGGGGTTAATGATAAACCCTGCTACATAAACGTCATTTCCCGATATGGCGATAGCATGGGCCTGGGCGCTTTTTTTACCATCTGTCAGCGCCCGGGCAGTGCCGTTTTTCCAACAGGTGGCAACATACTCTCCCTGGTCATTGGCCTGGTAGCCGGCTATGTAAACATCGTTTCCACTGAGACCAATAGCATGTAGCTTCGTGTCTTCCCCAAATGAGGTGGCAGTGCCGTTTTTCCAGTACATGGCCTGTGTACCATTATTTCCAATCACATGTACATCAGCGCCGGATACGCTGATGCCTTCAGCTTTTGCATATGTTTTCCCATCGGAGAGCGTAACCGCCTTCTTATTTTTCCAATAAGTAGCAACAGGCTCCCCTGCAGCATTATATTGATAACCGGCAATGTACTCATCATTACCTGATACTGCAATGGCTGTTGCGCCCGCATTGGTTTTACCATCTGTTAACGGGATCATTTCCCCGTTTTTCAGGTAGGTGAGGCCGGGTCTTTTACCGGAATAGTCGTCGTATACCAGTAGCATTGAAGGAGAGGATTGCGCCCGGAGGGCGGAAGTAGCGGTTAATAATAATAGTAGTGCGCCGGTTGCTTGTTTAATCTTTCTGATCATTCCTTACTTTTTCTGTTGTTCAAAAGTAAATGGCAGGGATGGGATTTCGCGTTTCTGTATGACTACATATTTACTACAACCGTTCCAGAAAGCTACTACAAAACGTCTACATGTTTAAACAGCATTGCCTGGGCAGGGTATTATTTTATAATGCATTCTCCACTTTTGCAAATTCCATTCACTTATACTATTTTCATGCATCACTACCCGTTATGATCCACGCTAATGAACAGGAATTGTTGCTCTCCGTTGCAAACGGAGATGAGCGGAGCTTCCAGGTTCTCGTTAAGCAATATTGGCCGCAGGTATATGGTACGGCGCTACGCCTTACCCGCTCTCCTGAACAGGCTAAAGACCTCTCACAGGATATTTTCATTAAGTTATGGAACAACCGGGAAAAGCTCCCCGGTGTAGAAAAGGTGGGCACGTTTATATATGTATGTGCCCGTAATCTTATCATGGATCACCTGGAGAAGAAGGTGCTGCACACAGATAATATCGAATTTCTGGCAGATCATCTCTCCGAAGCCCCTTTCACCGACGCCCAGTCCGGCCTGGAATACAAGGAGTTGGAAAAGATCCTGCTACTGGCCATTGAACATCTCCCGGAAAAAGTGAAAACGGTTTTTGTATTGCACCGTTTCAACGGGTTAAGTCATGTACAGATCTCCCGGAAACTGAATATTTCTGTGGTAAGTTCACAAACCTATATTGTAAGGGCTTTGCGCAGCATCCGGGAGTATTTAAGCCGGCATTCCGAAAGTGTTTTTGCCTTGCTGTTCCTGGCTTCCAACTATTTTTTATGAAATTTTCAATTTTACTGTCTTACCCCCGTTTTGTTTTCCGTCCTTATAACGGGAGGTATTAAACCTGCATCAGTATATGTCTGAAATTACTTTTGAAGAATTATTTAGAAGATACATGAGCGGATCTTTGAGCGCCGGTGAGATCCGGTTGTTCAGGAGTATGGCCCTGCGGCCGGAAAACAAGGCAAAGCTCTCCCAATTATTGCAGGAAGCCTTTAATGATCCGGAATATGCCGAGCATGCCGATTTTGATGCCACAGAAATGGCGGAAGAGATCATGATGAAGGCAAAGCAAAGCGAGGTGATACCGGTGCTGCATCCTGCCAGGAAACCTATTGTTGCCCGTTCATGGTTTAAGTATGCCGCAGCAGCAGCTATTTTCTTATTGCTGCTGGCGGTAAGCTGGGAATGGAATACCCATAAAAGAAAAAATAAGATAGCGCCAGTAGCGCAAA
>JBCNPS010000583.1:0-4561 GCA_039593235.1 Chitinophaga sp. | reverse complement strand
GCGAACTGCCCGGCAGTGAAGGGGTGAACGGGGGCATCACCGGTGTGGCCTGTAATAACGGGAACGACTCAACGTCAGAGAACAAGCCGACAGGAAATCCAAAGATCGACGCCTTAAAATTACCTGATAACTTTAAGGCTGAGCGACTGTACAGTCCCGGCGATAACAAGCAGGGCTCCTGGGTGTCTATGACCTTCGACACCAAAGGCCGCATGATCGTGTCCGATCAATATGGTTTTCTTTACCGGTTGCAGCTACCGGCAGTAGGGGAAGATTCTTCCAAACTGAAAATTGAGCAGCTCCGCATCGGCAACGATACTTCTACACAAAAAGTATCCATGGGCTATGCACAGGGACTGCTCTATGCATTCAACAGCCTGTACGTAATGGTGAATCACAACAGTGATGAACGTTTCGATAAAGGCAGTGGTTTGTATCGCCTGCAGGATACCAATGGCGATGACCAGTTTGATAAGATCACACTGCTGAAAGCGCTGGAGGGTGAAGGAGAACACGGTCCTCACAGCATCGTATTATCTCCGGATAAAAAATCCATCTATGTGATCGCCGGTAATTTTACGAAGATTCCCGAGATGAATAATTACAAGGTACCTCCATCCTGGAACATCGACAACGTACTGCCGTTTATCAAAGACCCTAACGGCCACGACAATACGGTAAATACGCATGGCGGATGGATTGCGCATATCGATTCTACCGGTTCCAACTGGGAGCTGATCAGCTCCGGTTACCGCAATCCTTTTGATCTTACCTTTAACGATGCCGGTGATATGTTCACCTACGATTCAGATATGGAATGGGATTTTGGTACCCCCTGGTACCGCCCTACCCGCATCTGCCAGGTAACCAGCGGCAGCGAATACGGATGGCGCCCCGGTACAGAGAAATGGTCGCCCAACTACCCGGATAACTTACCACCGCTAGTGAACATTGGCCAGGGCTCCCCTACCAACCTGATCTATGGCGGTAATGCCAGGTTCCCGGAGAAATACCGCAAATCATTGTTTGCGTTCGACTGGAGCTTTGGTATCATCTACGCCATCAGCTTACAGCCCGACGGCGCTTCCTACAGGGCTGGTGCAGAAGAATTTCTGTCTGGTTCACCATTACCATTAACCGATGGTATGATCGGTCCCGATGGCGCACTTTATTTCCTGACAGGTGGCCGCAGACTGGAGTCTGATCTGTACCGCGTGTATTATAAAGACAATAAAGAAAGTAACGAACCACTGGCAGTTACACTTCCTACAGAAGCTGCCAATATCCGCAAACAACTGGAAGCCTATCACGGTGGCGCAAAAGAAGGCGCTGTTGATTTCGCCTGGCCTTACCTGAAGAACAGCGATCGCTTTATCCGCTTTGCAGCAAGAATAGCGATAGAAAATCAACCTGTAAGCCAGTGGCAGAATAAAGTGTTACAGGAAAAAGATCCTGAAACGCTGATCCAGGGCGCCATAGCGCTGGCGCGTCAGGGCAAGGAAAACGTAGAAAAACTGCTGCTTCCACAACTGATGACGATCAACTATGCATCGTTGTCGCCTTCCCAGCAGATAGACCTGCTGCGCGCTTTTGAACTGGTGTTTGTACGTATGGGTAAACCTGATGGAGCGCTCTCCGCCCAGGTGGCCGCTTATCTCGATCCCCAGTATCCAGCTGCTACCAATGATCTGAACAGATCGCTGAGTAAACTGCTGGTATATATCAATGCGCCTAATTCGGTAGAAAAAACAATGGCATTGCTGGCCAGTGCCAAAGATGATACTGCCGCTGCCAAAACAGCGATGAAATCGGCGGACCTGATCATGCGTAACCCGCAGTACGGACTGGACATTGCCGGTATGTTATCTAAAATGCCTCCTTTACAGCAAACATGGTATGCTACTGTATTAAGCCAGGCTAAAACCGGCTGGACGCCTGAACTGCAGGAGCAATACTTCAAGTGGTTCTATAATGCCTTCAATTATAAGGGCGGCCATAGCTTTATCGGTTTCATTAATAACGCAAGAAAAAATGCGTTGGAAAATGTGCCGAAAAAAGAATACGCTCACTTCAACCAGATCTCCGGCGATTCCTTGCTGAAAAGCGGTGGTAACATGGCAGCCGGTTTCGCGCAGCCAAAAGGACCAGGCAGAAGATGGACCCTGGAAGAAGCGCTTAAAGTAGTAGACAGCGCTACTACCGGTCGCGATTTTGAACAGGGACGCGCTATGTTTGCTACTTCCTTGTGCAGCTCCTGTCATGGTATGCGCGGCGAAGGTGGCACTGCCGGACCGGATCTAACGCAGCTGGGTACACGTTTTTCCAATAAAGACATCCTGGAAGCGATTATCGAGCCAAGTAAAACTATCTCTGATCAATACGAGGCTACTGTTTTCTCTTTAAAAAATGGCAGCTCGGTAGTGGGTCGCCTGGTAACACAGGACAAAGAGAAATATGTTATCTCACAAAATCCTTTTGCTACGCAAGATCAGCGTGAACTGCTGAAGAAAGATGTAACAGGTACCAAAGTATCCAAAGTTTCTGTGATGCTGCCGGGGCTGATCAACCGTTTGAATGAAGATGAGCTGAGAGACCTGATGGCTTACCTGAAATCCGGCGGTAACAAACAGGATTCTGTGTTCCTTGCTGGTAAACAGCTGGGTAAGAAATAATTTTTTTTCCGGAAGATAAATAACGCGCGGATGGATCTGAATAATCAGTCGTGGCAACATAAGCTCTCGAATCATTTTCAACTGGGAGGCATAGAAACGGCGGTGCTGGACAATGGCCCCGGAAGGGGCACCCGCATCGCCTGGATCAATACCGGTACCGGGTTACGTTATAAAGTGGTCATCGACCGGGCCATGGATATTGCAGATGCATTTTATCATCAGCATAGCCTGGCCTGGTTAAGTCATGGCGGGATTACTGCACCCACCCGCGGGGCGAACAAAGGTTTGGACTGGCTCCAAACCTTTGGCGGTGGATTGATCACCACCTGCGGACTGATGCATGTAGGCGGTCCTGAAACCGATGAATATGGTGAACGTGGGCTGCATGGTCCCATCAGCAATACACCCGCGGAAATCATTTCCGTGATACAACCCGATCCCGTGGCCGGGCAGATGGAAATGAGTATCACCGGTATCATGCAGCAAACCAGTGCACTGGGACCTAAACTGGTGCTGAAACGCACTATTTCCGGCACACTTGGCAAAGCAGGGATCCGGGTGCATGATGAAGTGATCAACCGGGGCAATATCACCGCGCCGCATATGCTGCTGTACCACTTCAATTTCGGATGGCCACTGGTGGATGACGGCGCGGATATCTGCTGGAAAGGAAGCTGGGTTTCCAGGGAAGGTAACCCCGATCACATTTTTAATGCGGATCACAATTACAAAAAATGCCTCGCGCCGCTTGACAGTCATGCCGGCGGCGGTGAAGAAGCCGCTATTATAGACCCCGTGGCAGATGCGGACGGATGGTGTACCTGCGGGGTGCACAACGCCGCGCTGCAGCTGGCATTTTCACTGCGCTTTAAAAAAGCGCAGCTGCCCGTGCTCACCAACTGGCAACACTGGGGCAAAGGCGAATATGTAATGGGACTGGAACCCGGTACCCACCCGCCCACAGGGCAGGCAAAGGCCCGGCGGGAAGGCACGCTGCTGTTCATGGAACCAGGCGAACGCCGGGAATATGAACTGCACATCGACCTGTTACATACCAACGAAACAATCAAATCATTTCTCACTGATCTTTTATAATCATCATTTTAAAGCTCATGGAAAAAACAAGCTTAGCAGAAAAAGCACTCGAACAGGGACAAGGGATTCTCCGACTGGCACCGAACTGGGTGCCCAGATCTTTTTGTGTGCCAGGACGGCGGATCAAATTACACCCGGACGATTATTACGTACTGGGAGGCGAAAGAGGCGGTATCGACGAGCGTTGGCTGTCATCCACCACCCCGGCGAAGAACGGCCCTTTAACAGGCGAAAATGAAGGCTTAAGCATGGTGGTGGTCAGTGATGGCAGCGGCACACAGCAATTTTTACTGAAAGATGCCATCAGCGAATTAAAAGATAAACTGATCGGGAAACGTTTATGGGATACTTATGGCGCATGGCCCATGTATTCCAAGTTCTTTGATAACATGGGACCGCTCCCCCACCATATTCACCATAACGATGAAAAAGCAGCGCTGATTGGTCAGGCCGGTAAACCGGAAGCCTATTACTTTCCGCCGCAGCTGAATAATCATGGTGGCGACTTCCCTTATACTTTCATGGGTATTGCCCCGGGCACTACCCGCGAACAGATAAAGGAATGCCTGATGAATTTTACCAAGGGAGATAACAAGATCACCAACTACTCGCAGGCTTACCGCCTGGAACCCGGTACCGGGTGGGATGTTCCGCCGGGACTGTTACATGCGCCGGGCAGCCTCTGTACTTATGAGCCGCAGAAAGCTTCCGATGTATTCGCTATGTACCAGTCGCTCGTAAACGAAGCCATTGTTCCGGAAATACTGCTCTGTAACGGTACTCCGAAAGAAAGC
>JBCNPS010000582.1:0-4573 GCA_039593235.1 Chitinophaga sp. | reverse complement strand
GCCTAGTTCATCTTCCAGTTTCTGTATCTGCATGCTCAGCGTTGGCTGGGTTACAAAGCATTTCTCTGCTGCTACTACAAAACTTCTGTATGTGTCTACCGCAACTATGTACTCCAATTGAACTGTGGTCATTTCCTCTGAGATTGTGGAAACAAAGGTATCAATAAAATCTATAGGAAGAAGTTAAATCCTATAAAGCAATAACGGCAGAGAAATAATTCCCTGCCGTCATTTGCTTTATAATGAAAAGGTTTAATTAAAATATCCTGTAACGGTATTTGATCTTTTCTGTGTTGCTATACAATTCCCTGATGTTGATAGAAGCCTGGATTTCCGCCACTGCTTCTGTTTTCAGGTTCCTGAACTCCGCCTGCTTGGTGTCAATAATGCTTTTATCGGCTAACCCGTTATCCTGCGCAATTTTCAGTGAGTTGTTTACTTTGGTATAATAGGAATCCAGCAAAGTGAAATACTCGTTGTAAAGATTTTCAAACCGTTTGGTTTGCAGCACCAGGTCTTCCAGCTGGTTATTTACTTCCTTCAGGGAAGAGTTTTCACGTAGCAGGGATTCATAATCGATCCGTTTGCCTTTGGTATATTTCTCTTCCAGTTTGGCAAAGTAATCCACTACCTTTTCCTTTTTGAAATCAAAGAAGTATTCATTCATTGTTTGACTCAAACCCTGGTTTCCTTTCTGCGGAGCAGGGAATTTAAGAGAAGTGGCGGTAAATGAAAGATGATCAAACAGGTTATCCTGCAACAGGCTTAGTTGATCTTTATTAAAGTTCAGCCCATATTCGAATTTCTGGTTGGCATCATTCAATGCGGTATAATACACTACATATTTATTCAGCTCTTTTTCAAATTCCTGTAATGATTTCTGATTGATCTGTTTATTATTCACACTCACGCTGTGAAGAAAGTTCATCACTGAGTTGGCAATAGCCAGCGGTGGCGTGAGGGAAGTAAAGCTCTGGAAAATAGGGCTGTTGATGATCGATTTTGTAGACTCCACAATTTTGGAGTTCTTCTCACTTTTATCGCCCTTATTTTTCAGAATGATCTTTTCCACCAGTTCCACGATACGGTCGCTCAGTGAAAACCCTAACGCTTTACTTTCAGGGTTATTCAGGGAGGTAATGAAAACATCGAGGTTATTGGTAGTGGTACGCGACTTCAGATCGATGATCTTTTTGTTAAGCAGGTAATACGTTTCGCTGGCATTGATGATATTGTTCTTTATCAGCTCGTATTTGGTGATGTTGTCTATTTCCTTTCCCTGTAAAAGGGCCTGTATTGCAGTAGAGTTTTGTTTGTCATTATCAGTGATCCGTTGTACATCTTCCAGCAGTTTTCGGATAGTAGTATCCTGGGTTTTGATCACAGGCGCCGTGGTACTTTTCAGTTCCGGGTCCTGTGCGTGAGCTGTCTGGAAAGTAAAAAGTAAAACAAGAGGGGCTGGTAGCACTTTCATCCATCCGGTGGTCAGGAATCTCTGGGCCAGGTGTACTAACGGTAATGACTCATCGGGCTTGCAGGTCAAGCGTTTATCATGCCTCATTTCCGTTGGTAGGTGTTTTAACATGTTGTTTTTGCTTTTTGTTAACAAAAATTTAAGAAAATATGATGCCAAAAACGTCATCACGCAAAGATAAATAATTAATAACAGTTAAAATTAAATCATGATAGGTGGCATCAGCGGGGCATTTCCCCGATATATTTTGAATTATCAGCAGGTAAGTTACCTTTGCTGCCAAATTTGATCCACTTTCATGCTTAACAACAAAAAGATAGTGGTTGTATTACCGGCCTACAACGCAGCACTTACACTGGAAAAAACATTCCGGGAAATCCCTTTTGACATAGTTGACGACGTGGTATTGGTAGACGATGCCAGCAGAGACGATACCCTTGAAGTCGGCAAGCGGCTGGGGATTCAGCACCTGATCCGTCATGATAAAAACAAAGGTTACGGAGGTAACCAGAAATCCTGTTACAACAAGGCGCTGGAGCTGGGAGCCGATATCGTGGTAATGCTGCACCCCGATTACCAGTATACGCCCAAGCTTATTACTGCTATGTGCAGTATTATCGCCAATGATGTATACCCGGTGGTTTTCGGGTCCAGGATCCTGGGAAAAGGCGCCCTGAAAGGGGGAATGCCGATGTATAAATACATATTTAATCGTTTCTTAACATTGACACAAAACATCCTGATCGGTCAGAAACTGAGTGAGTACCATACCGGTTACCGGACATTTTCATCGGAGGTATTGCGTAATATCAACTATATGGCTGATAATGACGATTTTGTGTTTGATAATGAAATGGTTTCCCAGATATTTATGAAAGGATACGATATTGCAGAGATTACCTGTCCTACCAAGTATTTCGACGAGGCCTCCAGTATCAACTTCAAACGCAGCGCCATTTACGGTCTCGGCGTATTGAGGGTATCCCTGCAGCACCGTTTGCATATGTGGGGCATCGTAAAAGGAAAGATCTATTAAAAAATAATTCAGCCAGTGGGTTTAGCGCAACAGTATAATTTAGCCGGAAAATACCTGAAATATTATTTTACTTCAGGCAATCGTCATGATGTACATTCTCCTTTTGTATTTTCATTGATAGAAGATGTGTTGCTGGATAAAAAACAGCATCCTGCTTTCCGGGAAATAGAGCAGTTGCGGAAACAACTCCTGAAAAGTGATGAAACGCTGCAGGTAACCGACCTGGGGGCAGGATCACTGATATCGGCCGGTAATGAGCGCCGCGTACGGGACATCACCCGCTATGCCGCAAAACAGCCCAAATTCGGGCAGTTATTTTACCGGCTGATACAATACCTCCAGCCCGCCCGTATCCTTGAACTGGGTACTTCTATGGGCCTTTCTACGGCATATATGGCAAAGGCCGCCCCCCATGCCCGTATTTATACCATTGAAGGCTGCCCTAATATAGCAGCCAGGGCTGCTAAAAATTTTGAAGCGCTGCATATAAAAAATATCACGCAGATCACCGGCAACTTTGACACCGTATTGCCGGATGTATTAAAGCAAATGCAGTTGCCCGACTGGGTTTATATAGATGGCAATCACCGCAAAGAGCCCACACTGGCTTATTTTGAGCAGTGCCTGCAATTTGCGGATGAGTATTCTGTTTTTATTTTCGACGATATCCACTGGACCCCGGATATGGAGGCCGCCTGGCATACCATACAGGATCATCCGCAGGTAACCATGACCATCGACCTGTTTTTTATAGGGCTGGTATTTTTCAGGAAGGATTTTAAGGTGAAACAACATTTTACCCTGAAATACTGATTTTGAGGTAGTATATTAGGTATAAATTTCCCCGTTATGCGTTACCTGAAAATACTCCTCATTGCCTGTTTGCTTTTTGGCGGCCTGGCTGCCACGGCACAGGATAGCCTTTCCCAATACAGTAAAGAATCGTTTAGCCGTAAAGGTGATACCCTGCGGTACCGTCTCCTGTTGCCGGCCAACTACAATCGCCATAAGAAATACCCGCTGATCGTTTTCCTGCATGGGGCAGGTGAAAGAGGCCGCGATAACGAGGCGCAACTCAAGCATGGCGGTGTCATGTTCCTGCGCGATACCATACGCGCCAATTACCCCGCATTTGTACTTTTCCCGCAGTGCCCCGATAATCAAACCTGGGCGCCCATGAAATTTGTGCGCGACAGCACCGGTAAAGTGATCCAGGCAGATTTTCCGCTGGATGGCGATCCCACGCCTCCCACTGCGTTGCTCAACCAGTTGCTGGATAGCATTGTGGCAAGCGGGAAAATAGATACCAAACGTGTATACATTGGTGGTTTATCGCTTGGCGGAATGGGTACCTTCTATGAAATCACAAAACACCCCGATCTTTTTGCCGCTGCATTTCCTATCTGTGGCGCTGGCAACGTGGAAGCCGCGGGTAACTTTGCGAAAAAAGTGCCGGTGTGGATCTTTCATGGAGGAGATGATAAAGTAGTGCCGGTAGAGGCTTCCCGGGCTTATGATGCCAAACTGAAAGCATTGGGTGCGGAAGAAAAATATACGGAATACCCCGGGGTTGGGCACAACAGCTGGGATAATATGTTTGTGGAACCGGGTTTTATGCCCTGGTTGTTTAAACACCGTAAAAAATAAAAAGAAGAAGGAGCGCCTGAACGCTCCTTCTTCTTTTTATACAGCTTATTAATTACCACCTAATGCCCTGTACAGAGACACCATTCCCTGGTATACATTACGCCGGGTGGTTACCAGCGCAAGTTCCGCTTCCAGCACGCTTTTCTGTGCAGTGATCACTTCCAGGTAATTGGCATAACCTGTTGTGAAAAGCACATTTGCTGTAGACACGGCCTGTTGTAACACCAACACCTCTTTACTTTTCAGCGAGTACGCCTCCTGCTGGTTTTCTACCTTATTTAATGCAGAAGCCACTTCCTGGTAGCCGTTTACAATGGCTTGCTGGTAGTCGTAAAATGCCGTCCACGCGTTGGCGGTACTGATATTGTATTGTGCCTTTATCTGTTTTTTATTGAAGATGGGGGCGGTTAAATTGC
>JBCNPS010000581.1:0-4589 GCA_039593235.1 Chitinophaga sp. | reverse complement strand
AACGTCTTTATGAATACTCGCAACAGCAGCAATTGCCTGTACTGGGCATCTGCCGTGGATTACAGTACATCAATATATTGGAAGGCGGGAAAGTGTATGAAGACATCGGCGAAGCCGCCAACGAAATCCATAAAAAAGACGGCAACGATAAAATTCATGGGGTAAACATCCGGAAAGATACCTTGCTGTACAAGGCTACGGGCCTGGAAAAAGGACAGGTGAACAGCGCTCATCACCAGGGTATTCATCCTGCCAGCCTGGGAAAAAATATTATGGTAAGCGCTACTTCCGATAGCAGCGATGAAATTATTGAGGGTATTGAATTTAAAGATAAAACCGGGAAAGGCTTTATGCTTTGCGTGCAATGGCACCCGGAAAGAATGCCGGAGAAAGAAAGCAACCCGCTCTCCCGGCAAATTAAAACAACATTTCTTCAAGCAGTACGAAACCATACGAAATGAGAATCTTTAATCCTGCCACCGCACAAACCCTCGCCGTTCTCCGTGAAGATTCATTGTCAACGGTTGTTGGGAAAACCGCCCTGCTCCGGCTGGCATTTGACCACTGGTCTGAAAAGCCCCTGGCGGAACGCATCAAAGTGATTGCGCGCTTCAGGGATCAGCTGGAAAAAAGAATTGAAAAACTGGCCGGCGTGCTTACTTCCGAAACGGGAAAACCATTGCAACAATCGCGCAATGAAATCAACGGCGCCATTACCCGCATCAACTGGATGCTGGAGAATGCAGAAAAATACCTTTCCGACGAGTGGGTAACGAATACGGATACACTAAAAGAAAAAATTTCCTACGAACCGCTGGGTATTATCTGTAACATATCCGCGTGGAATTATCCTTACCTGGTAGGCGTGAATGTTTTCATTCCCGCTTTGCTGGCAGGCAATACCGTACTCTATAAGCCTTCCGAATATGCGATACTTACCGGTATGGAAATCGAGAAACTCTTTTATTATGCCGGCCTGGAACATAATGCATTCAAAATAGCTATCGGTGGGAAAGTCACCGGGGAAAACCTGCTTGGCCTGAGAGTAGACGGCTACTTCTTCACCGGCTCTTACCAAACCGGTAAATACATCTATGAAAAAATAGCGCCCCGGATGCTGCCCTGCCAGCTGGAACTGGGCGGAAAAGATCCGTTGTACGTAGCAGACGACATTGAGGATATTGCAGCAGTAGCGGCAGCTACCGCCGACGGCGCCTTCTACAACAACGGGCAAAGCTGTTGCGCCGTAGAACGCATCTACGTGCATGAAAAAGTATACGATCAATACGTGGAAGAATTTGTAAAAGCCGTTAAATCCTGGAAACTCGGATTGCCTACTGATGACGGCGTATACTTTGGCGCCGTTACCAGGAAGGAACAATTAAAAGTGCTGGAAACGCAGGTGCTGGAAGCAAGGGCAAAAGGCGCCACCCTGAAGCTTGGTGGTCATATCATTGCGCATGAAGGCAATTTCTTTGAGCCCACTATTCTCACCGATGTGGATAATTCCATGAAAATTATGCAGGAAGAAAGCTTTGGACCTGTGATAGGAATTATGAAAGTAGCAAACGATAAAGAAGCAATTGAAATGATGAATGATACGGAATATGGTCTTACTGCTTCCGTGTATTCCTCCAATGGTGAAAGGGCGCAGGCTATCCTGTCGCAGGTGAACGCGGGTACCGGCTACTGGAATTGCTGCGACCGTGTTACAGCGGGGTTACCCTGGGCAGGCAGGAAGCATTCGGGTTTTGGCGCTACGTTGTCGCACCAGGGATTGAGGGCGTTTACAAAAACGAAGTCATGGCAGATGAAGGGGTGAGATTTAAATGAACTATTAGCAAGGCGTGATGCAATTCAATATTGCATCACGTTTTTTTTGGAGGGGAGAAGAAACCATCTGCAGATCAATGGGGCCATAGGGGCCACAAAGGAGCCAAAGGGGCCATATAGGGGCCAAAAGATCAAAGGGGCAAAGGGGCAATAAACGGGCAGTAAAGGGGCAATAGGGGCCACAAAAGGGCCATACACGGGCATCAAAGGGGCAATGAACCAATCTCACCTGTCAAAATCCACCCACCTCATTTTGGCATTTATACCTAATTACCTTAGGTTTGCTCCGCATTTGGTTCCGCCCGGCGGCGGATTAAAAGGGAATCCGGTGTAAAACCGGAGCTATCCCCGTAGCTGTAAGCCTGCATTTATCAACAGATAAATTGTTTTTCCGGATGCACTCCACACCACTGTTTGCCAATACGGCAAATGGGAAGGTCCCGGAAAAGCAGGTAAGCCAGAAGACCTGCCTTTTGCAATTGATCATTCAACGCTTTCGGGTGAAATGCCATGAATGTGGGCCTACCAGGCATTTATGCGCTGTTATTTTTTCGTTTAGCCTTTGGCGTGATGCCGGGAGGGTAACCGGTATTATGATCATTTTTCCAGGGTTTTTACCCCGGGAAAGGAGCATGGTATTTTCTTAACAAAACAATAAATATGAAAAAACAGTTATTATCCTTTCTGTCTGCAGCAATGATGCTGTTTGTTGCCTCCTGTCAAAAAGATGACGCGCTACAACCCCTTGGGCCCCAACGCACCAATGAAGCTGGTACCGGCGTTGTTACTGCCTCGCTGATTGCGGGCAAATATGGTAACGGGTTCTTTATTGCCAATGAAGGATGGTTTGGTCATGGTACGGGCGACCTGCATTTCTATTCCTACAGCGGCGATAGTCTTGTTCCCAACGTATACCATGCAGAAAACCCCACAGGCGCATTGGGCGGTCCTTCCAACACGTTGCAGTATGCCACCATTTTCAATGGCAAAATGTATATCGTTATTAAAGCCGGCGGACCGCTGGTAGTAACAGATGCAGGCAGCCTGGTGGAAACCGGCCGTATCACTACTCTTCCGGGAAATGATGGTCATGCTTTTATTGGTGTGGATGCCACCCGTGGATTGCTTAGTGCAAAAGACGGCGTATATCCCATAACGTTACCTTCCCTGGCCGTTGGAACCAAAGTAAGCGGCGTTGCCGGTTATACCGGCGATATGTTAAAAGCCGGCAGCTACATTTTTGTATTATCTCAAACAGATGGTATTGTTGCGTTAAACAGCAGCACCTATGCCGTGGTGAAAAAATTCGGCGCCGCCAACCTGGCTTTTGCTGCCGGTAAAGATGGCGGTGTATATGCGGCTACTTCAGATTCACTGATCCGTATAGATCCTGCTACCCTCGCACGCACTGCTGTGAAATTGCCTTTTACTATCGCATCACCATGGGGAGCATGGCGCCATGCGGCCATTACCGCTTCCACTACAGAAAATGCCATTTACATTGTGCGTAACAATGGCTTTGCCGGTGGTACCCAATTATACCGTTATATTATTGGCAGCACGGCATCGCTGGCTGCTCCTTTTATTACCCTGCCATCCGGACAGTACTTCTACGGCGCCGGTGCTGCGTATAACAAGGATAAAAATGAACTGGTGATCACTACGCTGAACGGTTCGTTCACCGGGGATATTAACAGGGTGCTTTTGTATGATGCCACCACTGCTACATTGAAAAAGACACTGACGTATAACGGATGGTATTTCCCTGCCATGCCGGTATTTCATGAATAAGAAAACAGGCGGCATTAGGTGCCGCCTGTTTTCTTTCCGCTTTCCCTTGTTAAAAATCAAGCGGTAATACCATATTCATCACCACCGGTTCCAGCCTTTCCAGCGATGCGCGTAACCGCGCTCCCACTTTTTCTTTTTCCGTTAACCGGAAAAGCCATTGGCGTAAAAAGTTTTCAGGAAGATAATAATCTATAGTCAACCGGGTGCGCCGGTCTGTTAGTCTTTCAATCGTATAGTAGTAAGCGTTATGCCGTTTTTCATCTGTTTCACTGAACACCACGCTTTGTTCGGGGTTGTAGGAGAAACTGCTGGTATACATCATCACTTCTTTACCATTATCCAGCAGATGCCGGTGCCGGCTGCCAACGCCCGGCAGGAAATGTTCCACTTCATCGATCCCCTTCACTCCTATCTGCCACAGGTGCCTAAATTCAAAATGCACTACGGTGTAGGTAAGTGTTTTGATATCGGTGTCAAATTCTTTCGACACGGAAATCATTTTTACTTTGTTGTTTAATTCGGTTTGCGGGTCGGGATCAGGAGGTAATGTATTTCTTAGCTCGCTTAAATGGGTGTAGTGAAAAGGGATATCGCCTGTTTCTGTTTGTTTGGTAGCGGCGTCCCAGGTCATCCATTGGGCCAGCCCGGAAGGAGGTTCATCGCGCAGCAGGTTATCTGTTACCAGCCAGTATTCATGTTGTTCAATATCGTTTTTAAGCAGCTGATGCGCCACAATCACATCTTTCCCGATCAGCTTACTGAAATTTTTTACCTGGTAAGTAGTGAACTCGCCATAATGGGAAATCACTTTCAGGGTAAGGTCCACCGCCGATACGCAGGCTTTGCACTGGCAAATTTTACGATGGTTGTAGTTAACGAGGTAGCGGTGAAATTCGCAGAACATTCTTTCCACCTGTTTATACAGCAGGGCAAGATCGGGTGGGGATCCAAACTTATAGAATAAG
>JBCNPS010000580.1:0-4590 GCA_039593235.1 Chitinophaga sp. | reverse complement strand
AGCGAGGAAATGCACACCGGCCGCGTCAGCATCTTCCTACGGCGCTTTCGGCATAGGCTACGGTTTCGTTAATCAGTTGCGCACCCATTTCGCGTTCGCTGAGCGATTTATCGCGCATAAGGTGTTCCAGTTTCTGCACATCTTTATGGGAATAATAGCAGATACAATGTCCTTCCAGTCCGTCTCTGCCGGCGCGACCGGTTTCCTGGTAGTAGTTTTCCAGGCTTTTGGGGATATTGTAATGGATTACGAAGCGTACATCCGGTTTATCGATTCCCATTCCGAATGCAATAGTGGCCACAATTACTTCGGTATCTTCATGAAGGAACATATCCTGGCGCTGCGCCCTGGTGGACGGATCCAGGCCGGCATGGTATGCCACTGCCTTTACTCCGTTGGCCACCAGCATGTCTGCCAGTTCTTCGGTGGTTTTGCGGTTCAGCGTATAAATAATACCGCTTTTGCCTTTATGCTGATGTATAAACTTCACAATATCTTTGATCGTCTGTTCCTTCTTGCGTTTAGGCCTGATTTCGTAATACAGGTTTGGACGGTTAAAGGAAGAAATAAAGATATTAGCCTTATTCAATCCAAGATTCTTCACAATATCGCTCTGCACTTTAGGAGTGGCAGTAGCGGTTAGCGCAATGATGGGCAGCTTTTCACTGATCTGGTCAATCATTTCCTTCAAACGGCGGTATTCCGGTCTGAAATCATGACCCCATTCAGAAATACAGTGTGCCTCATCTACGGCAATAAATGAGATCTCCAGTTCCCGGAAGAAATCCAGGTTTTCCTGTTTGGTGAGGGTTTCCGGGGCAACATACAGCAGTTTGGTTTTCCCTGCTGTGAGGTCGGCCCGTACTTTCTTGATCTGCGCCTTGGATAAGGTAGAATTTAGAAAGTGCGCCACATTGTCCTTACTGCTGTAACCTCTTACCAGGTCTACCTGGTTTTTCATCAGCGCAATAAGGGGGGAAACTATCAGTGCACAACCCGGTTTCATCAGCGCCGGTAATTGATAGCATAATGATTTACCTCCGCCGGTTGGCATTATCACAAAAGTATCTTTGCCTGAGAGGATGCTATTTATAATTTTTTCCTGATTTCCCTTAAAGGAATCGAACCCGAAGTGTTCGCGTAATGCATCCATCAAACGTTCCTTGACAACAGCCATTGCATTCAAATTTAAACTCTAAAGAACCAACAAATGACGAAATATGTTTATATGTTTTTTAGGGGACACGAAGTTACTTAAAAAAGCGCGGAGTATCAATATAAATTACTTGACCGCTTCAGTGCTGGTTAAAAAATGATAAATTTGTAAATCATCATGAAAAGGAATCAAACTATCAATATAGGACAGGTAGCCAGGCGTACAATTGCGATGGAGGCATCAGCTATTAATGATTTGCAACAGTTTATAGATGCAGATTTTGAGAAAGTTGTTGAAAGGATTGCGCAATGCCAGGGAAGACTGGTGGTAACGGGCATTGGTAAAAGCGCCATTATTGCCCAGAAAATAGTGGCCACATTTAATTCTACCGGTACCCCTGCACTTTTTATGCATGCGGCAGATGCCATTCACGGAGACCTGGGGATGATCAGGGAGGAAGATGTGGTGATGTGTATCTCAAAAAGCGGCACTTCTGCCGAAATCAAGGTACTTGTACCCCTGGTGAAGAATTTTGGCAACACGCTGATCGCCATGGTGGGGAATACCAGCTCATTTTTAGCCCAGGAGGCAGATTTGATACTTAACACCACCGTTAGCCAGGAAGCTTGTCCAAATAACCTGGCGCCTACTACCAGTACCACTGCCCAGCTGGTAATGGGAGATGCGCTGGCGGTTTGCCTGATAGAGTGGCACGGATTTACTGCTGCAGATTTTGCCAAGTTCCATCCCGGAGGTGCTTTAGGAAAGAAATTGTACCTTAAGGTGGGAGATCTGAGTAAACAACATAAAGCACCACAGGTATTGGCTAACAGTTCATTAAGAGAGGTAATTGTGGAAATTTCATCCAAAATGCTGGGAGTTACCGCGGTAGTGGATGAAAATGGATTGCTTGAGGGAATTATTACAGATGGAGACCTGCGCAGAATGCTGGAGAAAGATGTTCCTACAGCAGCTGTAACGGCAAAAGATATAATGTCGCTTCACCCGAAAATGATCCAGCAGGATCAACTGGCCATTAATGCACTGGAAATGATGCGCCAGCACGATATTACCCAACTGCTGGTGATGGACGGGGAACGATATCAGGGTATTATTCACTTACACGATTTAATCAGAGAAGGAATTATTTAGAAATGACACAGCTGAACAGCCATTTTTATGTGGCAATAATGGCAGGGGGAATAGGCAGCAGGTTCTGGCCCCACAGCCGCACAGACAATCCCAAGCAGTTCCTGGATATCCTGAACACAGGGAAAACCCTCCTCCAATGGACTTATGAACGCTTTGCTCAGTTCATTCCAAAGGAAAATATATTCGTGGTAACCCATCACCAGTATACCGGAAAGGTAAGTGATCAGTTACCGGAGTTGCCCACAGCCAATATTGTGAGCGAACCATCCCGTAAAAATACTGCGCCCTGCGTTGCCTATATTTCTCACAAAATTCATAAACAGGACCCGCTGGCCAACATTATTTGCGCGCCGGCAGACCACCTTATTATGGATGGACCGGCATTTACCAGCGCCTGCTTAAGCGCGTTATTGTTTGTTCAGAAAAACAGCGCCCTGGTTACACTGGGTATCAAACCTACCCGCCCGGATACCGGTTACGGCTATATCCAGTTTGAACCGCAACATGTAGCTGATAATGTATACCAGGTAAAAACCTTTACTGAAAAGCCGAACCTGGAGCTGGCCAAAACATTTCTTCAAAGCGGCGATTTCCTCTGGAACGCCGGCATCTTTGTGTGGAATGTAAAAACCATCCTGGCTGCATTTAAACAATATCTTCCGGAGATAGATGAACTTTTTGAACAGGCCACTCCTGCACTCAACACCCCGCAGGAAAAAGAGGTCATGGAGAGAGTATACCCCCAATGCACCAACATTTCCATTGATTATGGGATCATGGAAAAAGCCAGCAATGTGTATGTGATCCCTTCCAACTTCGGATGGAGCGACTTAGGTACCTGGGCCTCCGCCTATGAGAATCTGGAAAAAGATTACCTGGGCAACGCCGTGCAGGGAAAAAATGTAGTGGTGATAGACGCTACCAAATGCATGGTGAAGGTGCCCAACGAAAAGCTGGTACTGCTGCAGGGCCTGGACGAATTTATCGTTATAGATACCCAGGATGTGTTACTCATCTGCAAAAAAGAAAATGAACAACAGATCAAGGAATATGTAGGAGAAATCAAGCGCAACAAAGGCGAGAAGTTCCTGTAAATATTATTGTGATTTTGATATTGAAATTCAGATATTTAGTGGCGGAAAGATTTCCTGCTGACAAACATCTGAATTTCAATATCAAAAAATCCGGCAATGATCTCAAAACTGCCCAATGTAGGCACTACTATATTTACCGTCATGTCTGCCCTGGCGGCTTCCCACCAGGCCATCAACCTCTCCCAGGGATTTCCCGATTACGACTGCAGCGATGAGCTGAAAGCAATGGTAAATGAAGCCATGCAGCAAGGCCATAACCAATATGCGCCTATGCCGGGCCTTTCACAGCTTCGTAATGCCATTGCCGCAAAAATCAGCCGGCTTTACCGGCAGGAAGTGCACCCCGACACTGAAATAACGATTACACCAGGCGGCACCTATGCTATTTTTACTGCCATTGCTACGTGTATACATCCGGGTGATGAAGTGATCATTTTTGAACCGGCTTACGACAGCTATATTCCCAATGTACTGGTGAACGGCGGAGTACCGGTATTGATCCCGTTGTCGTTTCCTGATTACCGGATCAACTGGAATGAAGTGAGGAGTAAGATCACTCCCCGCACCCGGATGATTATGCTTAATACGCCGCACAACCCAACAGGAAGCATCTTACAGGAAAATGATATAAAGGAACTGGAGAAACTGGTGGATGAGTTTAACCTGGTTGTATTGTCTGATGAAGTATATGAACATCTGGTTTTTGATGGCGCGCAACATCACAGTATATTACGTTACCCGGCTATTTTCCGCAATAGTTTTGTTACGTTTTCCTTTGGTAAAGTGTTCCATAATACCGGCTGGAAAATGGGTTATTGTGTGGCGCCGGAACACCTGATGAAAGAGTACCGGAAAGTACATCAATACCTCTGCTTTTCAGTGAATACACCCATGCAGTATGGCCTGGCAAAATTCCTGGAAACGCCGTCGCATTATCTTGAACTGCCGGCATTTTACCAGCAGAAAAGAGACTATTTCCTGGAGCTGATGAAAGGCTCCCGTTTTACCCCGCTGGCCAGCCAGGGGAGCTATTTTCAACTGATGAAATACGACCGGATCTCGGCCGAAGGAGATAAGGATTTTGCCATTCGTATGACCAAAGAATTTGGTGTAGCGGTAATACCGGTATCAGCGTTTTACCAGGATGGGAAAGATGATCATGTGATCCGTTTTTGTTTTGCGAAGAAG
>JBCNPS010000058.1:0-19465 GCA_039593235.1 Chitinophaga sp. | reverse complement strand
GCTGGCAGAACTGGAGAAAACGCCACAGGTGATTTTTACCACTGCGTATGATGAGTATGCGCTGAAGGCATTTGAGTACAATGCGTTGGACTACCTGCTGAAGCCGGTGGAACCCAAGCGGTTGGCGGATGCCATCCACAAGCTGCATCAGCAGGATGAGAAAGACCGTATGGCGGCAAATGGTGGTATCCGCTCCCTGTTGTCTGAAAATGACCAGGTTTTTGTGAAAGATGGCGACCGGTGCTGGTTTGTAAAATTGCAGGAGATACGGTTGTTTGAAAGTGTGGGTAACTATGCCCGGGTATATTTTGAAACAAATAAGCCTTTGATCCTCAAATCGTTGAATGCCTTGGAGGAAAGACTGGACGAACGTACTTTTTTCCGTGCAAACCGGAAGCATATTGTAAACCTGCGGATGATCGAAAAGATCGATACTTACTTTAACGGCGGCCTGTTGCTGGAAATGCGCGGGGGCGAAAAAATTGAAGTAAGCCGCAGGCAGGCAGTGAAGTTCAAGGAAATGATGAGCCTGTAAGTTTTGGTTACCGGCCAATAAAACGAATGACAGCAGATTTCCTGCTGTCATTCGTTTTATATCTTGTTATTTATATCTTTTATGCTTTCACAGGAACAGAATGCACCGCATCCGCCAGTTCCTTGATGAGGGAAGGATCTTTTTCAATAGCATTACCTACTACCAGGATATCGGCGCCTGCCTTACAATTCAGGTAAGCTTTTTCGGCATCCCTGATCCCCCCGCCTACTATGATGGGAGCCTGTACCTGGCTGGCTACACGGCTGATCATACTTTCTGTGATAGGTACACGGGCGCCGCTGCCGGCATCCATATAAATCACTTTCATACCAAGCATTTCACCTGCAATGGCGGTACACATGGCAATATCCGCCTTGTCTGCCGGGATGGGCATGGTATTACTGATATAAGATACGGTGGTAGGCGCTCCCCCGTCGATGACCATATAACCGGTAGAAATAACTTCCAGCCCGCTTTTTTTCACCGCAGCAGCAGATACCACATGCTGACCGATCAGTAATTCGGGGTTTCTGCCGGAAATTACAGACAGGTAGAGCAGGGCATCAGCATATTTTGATACCTGTGAAGGGCTTCCGGGAAATAATACAACGGGAATGTTGCAGCTGGCTTTCAGCTGTTGTACGCATTCATCAAGATGATCGGAGATCACCAGACTACCTCCAAGGAAGATATAATCAACTTTGGCAGCAGTGCATTTATCAGCAATCTTTATGATCTCGGCAGGTGTAACCTTATCGGGATCAATTAAAACCGCGAATGCCTTTTCCTTTTTAGCCTTTCTTTCGATGAACGAAGTGTATATGTTATTGTACATCAATAGCGCATTGTTCCGGTTGTCGCAAATGTATAATATTTTTATTAATAACACACATTGCTAAATAAATATGCATTCAATTCATTTTCTATTCATGAAGTAAATGATACCTAGCTGATTGTATGGCGCAACTGTAAAGATTTTGTTAATGGCAAATTTTAAGCCGGGTTTTCTTTGGCTTTATAACAAATGTGATGGCAAACTGTTTGCGCAATTATCCACAATCTGTGCAAAATAAATGTGTGGGTCCAGGCATTTTAAAATTAATTTTAGAATACTCCGCTATACTAACTCATTTATATCATCTAAGAAAAATTTACGGGCATGAAAAATCCAGTCAATAGTAAGAATGGGCTTGCGTTTTCCCGCCATTTTACGAAAGAAGGTGTGAGTCCTTACGATCAGTTTGCGTATGAACTCCGCTCCTCTGTGATCCGTAATCCTGGTGGCGACGTGGTATTTGAAATGAACAACGTAGAAGTGCCGGCTGCCTGGTCGCAGATTGCCACAGACATCCTGGCGCAGAAGTATTTCCGCAAGGCCGGGGTGCCACAACCCGGCGGAGCTACCGGCAGGGAAACTTCCGTAAAGCAGGTGGTACATCGAATGGCCAACTGCTGGCGCGTTTGGGGGGAAAAGTATGGTTATTTCGCTTCCCCGGAAGATGCCCGTATATTTTATGAAGAACTGAGCTATAGCATGCTCAACCAATCGTGTGTACCCAATTCCCCCCAATGGTTCAATACCGGCCTGTTTGAAAGTTATGGTATTAAAGGTAAGCCCCAGGGACATTATTATGTGGAGCAGCATACGGGTAAACTGGAGAAATCTACCTCCGCCTATGAGCGGCCTCAGCCACATGCCTGTTTTATATTAAGTGTGAACGATGACCTGGTGAATGAAGGCGGGATCATGGACCTGTGGATGCGGGAAGCGCGCATTTTTAAATACGGTTCTGGTGTGGGTACCAATTTTTCGAATATCCGGGGAGATGGAGAAAAACTCAGCGGTGGAGGAACTTCCAGCGGATTAATGAGCTTTCTGAAGATCGGGGACCGGGCAGCGGGCGCTATTAAATCAGGTGGTACTACAAGACGGGCCGCCAAAATGGTATGCCTGGATCTTGATCACCCGGAGATCATGGACTTTGTGAACTGGAAGGTAGAAGAAGAAAAGAAGGTAGCGGCATTGATTGCCGCCGGTTATTCTTCTGATTATGAAGGGGATGCGTATAAAACAGTGTCTGGTCAGAACTCCAATAACTCCGTAAGGGTGCCTAATTCTTTTTTCCGGACCCTGGAAGCCGATGGGGAATGGGAGCTGAAAGCCAGATCCACCGGGAAAACAATGAAAACCGTAAAGGCGAAAGAGCTTTGGGACCAGATCACCTATGCCGCCTGGCGTTGTGCGGATCCGGGCACCCAATATGATACCACTATCAATGAGTGGCATACCTGTCCGCAGGGTGGCCGTATTAATGCTTCCAATCCCTGTTCAGAGTACATGTTCCTGGATAACACCGCCTGTAACCTTGCGTCTGTAAACCTTCGCCGTTTCTTTGATGATGAAAGGAACCTGTTTGATGTGCCTGGGTTTGAGTACACGGTAAGATTATGGACGGTTGTGCTGGAAATTTCCGTGCTGATGGCCCAGTTCCCTTCCAGGGAGGTGGCGCAGCTCAGCTATGAATACCGTACGCTGGGATTGGGTTACGCCAACCTGGGCTCTATGCTGATGGTAAGCGGTATTGCGTACGACAGCGAGGAGGCCCGTGGTATATCGGGAGCCATATCCGCTATTATGACGGGGATTGCCTATAAAACTTCCGCAGAAATGGCGGCTCACCTGGGCGCTTTCCCCCGGTACGCCGGGAACCGGGAAGATATGTTGCGGGTGATGCGGAATCACCGGGCCGCCGCTTATGATGCCGCCGATGCGTATGACGGGTTGGAAATAAAGCCCAAAGGCATTGACGCGCGGTATTGCGCGGATTATTTGCTGAAATCGGCCACCAAGGCCTGGGATGAGGCGGTAAAACTGGGAGAACAATATGGCTACCGTAATGCGCAGGCAACCGTGATTGCTCCCACAGGTACTATTGGCCTGGTGATGGATTGCGACACCACAGGGGTGGAACCTGATTTTGCGCTGGTGAAATTTAAAAAGCTTTCCGGCGGCGGTTATTTTAAGATCATTAACCAGTCGATCCCCACCGCATTGCAAAACCTGGGATATTCTTCCCATGAAATAAAGGCGATCGTGGATTATGCAAAAGGGACAGGCAGTTTTGCCGGCGCGCCCTATATTAATCATCAATCGCTGAGCGAGAAAGGGTTTATTGGTGAAGAGCTGAAAAAGCTGGACACCGCCGTTTCTTCTTCTTTTGATATCTCCTTTGTATTTAATGTTTATACATTGGGAGAAGAGTGTTTGCAACGGTTAGGCTTTAAGGCGGAGGAATATTATAGTCTTGAGTTCAGCCTGTTGCATTCGCTGGGCTTTACCGAAGAGCAGATAGAAGCAGCCAACGATTATGTGTGCGGCACCATGACCGTAGAAGGTGCGCCCTACCTGAAAGCTGCGCATTTACCTGTATTTGATTGTGCCAATAAGTGCGGTAAACATGGAGAGCGGTATATACATGCGCATGGGCATATCAGGATGATGGCGGCTGTACAGCCTTTTATTTCGGGGGCTATTTCCAAAACGATCAACCTGCCAAATGAGGCGGCAGTAGAAGAAATTGCGGATGCTTATAAGCTGAGCTGGGAACTTGGATTAAAAGCCTGTGCCTTGTACCGGGATGGCAGTAAGTTAAGCCAGCCTTTGAGTAACAAGAGTGATAAAAAGAAGAAGACAGAAACGGTGAGTGAGCCGGCTGCAGGGCAAAACCTGCAGCAGTTAACAATAGATGAGTTGCTGGAGGAAGTGAACAAGCGGATGCTGGCCAGCAGGGATACCACGCTTAAACGCCAGTTGTCGAGGATTGTGGAGCGGCAAAGTTTGCCATCCAAACGGGGTGGCTTTACGCAAAAGGCGAATGTAGGCGGGCAGGTGATCTTTGTGCGTACAGGTGAATATAACGATGGCACGCTGGGAGAAATATTTATAGACCTGGCAAAAGAGGGCTCTACTTTGCGGAGTTTGATGAACTGCTTTGCCATTGCGGTTTCCGTGGGTTTGCAGTACGGTGTTCCATTGGAAGAGTTTGTGGACAAGTTTGTGTTTACACGGTTTGAGCCGGCGGGTATGGTGGATCATCCCAATATTAAATCGGCCACATCGCTGATCGATTATATTTTCAGGGTGCTGGGCTACGAGTACCTTGGACGTACAGACCTGGTTCATGTGCTTGATGCGCCTGGAAATACGGGGGAAGAAGATGGGGAAGACGATACGGCGGCTCCATTTACCGGCAGGGCCGGCAATGCGGGGCAAACTGCGCCACGTACTCCTAAAATGCAGGCGGCTGCTACGTTTCAGCAGGAAGGGAGTACCCAGGATTACCTGAAAAGTATGCAAAGTGATGCGCCGGCGTGCGCAACCTGCGGGCATATCACGGTACGTTCCGGAACTTGCTATAAATGTTTGAATTGCGGTACCAGCATGGGTTGCAGCTGATGGGTGTTGCAACTTCTTGTTAATGATATGTTATTTAGCCTCTAAAATTTCAAAGAAAAATAACATGCCCTTACCTTTGTATTCAAATAGGGTTTTCATAGGATAGTAACAAATTGAGGGCGCTTTTCTAGGCGCCCTTACTTTTTGCCAAAAACGCCCGCTTCTTTCTCTCTTTCCCGGCCCATATTTCAGTCCGTATTTTTTCAGCACTTAATTTTGCCATTTGATTTTTTTCTAAAAAGAGCGATTTTATTGCATCTTTTAAAATTTTATCTTAAAATATTTTATTTTTTCTAATATTTAATCTTTCTCTTAACTCACGATATAATTTTATTATATTTGTTATTGTATTAATTTTTATTATGGTTACTGTCCTATGAAAAACCAAATATTCCTACACCGCATGATTCATCATGCACTGTAAATGACTCTCGAAAGCAATGGTTCGTCCATTGCTTTTGTTTTTTCAGGGGTTTTTACGCATATTTTGGAATCTACTAGAAATCTCAAAATATAATTGTATTTTTAGACTCGAAAATTTGACACATTATGAAAAAGCTGTTGTTAATGCTGTTGGTAGTTTTGGCCGCAGCCGCATCAGCAAATGCCAGCACTGGTTTCAAGAACGGAGACAATAATGGTGATAAAAACGGGGACAACAACGATAACCGTAATAATCCCAAAAACACGAATAACGCCAAGCCTGTAAGGGTAGAAGAGTTTGTGTTAATGTTTCCGAGGGTAGAGACAACTGAGAAGGTTGATGAAGCAGAGTTGGAGAAAGCTATTGTGGATTTGTATAAGTGGTACTTACAAAACGAAACCAAGTTAAATACGAACAACTTCCTTAAAGAAAGTGGTAAGGAACTGGCTTTCCCTTTTAAGGTGGATCCAAAAACCTTGCAACAATATTTTCTGTTCATCAAGAAAAATTTCCCCGGATTTGGCGAGGACGACCTGTCTAATGTAAAACGCAGCCGGAAGAATGCACCAGTTACTGTGCGTGATGAAATGGATAATCCTATGTCGATTTCTGTTAACAGATAAAATAGTTTTGCCAGGCGATAATGCATTTAGAGTTTAACTACGATAAGGGGGATGTGTTGCATGCATTGCGCTATCATTTTATGCGGAGAGGCGAGATCAAGGTCTTTCGCAACACGCTCATTATCTTATTACTTGCTACTTTAACAGGATACTTTTTCAGTGTAGTGACCACTGGCGCACTTACCGGTATTGTTATCATGATACTGGTACTTGGCTGGGTGTTCTGGTACCTGTTGCCCATTTCCATTTATAACAAGGCGGCTACTTTTAAAGACAGTATACATCTCAGGTATTCTGAAGAGGGGTTATTGATTACTACCCGTGGCAGTGATCATCCACGGAATATCAGCTGGAGTAATTTTTCCCGGGTAGTGGAAACTGAGAAATTTTTCTTCTTGTATCGTGATAAGAAAACCTTCTTCCTCATTCCTACCAGTGCTTTCCAGACAGAGGAAGCTTACCGCAATTTCGCGGGAATACTCAAATCAAAGTTTAGTAATTACCATTGATGCGGATTTTGTCTGACTCTGGATTACGCTGATTTTGCTGATTAGTTTGATTTTCTTTTTTAATATTCCGGGAGATGGAAATGGGTGTTCTGTTTTTCATCTCCCGGAATATCTGACTTGTTGCTATTACAGGTTGATATTCTGGAATACGCTGAAGTGCAGGATATGATTCATGGTTTTGGCGCCGGATGTAACCTGGACCAACTGGTTCATATAACCTATGTCTGCTTTGAGGTTTGCATTGAATTGGTATCCAAAGGCAGCGAGGAAGCGGTTTTGATCGAACAGCAGGTTACTGATGTCGTTTCCCCACAGATTCAGAAAAATTTCATCCTGTAAGGCCACATAAAACGGAGTGGTTGCTTTCTTATGGCGGATAGGGAGTTGCGTGCGGTTGAAGTAGCGGGCGCGGTTGCCATATTTCCAGTTACCGATAGCATGCGGATTTCCCGGTGCGGAAGGTTGTGATACCCAGCGTTGTTCCAGTCGTACCCGGTGTGTCATATCCAGCTTTTTTGCTTTATGGATATATTGTTCAAAGATACGTTGCTCCGGTAACCAGGTATTGCTGGTGGCATTGTAAGTGGGTACATATGCATAGCCCAGTAAGATATGATCCTGTTTGTTGATCGAATATTGTAATCCCCCGCGCATGAGCAGCTGCCCTTTATTGCTGATACCGTCCCTGATGCGTAACTGCACATCGAAGGGGACCGCCCATTTGCTGTTAATTTTCATGTTACCGAAATAGGTATACCAGTTTTGGTAGGCGTGCGTAGTTTCCTGTGCGGACACAAAGCGTACAATAGCCAGTAGGGCCATTGTTAACAGTACTTTCCTCATAATTGCTAATATAGGTAGGGCTAAAGATAAAGAAATCACTATAAAAAAAGAAAGCGCCTGCAGATGCAGGCGCCGGTAGATTGTTGTTTAGCTATAGTTGATTGTTGTATCAGAATTTATTGTACCACAGTTTGGTGCCTTTTTTATCGCCACCGATAGCCGAAGCGGCTTTTTCGTAGCTGGCCTTATTCTGTGTTTGTTCGGATTGCAGATAAGTTAACCGGTAAGGTACCATTGTTACGCTGGGGTCCAGGGAACCAGACTTGGGAGCGATGAACAGTGGCTGACCGCCTGGTTTATTGAAATGCAACCTGGTTCTTTCAAACCATGCCTGGAAGCCCTGTGGATAAAGCGCCAACCATTTCTGGGTGCCTATCACATTTCTCCAGTCGGCCGCCACATAAGGCACTTTTGCGATATATGCCTTAATAGTAGCGTCTGTAATGTCTGTATTGTTGGTGAGCGTGCGCCAGTAGTTGATGGAAGCGGTGATGCCTTTTGCATAGTGTGTAGTGGCATCGTCGCCAACGCTCATGCCCCTTGCAGCCGCTTCGGCCAGGATAAATTCCACTTCTGAGTAAGCCATCAGGATGCCCGGCATAGTGGATTTATAAATCTGTGTGCCGGGAAAGGAGTAATGTCCTTCTGAAAGCCTGTCGGGATCAGAGGCAGCTGAGCCGTAGGTCAGGCCTTTGATAGTATCATCATCTTTTGACGGACGGGCATAAATACCGAGGCGCGGATCGTTTACGCTTTTCATATAATCTACCAGGGTGGAGGTTACAGAAAAATCGATGATAGCACGTTCGGATTCATTGTAAGGGAATTTATTGGGAGCTGCATCCAGGTATTGGAACTGGGCATTTTCCAGGTTATCGCTGATAGCGTCTTTATAATGGGCTTCAATCACCTGTTTGGCTTTTTCCGGATTGGCATCTACCATACGGATGGCTATCCTGAGCATCAGTGAATTTGCCAGTTTTTTCCATTTTATTACATCTCCGTTATAAATGATGTCCCCTGTTTCAAAGCTTACCTGTGATGAGTCCAATACATTTATCTGTGCCTGCAGGGTATCGAGCAGGGAGTTATAAATGGTTTTGGCATCATCATATTGGGGGGTAATGTTACTACTGCCCTGGAAGCTCTGGGTGTAAGGAATATTCCCGTAGGTATCTGCCAGTATCTGGTAGATCCAGGCGCTGGTGATTTTAGCAATGGCATTTTGATTTACCACGCCGGGGAGGTCGGGGTTTGCATTGTTTTGCTTCACCAGGTCGTCGAGGTTGTGCAGGGATATCCTGTACAGTGTATTCCAGAAGGCGGCATTATTACCTTCATCGAGGTTGAACTGGCTATCGTTAGTCCTGGAGTTTCCTGTCCAGTACTGTGCATAGTTCATGGCAATGAAGCCATTTTGCAATCCGCTGTAAAGCATATCCATAGTGCTTTTCTGAGCGCCGGTGAGCAGGTTTGCCGGTGCAGCGGTGGTTGGTTTGGTTGGATCACGGTTCATATCATCCAGCTTTTTACAGCTGGTTACTGCCAGTGAAGCCAACAGGAACAGGATGCTGCTATATTTAAGAATCTTTTTAGTCATCTTCACAAAATTTAGAATGATACATTCAGGTTTAATCCATAAGACCGGAGCGATGGCAGCGCACCACCTTCAATTCCCTGTACATTGGAAGCGGAATTAAGGATGTTGGATGGATCCACGTTTGGTGCATTGGATTTGATCAGCCACAGGTTACGTCCGTAAAGGGAGATACGTGCTGCCTGTGCGCCTATCTTCTTATACCATGATTCCGGCAGGTTATAACCTATTTTGGCTTCTCTCAGGTAGATGTAGCTGGCATCATAAAGATTAGCTTTGCTGATCACATTTCCCCCATTGTAGTTGAAGTGATCCTGGGCGCTGATCTTCGTGGTATTGGCGTGTCCATCGGCGGTAACACCGGGAACGATGATACCATTTTCACGGATGCCGTTTTCCACTGTACTTTCCAGCAGGCCGGATTTATTTCCGTACAGGTTAGTATAAGAGAAAAAGTCGCCGCCGTGCTGGAAGTCCACCAGTGCCGACAGGTAAATTCCCTTGAATGTAAAAGTGTTGGTAACACCGCCTACATAGTCAGGATATGCGTTACCGATAGGTTTAATTTCGCTGGGCACATAACGTCCGAGTTCATCCACTACTTTCTGGCCGTTGAGGTAGGTGTAGTCGGTACCGCGTATGGTTCCGAGCGGTTCACCCACTTGTCCTACTACAGACACCTTCTGTGTACGGCGGTCGGTGCCGATGGTCAGGAAGTCCAGCGAAGTATTGTACTGTGCAATATCAAGGTTCAGCACCTTATTACGGTTGCGGGCGATGTTGGCGCTGATATCCCACCGGAAACCATTTTTCAGGCGGATGGGGTTCAGGTTCAGGCCTATTTCAATACCCTTGTTTTCCACGCTTCCACCATTCACGTAGGCGCCGGTGAAGCCGGTAGCTGTTGGTAACGCCAGTGTGATGATCTGGTCTTTGGTAACACGCCTGTAATAAGTGAAATCAACACCGATGCGGTTGTCCAGGAATTTTAATTCCACGCCTGTTTCCACTTCTGTGGTACGTTCCGGTTTCAGGTCTTCGTTATATAACGTTGGAGAGAACTGGGAAACCGGGTTACTGCCAAAAGGCGGTATGAAATCGTAGGTGTTATAGATACGATATGGATCGGCATCATTACCTACAGCAGCAACACTTCCTCTTAATTTACCAAATGTCAGCCATTTCCATTCTTTCAGCAGATCTGAGAACACGAAGGAAAGGGAGGCAGATGGATAGAAGTATTGGTTATTGCCTTTCACCAGGGTGGAAGACCAGTCGCTACGGCCGGTGAGATCCAGGAACAGGAGGTTTTTATAACCGAGGTTGGCAGTGGCAAAAACGGAGTTGATCTGTTTTTCGTAGTACTGATCAATGACCTGTGCAGGTTGTACAGAATTGGCAAGGTTATAAACGTCTTTAGTGATCAGGCCGCCTACAGCGCTACCGCCGGTAACCGTCCATTTACGGTGCATTACGTTTCCGCCAACAGTGGCATTCAGCTGGAAATCTGTACCAAAATCTTTTTTAATATCCGCTGTTAACTGGTAGTTCATTTCACGGTTGCTTCTTACACGTTTGATATATCCACCTACCAGGTAATCCTTTGCGGTTCTTTCTTCTTCGAGTGTGTTATAATCGTCCATGAACACGCGGCCGGAGAAGGAGAGCCATTTTGTGGCGTCTATGTCCAGTCCTGCAGATCCAAAGAGCCTGTTACGGCTATCCGTTTCATAGTCCATATAGCGGTTCCAGTATGGTCCGTTGCTGGAGGAAATGCTTGGATCGTCCCAGGCGCGGCGGTTCCAGGTGATCTGGGAACCATCATCGTATTTGTATCTTTTTTCTTTTTCTATATCCAGCTGGCGCTGACCGTACATAGTGAACTGCAATGTAGGGTTAGGGCCGGTAAAACCGGTACCGGGACGGCCTTTTACGTTTAAGGAAGTATAGTTCATGGAGGCCACGGCTTTTACTCCCTTGGTAAGTTCATAGCTACCATTGAAAGAGAGGTTGTTTCTTTTGTTGGTGGCATTGGGAAGTACGAAAGTTTGATCCATGTTACCGTACGACAGGCGGAAGCTTCCTTTATCATCGCTGCCTGCCATGGAGATATTATTTGTAAGTGTAAAACCTGTTTTGTAGAAGTCTTTCACATTATTCGGATGAGGCGACCAGGTGTCGGTCTGACCGAAGTACGGGTTGTTTTTATTTTTATCCCATGACCAGTAGGGGCGGACAATTTGCCCGTTCAGTTTTGGTCCCCATGATTCGTCTACTGCGTATTGCGGCATGAGGTCGTAACGGCCTTTACCATTGTTATCGTCGTAGGTGGCACTTTGTTCATTGAGGAAACCTTCCGGGTGTTCGTTGTAATACAGGGTATCGAATTTACCTGCATTACCGCCGCCATACATATTCTGGTATTTGGGCAGTACGGCCACCTGGTCTATCTGGGCATTGAGGCTATATGTAACGCCGATTCCTTTTTCGGTATCGGGGCGTTTTTTAGTAGTTATCTGGAGAACGCCGTTAGCGCCGCGGCTTCCGTAGAGGGCCGTTGCGGCTGCACCTTTGAGCACGGAGATATTTTCGATATCTTCCGGGTTGATGTCCTGCATAGGGCTACCGTAGTCGTAACCACCGCCACCGTTTTGCTGACCGGGATCATTGGTTACGTTATTCATCATTGGTACCCCATCCAGTACAAAGAAGGCGTTGTTATCGCCGAGGATGGATTTCACCCCGCGGATGGTAATTTTGCTGGCGCCGCCCATGGAACCGGTGTTGGAGCTGATTTGCACACCGGGAACTTTTCCTGTGAGGGCGTTTACGAAGTTCACTTCTTTTGCTTCCTGTACAGCATTACCGCTTACTTCCTGTATGGCATAACCTACAGAGCGGGGATTCTTTTTAATACCGAGGGCGGTTACCACTACTTCTCCCAATACTTTTTTAGTAGCGTTGGAGGGAACCAGGGTAACATTGAGTTCTCCTCTTTTTTCTACAGGAATAGCCTGTTCGCCAAAGGTAGGAGCTGTAACGAGTATGGTATCGCGTACGGCAGCCTTGATACTGTATTGACCGGTTGGATCTGCCTGTGCATTTACTTTAGATGCCTTATTGCGGATGATGGCGCCCGGAATAGGAGTGCCTTTATCATCCTTCACTGTTCCTGAAAGCTGGAATTTTCCTACTTCGCTTTTTGCGGTAGCGGAATCCGGTGGGAGGATGAGTGCGGTATCCTCTTTGGGTTGGGCCGTTGCTTTTGCAGTATCAGTTAATGGTTTCGAAGTATCCTGTTTAGGTTTACCGGTAGTATCGGAGGCGGCAGGTTTAATAACTACCGGAACAGTGGTATCCTGTTTAGGTTTAACACTGGAATCAGCAGCAGCGGGTTTAATCACTACCGGAACGGTGGTATCAGCTTGCAGCTGTTTTGCTGTGAGATACCCTTCGGGTTTTGCGTATGCGCTGCTGGAGGTATAGCAGAAAAAGGCATAGCACAGCCCCGACCAGGCTAGTACATGGCTTCTCATCGTATTATGAAAGATTTGGTTACAAAATTTTTCGACAGGATTCCTATGCTGTCTATTGTTACATTGCTTATCCATCAATATAACAATACAATCAAAACGCCTTCTACAATGGGTTGCAGAAGCAAAAAAATAATTATTTCAGGTTTTTCCTCATTTCGTAGTGCGGAATGCCCACCTCTGTAAATTCTTCTCCACAGATTTCATAGCCCAGTTTCTGATAGAATCCAGTGGCTTCTTTCCGGGCATGCATGGTTAATTCATCAAAGCCGTTGCTACGGGCATATTGTTCTGCGAATACTACAATTTCTCTGCCGATACCTTGTCCCTGAAGATTGGGCGATACCGCCATTTGCCTTAACTGTACTGTGTTTCCGCTTACAGGAGTAAGTATACAACAACCTGCAAGTACTTCCTGGTCATTGTTCCGGGTAAAGCCTGCAATGAAGATATCGTTCATCTCCTTCTGTAGTTGTTCTGCCGAAAATGTGAGCCCCAGCGGTTTCCGGAGCACCTCGCTACGGAGGTCTGTCATGGTATGGTAGTCGCAACTACCGTATTCGATTATACGAAAATCAAGCATAATTGTTTGTCAGATTTGCCGATGGCGGATTACGCCATTTTATTTTGCAGGAAATACCGCTACATGGTTCACAAGTGTCTGGATGACAAATAGCCTGCCAACAGCAATCAGGAGTGTTGTGACTGGAAGTAGTTGAAGATCAGCTGATCTACTGATTTAACGAGCAACATTGGGTCTTTGATAGCCATGGCGCCGGGGTGAGTATCGGTACAAACCACTTTTTTAATAAGTCCTGAGCTTTTGATTTTTTCAAATCCATTTCCGGCAAAGATGCCATGGGTAGTGATCACAAAGATATCTCCGGCGCCGGCATCACGATAAGATTGTGCAGCATGAATAAGGGATCCGCCGGTACGGATCATATCATCATAGATGATCACTGTTTTATTTTTTACATCGGCACTGATAGCTGTGATAGCTGTTTCATCGCCGGAGAGGCGGCGTTTAAAGGCGAAAGCCGCTGGTACGTGCAGGTCGTTGGCGAGTGATTCCACCCATTTAGCCCTGCCGGCATCAGTGCTGGCCAGCACGAAAGGTTTTCCTGCGGCCAGCTCCAGGGCGGTATTCATTACAAATTCTTTTGCATACAGGTGCACCGGGCGAACATCGTTTTCAAAATACCAGGTAATGCCATCCACATGCAGATCAATCATCACGATCCTGTTGCCACGTGAGGTATTGGGCAGCGATGAAAACAGTACTGCGCGTGTTTTAGCTTTTACAATTTCGCCATATTTTACGGCGCGTTCCATAGTAGAATAACCGAAGAATGGAATAATGATGGTCAGGGAATAGGCTCCCAGCTGGATGCAACCGCTGGCCAGATCATATAATTCCAGGGTTTCTTTATCATCGATAGTGCCTCCGAGCAAAATCACTTCTTTGTTGCTAACATTACTCAATATGCGGTGATAATGTTCCCCATCGGGAAAATCACGGATATCTAATTCCCCATTTTCCCAGGCGGAGCCTGCAATAGACAGGATCCTATCTTTCAAATACTGATAATGTTGGGTAGCAAAGATGATTTTCTGTGGCATGACTTTTACAAGATAACGGGTGATAACCGTAAAAATAAGTTATTAGGGGGATATTTATAATGTTGATAATTAATAATTTTGCCAGCGAGCACGCATATTTCCCCCGTTTTTTAACTTTTCATTTGCGGGTGGAACATTAAATTTGAAGGATTACTATATTCATGATTCGTTTTACAGCATATATCGGAGCACTGTTTTTTTTCTTTTTCATTAGCCTGCAGGAAACTTTCGCACAGGTGCGTTTGTCTGGTATGGTGGCGGATCAGGATACCAAAACGGGATTGCCTTTTGTTTCTATTGTTAACAAGAGGACCATGACGGGTACGTTAAGTAATGAAAGCGGCCGTTTCTATATTGAGGCCGTTCCGGGAGATACACTTGAATTTTCCATGTTGAGCTATACGCCGAAAATATTGCTGGTACCGGGCATGTCGTCATCGCAGGACGTGTATATGCAGAAACGGTTGTTTGAATTACAAGGGGTAAACGTGCGTGGTAAGAACTATAGGAACGACTCACTGGCAATGCGTGATGAGTACGGCCGGTATTTCGATTATCGTAAACCCGGAGCAATGGATGTGCTTAAAACGTTGCCTGCAAATCCTATTACGGCCTTAAGTTATCTAGTGCCGAGTAAGGTGCGTAAAAGGAAAGAGCAGTTTCATGAGCAACTGGTTTACTGGGAGAAGGAGAAATTTATTGACTACCGGTATTCCCCGGAGCTGGTGGGAAGGATGACCAAGCTGCAAAGCCCGGAACTGGATTCATTTATGTATAAGTACAGGCCAGGATATCAATTTTTAAATTCAGCTTCCGACTATGATCTGTTACTTTATATAAAGCAGTCGTTTGAAGAATACCAGAAACAAAAAGTACAGAAGAAAGAGCCTTGATAAGCAGCACGCCGGGAAATTCCCGGCGTTGTTGATTTATTTCATATGGATATTATATGTTTAATGTATGCTGTATGCAATGAGGAATATTTATTGTTAAAAAGCTCCGCTTTCAGTTGTCCGGCTCCAGTTCCTGTTTTAGCGCCGGCAGTAAGAAATAATGATGTTCTTTAAGAAAATCAGCCAATCCTCTATCTTCTATCAGCAAATTTTCCAGTACGCTTGAAGCCGGCCATTTCCCGGCATCGAGGGGCATTAACTGATGACGAAGCGGTTCGTAAATATTGGCAATATAGGCGGCAATTTTTCTTTTTTCATCCAGGGAAAATACTTTGAAAGGGTTGTGGGTATAGATATCATTGCTGCTATTATCGTACAAAGCATATGCATAGTATGAGAGCGCCTGAAGCAGGGCGTGATCATCTGCACGGGTGTGATCTATAATCCACTGAAGCAGCTCCTGTTTTATTTCGAGTGTTCCTGCCGCGTTTTTCACAAAGATGATTTCCCCTACTGTTGGCATATGATCATTATCAAGGTCGAGATAATCATTCATTACCAGGGTGTTTATTTTATCTTCTTTTGTATAACCAAATGATTGGACGAGTGTTTTGAGGAAGAGGGTATCTTCGGCGAGAAGATATGCAAGGTCGGATCGGCTGTTGTTGAAGAGGTATTTGTTACGGGCGATCAAAGGCGGGTTGAGGTCTATTTTGTAATGGTTACTGTCTGTGAATGTCACAAAATCCCCGATTAATGGTACATAGGTAATGAACCTGTATTCCCTGGAAATAAAAACATTGTCAATTGTATAGTCGAACTCATCTTCATTTGCCTCCATTGAGTCTACCAGTACTGTATTGAATTTGTCCCTTAATTTTACTTTGTAGCTATTATTTTTAAAGATATCGCCAAAGATTGTTTTTATTCTTTCATCAAAAGTAGCTTGATCCGGTGTGCGAAATCCCTGCTCCTTTAAGCCTTCTGCAATAATAGGTAAGGCTATTTCCACATCATGGACGGTGTAGTTGTAAATTTCATAATCGTTGTCCTCCGATACCTCTATGTGTGATTGTAACAGCATATGTTTTTTTATTTCTTCTGTGTTCATATCATATGTTTTTACAGGCGACAGGATACTGTCTTTCAAAGTATGGGTGGATGTGTTGTTGTTTTTGTTTTGCATATGACAACTTGTTATGCATGCCATAATTGCTATTATTGGAATGAATGCGTTTCTCATAGTAAAGTGATATTGTTTTATTGGATGCCTATATGAAAATGATTTTTATGAACTTTTGTTGAAGCTCCGGTGGTATTTTTGATACCTGTTTTATAGCCGTAATTTTTTTTAAATCCCCATTTCCCAGCTACCTTGAGTATATTCTCCAGCACTTTCAAAAACTCCTGTTCACTCCCATACGCCAGTTTTGCTTCTGTCCATAACACTGACCCTTTCCTGTTTGTGCTTCCGGGATACCTGATGTCAATATCGTTACCATGAATATGCCCTTTATGTCCTATGTTCCTTTTATCACCCGCGGAGATATCATTAAAGTAAAGTTTATCCTTATAACCGTTTCCGGGAAGTGCGTAAAAGAATCCAAACAAGGGGGCAGCAATAGCCGGGGCTATAAAGTTATCATCACCTCCGTCGCGATTACCATATCTTCCCCAGTTAGGACCAGTTTCAGGGAATGGCAGCAGGCCATGGCTGTTTTTTTGAAGCAGGAATGTTTTAATAAGCGTGCCCCTGTTGTATAAGTCATACTTATACCGATCAGAGGCAGCATTTTGTTCTGCAAGTTCATAAGTGAATTTATCTATTTTAATGATATACCTGTTTGATATATCGTTAGCGACTTGTTTATACAGGCAGTCTTTTGTTCTGAATAAAACAGACGACTTCAGCTCAAAGAAATGTTTCTTTTCTGCATGGGCGCTTTTTCCGCCTGAAATAGTGTCCAATCCTACTGCCTTACTTATTTTGCTGGTTACTTCTGTGTTGCCGTTTGCAATGCACGCCAGCCCTTTCCATTTCCAGAAGGCCATTGACGAAATAACCGCTATTCTTATATCTGTGGCTACGAGTTCCGGATGCAGCAGAATATCTGCATTCTCTTTCTTGGTAAATTTATTTGCATAAGTGTAGGCGGTTCTGCCGGTAAGTTGTATAAGGCCACGACCCCGGAAATTCCACCCATCCCCTTTTTGTGTGTTGCCTAATGTTCTTCCTTTTACAGTACCGGGCCCATATACATAGTTAGCGATATGCTGTTGGTTTTCTTTTGTTACACCCGGATGAGCAGGTTTTCTAACAGGCCGGCCCCATTCTTTCGCTTTTAGCTTCCCCTCCGCTGTTCTGAAAGGAGGGAAATTTTTATCCAGGTCGGCCCAATACCAGTTGAAGCTTTCCCCTTCTTTAATGTTTAAACGTCCGCCGCATTCAATGGCTACCTGGGCAAAGAAATGCGCCTTATTCCAGCAGGTGTTCATACCGGTTGATTCCATAAACCTGCTATAGGTAACTGCAGCAGCCTGCAGGTCTGTAATGTTTGCGTGGGGAAATATTTTGGCCAGTTGCTCAGCGGTAACAACCTCATTACACCTGGGGCAGCCAATATCCGGATCATCGGATGGAAGCGGCTCACCAAGTATTACCGGGGCATTGGCCCTGGAATGCCGGTTCTTCAATTTGCTGAACCAGTCCGACAATTTTATATGCTGATAGTAGCTGATGTTATCCGGATCCAGTATATTTTTGTCGGCTATTTCATGTGGGTAGAGATATTTTCCTGATGGGGATTTGATGATTACGTAAAAGCAACGGAGAAAGCCATCTTCCAATATGTTACCTGATTTCAACCGATTTGAGTTTATCAATGCGTTTGCTGTTCCGTAGTCATTTACCAGGAATTTATCGCTGAAAAGACGTCTGTCTTTTTCCTGGTACCTGTTTTCCCATACCTCGAATAATAATTCCTTTCCCGGAAGATTCATGGTTTGAACATGCATGCGGAATTTTTCTCCGTATTTATAAACCTTATATGCGGGATTATTATGCTGGTCATAAAAATGTACCGACACCACATTCCTTTCTGCATTCACTATGAGATATAGTCTTTTTTCCTGGGTTCGTTTACTACTTTGGGTTTGAGGAATCCAATATTTTCTTCCATCACAGGTGATCGTTTTCATATCGGCAAACAGGATGCAGTTAGGAGAACAAGGGATGGCAAACAGGAGATGAAATGTATCCCATTCAAAGCTGGTACCAGTTAAGAATGATTTCAGACTGTGTATACTGATATCAAGTTGTAATTCACCATTAGCATTAAAGCTATGCATCCCCAGGTTTTTTACATGATGTATACGGTTTGCAGGGTTTACCTGGAGCAGATGTAATGGTGTTTTTTCGTTTGCCGCGTCCGCGCTATTGATCACCAAACGGATTAGTTCCTGCCAGCCTGCGGATGCTTTGCAGATAAATTGTTCATCTGTAAAGCACCAACGGTTTATAGTAGCTCTTACTGCATTTATTTTTATATATTTTTTTGAATTATTAAGATGGGCACTGATAATAAATTCTCCTTCTTCTGGTATGACGGCATTTGGTAATGTAGTGGAATGCGCTCCATAGGGTTTCCAAATAACTGGCCCATCCAGTGTTTCGTTATACTCCATCAAGGTTTGTGCAGTTACGGTATATTGTTTCCCGGTAATCCAGGTGTTGGTGTCATTTGCTACCAGGATCTTTACAACCTCATTGTTTTTTACTTCAAAATGCCAGGCGCCTTGTTCAATTGTATTGTTTTCTTCTTCCACAGCCGTAACAGTATATTTCCCGGGAATACTAAAATGGATATTGCCATTAAGTGTGATGGAAGGCCCCGTGCCTACCGGCTTGCCGTTCAGTAACCATTGAATAGTTGTTAACGTAGCCGGTGGCAGCGTACTGTATACAGTTTCCGAAACGTGAAAATTCATATCTGTCCGGGGCCGTATCATATGAGTCGATTCCTTGTTGACAACGGATATGGTTCCTGTTTTTTTAGTACAGAGTTTTTGCACAATAGGCTTGGCGCTTGCCATCCGGGCTGAAACAAAGTAGGTGGCAGATATATTGGCGGGGGTAAAACAAATTTTATCGCTACCGGCTGTTGCAATGATGTTCCTATTGCTATCAGTTACCTGCATGGATACCATTGCTTTTTCAACTGCTGTGGGAGGCATAATCCTGTAAATGGCTTCAACACAAGCACTAGTGCCGCATTTCAGGTACCCGGTATTATTGTTTACTCCGTTAATAATAAATTTATTTTCAAGATCATTATTATCAACATGCAGATCAATATAGCACTCCTCCTCCTGCGATTGTCCATAAGCCATTACCCGGTAACTACCACGTGTATCGAATGAGAATAATAGC
>JBCNPS010000579.1:0-4590 GCA_039593235.1 Chitinophaga sp. | reverse complement strand
GCACCGGTCAAGGCACAGGCGACGCAGCCCGTACCGGGATCACGCTGGCCATGGTGGCTGGCCTTCGTGCTGTGGGGGCGATATTCTGCTGATGCCTTATACCGGCGATATTAAAACAGATAAAGGCACAGAAGCCGATCACCGCAAGGGCTATGCTTCCCTGTATACCCATAAAGGTGAAGTAGCGAAGGCCGGCTACTACAGCGTAGTATTGGATGACTATAAGGTAGAGGCGTCGCTAACAGCTACAGAAAGAGTGGGCTTTCACCGTTACCGTTTCCCCGGGGGAAAAACGGCCAGGGTGATCATCGATCTGAAAGAAGGTACACAGGACAAGGCTACGGAAACATTTATTGAACAGGTGAACGACAGTACCTTTAAAGGCTATCGTTATTCTACCGGTTGGGCAAAGGATCAACGGGTATACTTTGCTGTTCGTACATCCGTTGCCGTGAAAGACTTCCGTATTTACAATGAAGCATTGCCGGTGGCCGGTAAACAGGCGCAGGGCGCAGCCGTGAAAGGCTTGCTGAGCTTTGGCGATGCCCCGCAGGAGCTGTTGCTGAAAGTAGGTATATCGCCCGTAAGTGCAGATAATGCGCTGGAAAATATACAGGCGGAAATACCCGGTTGGAATTTTGAACAGGTGGCACAGCAGGCGGATGATAGCTGGAATAAAGAATTAGGGAAGATAGAAGTGAGCACCAAAACGGATCGCGAAAAACGCATCTTCTACACTTCGCTGTATCATACCATGATCAACCCTGCCATGTTTAATGACCATAACGGCGATTATCGCGGTGCAGATAGAAAAGTATATCATCATCCGGGTTTCACCAATTACACCATATTCTCTACCTGGGATACTTACCGCGCCGCGCATCCGCTGTATACGCTCATAGAACAGGATAAAGCCGCCGATATGGTAAATGCCATGCTGGCTGTTTACGGGCAGCAGGGCAGGTTACCGAAGTGGCATTTGTATGGCAACGAAACCGGTACCATGGTGGGCATCAGCAGTATGCAGATTGTTGCGGAAGCTTGTCTTAAAGGCATCAAAGGATTTGATGCAACGCGGGCGTACAACGCCGTTAAAGGTACAGCTATGTCCGACAGCCTGGGGATGATGTATGTAAAAGATCTCAAAGTGATCCCCAACGATCTGTACCGCCGCTCGGTGGCTACCGCGCTGGAATATGCCATCAGCGACGCCAGTACCGCACTGATGGCAAAACAATTGCATCGTACAAAAGACTATAAGTATTTTCAGCTACGCGCTGCCAATTATAAATTGTATTTTGATCCGGCCAGCGGATTTTTCAGGGGAAGAAATGCGGCGGGCGTAATGAACGCTTCTTTTGATCCCACACGTGCACCCAACCCGGAACTGGCGGAAGGCAACGCCTGGCAGTATCTCTGGCTGGTACCGCATGATGTAACCGGTTTAGCTACTTTGCTGGGAGGCAAAAAAGCGATGGCGGCAAAGTTGGATACTTTTTTCTCACTGCCGCTGAAAGAAGAGAAGGGAGGCCTGGCAGACCTTACCGGGTTAATAGGCCAGTATGCACACGGTAATGAACCGGGGCATCATATCGCTTACCTGTATACGTATGTGGGTCAGCCCTGGAAAACAGCAGAAAAGGTGCGGTATATTATGAAAGAAATGTACCACGACCAGCCGGATGGAATTATAGGGAATGAAGATTGTGGGCAGATGGCAGCCTGGAACGTGTTTTCATCGATCGGATTTTATCCCGTGTTCCCTGCATCGGGGAAATATGTGATCGGTAGCCCGTTGGTAGATAAAGCAGTGATTCATACCGGCGCCGGCAATCCCTTTGTAGTGGAGGCTGTGAATAACAGTGCAGAAAATATTTATGTGCAAAGCATCACGTTAAACGGGAAAGCCTACACGAAAACATACCTGCTACATTCCGACATCCTGAAAGGAGGGGTGTTGAAAATAATGATGGGTAACAAACCTGGTAAACAGTTCGGCGTTTTGAAAGAAAACCTGCCGGAGTAATTATATTCCACTTAATTGCAAAAATCTCATGCGAAGGAACACACATAGTATAGCCGTTTGCGTTATAGCATTCTTCACATCGCTTCCTGCATTGGCACAACGCACGGAATTGAAATTAAAGTATAACCACCCCTCGGGTAAGGTTTGGGAGGCCGCGTTACCAGTGGGCAACGGCCGCCTGGCCGCCATGGTATACGGCAACCCGGAGAGCGAACTGATACGGCTAAACGAAAATACCGTATGGAGCGGAAGCCCTAACCGCAACGATAATCCGCATGCGCTGGCAGCGTTGCCGGAAATAAGGCAGCTGATCTTCGATGGCAAAATGAAAGAAGCCAGCCAAATGGCGGCAAAAAATATCCAGGCGGAAAAGATCAACGGCATGTGCTATCAGCCGGTAGGGGACCTGCTGCTGGATTTCCCGGGGCACGACCAGTACACCGGCTATGCCAGGGAACTGGACCTGCAAACCGCGGTAGCTGCCACCAGCTACACCGTGAACGGTGTAAAGTACACCCGCCAGGTATTTGCTTCTATACCGGATCAGGCAATCATTATACAACTCACGGCCAGTAAACCCGGCAGCATTACTTTTAATGCCGGCATGAAAAGCCCGCAAAAATCAAATGTGGTTACCAGCGGTAATAACGAACTGGTATTATCCGGTACCAGCGGCGATAAAGACGGCGTACCCGGTAAGGTGAAGTTTCAATCGCAGGTAAAATTTAAAACCGCCGGTGGTAAAACTGCCGCCGATAGCAACACCATCAGCGTAACCAATGCAGATGCAGTAACCATCTACGTTTCCATTGCTACCAACTTTGTAAACTATGCAGATATCAGCGGCGATGAAGTAAAACGCACCACCGCCTATATGCAAAAGGTATGGCCAAAACACTTCGCCGGTTTACTGAAAGATCATATTGCCGCCTACCAGCATTTCTTTAACCGGGTGCAACTGGATCTCGGTACTACTGATTCCATCAAAAACCCGACGGACATCCGTGTAAGGGATTTCAGGGAAGGTAATGACCCGCAGCTGGTAACGCTGTATTTCCAGTTTGGCAGGTACCTGCTCATCGCTGCATCACAACCCGGTGGCCAGCCTGCCAACCTGCAGGGCATCTGGAACCCGCTCATGAACCCACCCTGGGGCAGCAAGTATACCATCAACATTAATACGGAAATGAATTACTGGCCTGCGGAAGAAACCAATCTTTCTGAAATGCATGAGCCACTGATACAAATGGTGAAAGACTTATCCCTTACAGGCCGGGAAACGGCGAAGGTAATGTATGGCGCCGGAGGCTGGGTAGCCCATCATAATACGGACCTGTGGCGTATTACAGGCCCGGTAGACGGTATCTATTCCGCCATGTGGCCCATGGGCGGCGCATGGTTAAGCCGGCATACCTGGGAGAAGTACCTGTTTAACGGCGACAAGCAATACCTGCAAACCGTGTATCCCGCATTAAAAGGCGCTGCCCAGTTTTACCTGGATTTCCTGGTAGAAGAACCCACACATAAATGGCTGGTAGTATCCCCGTCCATGTCGCCGGAAAATAACCCGAAAGCCCATCCCGGCGTATCTATCGCTGCTGGGGCTACCATGGATAATCAACTGGTATTTGATCTCTTTACCAATACCATTCATGCAGCAGAAATCTTACAAACAGATAAAGCACTGGTGGAAAAAATGAAGGCGGCGCGCAAACGCCTGCCACCCATGCAGGTAGGGCAGTACAACCAGTTACAGGAATGGCTGCAGGATCTTGACAACCCTAACGACAAGCACCGTCACGTGTCTCATTTATTCGGGTTGTACCCTGCTAACCAGGTCTCTCCTTACCGTACGCCGGTGTTGTTCAGCGCTGCCCGTACCTCACTGCTGCAACGCGGCGATATTTCCACGGGCTGGTCTATGGGCTGGAAAGTAAACCTCTGGGCGCGTTTGCTGGATGGTAACCACGCATGGAAACTGATCAAAGACCAGCTCACACCTGCAGGAGTGAACAAAGGGGAGAACAGCGGAGGCGGTACTTATCCCAATTTATTTGATGCGCATCCTCCCTTCCAGATCGATGGGAACTACGGCTGTACAGCAGGCATCTGTGAAATGTTGCTGCAAAGCCAGGACGGCGCCGTTCACCTGTTACCCGCCCTGCCGGACGACTGGAAGAATGGCCGTGTAAGCGGCCTGCGTGCGCGCGGCGGTTTTGAGATCAAAGAAATGGTGTGGGAAAACGGCCAGTTGAGTAAGCTCACCATCCGCTCCACACTCGGTGGTAACTGCCGTTTGCGGGTACCCAATGCACTGAAGGAAAACGGCCAGCTGAAAGCCGCTACCGGTGAGCAAACTAATCCATTCTTCCAGGTAGAACCAACAGCGCCTGCACTGGTAAGTGAAAAAGCAAAAGTGGAGGAACTGCCACTACCCAATACCATATTGTACGATCTGGCAACACAGCCAGGCAAAACGTACACGTTTGTAAAAAAATAAGCGGATTTCCAAAGGAAAACGGATCTGACCCCATGCCGTTACCCCATGCCGTCTCGAAGACCCA
>JBCNPS010000578.1:0-4602 GCA_039593235.1 Chitinophaga sp. | reverse complement strand
CATTCACCGTCACCAGGAAACAGGGAAGCGTAAAGCAAGGGCCATTGCAGATGCATGCCGGGAAATAGCGGCGCCAAAATTATTGATCCTGTTGAGTATCCTTGCAGTATTTGTGCCCTCGCTGTTCATGAACGGCGTACCCAAAGCTATGTTCCTTCCTTTATCGCTGGCCGTGGGATTTGCCATGATAGCCTCTTTCCTGTTATCGCAAACTTTTGTGCCGGTGGCAGGCAACTGGTGGCTGAAAGATCATCAGCAACGGCCGGGTGCAGGATTTTATTCCCGTCTTGAACAACGATACGCTAACGCAGGACAACGTTTTCAAACCGGTTTCGGATGGCTCACAGCCCTGTTTCTCAGCATTTCCCTGCTGATGGTGATAGTAATGTTTGCTGTTACCGGCACGGAACTGTTCCCGCAAACCGACAGCGGGCAAACGCAGGTTCGCTTACGCCTGCCCACGGGCACCCGCTTTGAGCGCACGGAAGATGCCACCAGGAGGCTGCTGCAACTGTCGGACAGTATTGCCGGTAACGGCAACACGGAAATAACTTCCGCGTTCATTGGCACCCAGCCATCCAGTTTCCCTGTTAACTATATTCACCTGTGGACCGGCGGACCGCATGAATCTGTAACAAAAATAAAGTTGAAGAAAGATGTGATTCCGATAACTGTTTTCAGGGAGAAATTACGCGCCGCCGTTGCGAAGGAAATTCCAACAGCCAGGGTTTCTTTTGAGCCGGGTGATATTGTGGAGCAGGTGTTAAACCTCGGAAGCACCAACCCTGTAGAAATAGCCGTTGTAAACCGCAACCTGGCGGAAGGCAGGAAAACAGCCCAGCAATTATTACAGCAACTGGCCGCCATTCCGTCCCTGCGTGATCTTCAGATCGCAACGCCCCTGGATTACCCTGCCATCAGGCTGGAAACAGACCGTGTAAAAGCCGCACAACTGGGAATTTCCGGTGAGCAGGTGGCCCGTTCTGTAGTAACCGCTACCTCTTCCAGCCGTTTTGCTTCGCCCAATTACTGGCTTGATAAAACAACCGGAACCGCCTACCAGGTGCAGGTGCAATACCCCGAATACCGGATGAACAGCACCGCCCAGCTGGAAGCAATTCCCATTTCCGGCGGCGCCGGCAACACACATTACCTTAGTGAAGTAGCCAGCTGGAAACGTACCGTTGTTACCGGTGAATACGACCGGCTCAACCAGCAACGCTATATTACCATCACTGCAAATATTCACGGGCAGGATGCAGGAACTGTTTTTAATAAAGTAAATAATATTATAGCCGGAATGGGCAAGCTGCCCAATGGTGCAAAGATCCTGCTTCGGGGACAACCACCGTTGTTAGCGCAAACGCTCGATAGCCTGCGGTTTGGCCTGTTGATTGCCATCGTCGTGATTTTCCTGCTGATGACCGTCTATTTTCAATCGTTCCGTGTAGCGCTGGCCACCTTGTCTGTTATTCCTGCGGTGATAGCAGGCTCGCTGCTGTTCCTTTTCCTTACAGGCAACACGCTGAATATCCAGTCGTATATGGGAGCCATTATGGCTGTTGGCGTGGCTATTGCCAACTCCGTGCTTTTTATTACCAGTGCAGAGCATAACAGGCGGCAAGGTGTGGATGCCGGTCATCTCCGCGCAGCGGAAATACGCCTGCGGCCTATCCTGATGACAAGCACCGCTATGATAGCCGGTATGATCCCAATGGCGGCTGGCCTTTCCGAAGGGGGCGATCAAACTGCACCCTTAGCCATCGCTGTAATCGGCGGTCTGCTGTTCTCCGCCGTCAGCGTATTATTTTTCCTGCCGCAGGTATACCAGCTGATCACGGGAAGAAGAAAATTTGTGGCTGTTTCCCTTGATCCGGATGATGCAGGCAGTATTCATTACGACAAACAATCCTAAAAATTAAATTCACTCATATGCGATCCATCGCGATTATAAGTTTGGTTCTTACACTAGCGGCCTGCGGTAATACATCCAGGCAGCCGGAGCATACAAATAACAACACTGCATCCGATACGGTGCCGGTATTTATTCTGAAACAAGACACTGCCAGGAAAACGATAGAACTGCCTGCAGAACTGATTCCTTATGAAACCGCCGCATTGTTTTCCAAAGTACAGGGCTTTGTGCACAGCATGAAAGTGGACCTTGGCGACCACGTAAAGAAAGGACAAACACTGGCAGTGATTGAAGCGCCGGAAATTAACAGCCGGCTGGCAGAATCCGAAGCCGCTTTGCAATCGGCCAAAGCAAAATGGGCATCCAGCAAGGATCAATATGAAAGGCTTTACAGGGCTTCACAGGCAAAAACACCCGGTATTGTAGCCCCCGCCGACCTGGAGCGCAGCCGCAACCTGATGCTGGCCGACAGCGCTTCCTATATCGCCGCAGGCAAACAATCACAGGCCAATAAAGCAGTATCCGGGTACCTTTATATCATCGCCCCCTTTGATGGCGTTATTACTGCCCGCACAGCTGATCCGGGTGCGCTGGTAGGCACAAACGCCATGCTGCTCACCGTTCAGAATAACCGCATACTGCGTCTTCGTGCAGCCGTTCCCGAGATATACACGGCTACTGCAAGTCTTTCAAAAAACATCGACTTCCGCGTAGACGCCTACCCTACCCAATACTTCAAAGCTACGCTAACCCGTAAATCCGAAACTATTGATCCAGGCACCCGCACCGAATTATGGGAGTTCCAGGTAGATAATAGTGACCACCAGCTCAAAGCCGGCTCTTTTGCGTATGTAAAACTTACCCTGGAAAGGGGCGGCTCCTCGTTCATTGTACCGTTTGCCGCGGTAGCTACCACGCAGGAAAAAAGATTCGTGATCAGGGTGCACGAAGGAAAGGCTGAATGGGTAGATGTACGCCAGGGTATGAGCATAGATCCTGGTGTTGAAATATTTGGCAACCTCACTGCAGGTGATACTTTGTTGAAAAAAGCAACCGATGAAAGAAAACCCGGTAGCACAGGCTTATGGATAGTGAAATAGCTACCTGCATCACCATGTCCGTGGCCGGCAACCTTCCATTGCCCGCCACGGACATTTTATTTATCTGCTATCCACGCCGCTATTGCCCTGCGTAAAGCCGCTTCTCCCCAAACCTACGCTCCTGCAACTCATCATACTCCTTCACATAATCCGGATGCTCGGTGCCCATCACACGGTCCCATACCCGGAAATACAACCCGTAATTCCCACGGAACTTTTTATGGTGCAGGTTGTGGTGAACGGACGTATTCACCACTTCAAACAACCAGGTATGCCTGAATCTCCGGGGCATCAGTTCATATCCGAGGTGGCCGTATACATTAATGATAAATCCCGACACCGTAAACAACAATATGGTAAGCGGGTGCATAGGCATTACACAGGTGATAACCACCAGCACGCCTCCTTCCGCCACCGCTTCCAGGAAATGAAAACTATAGGAGGTCCAGGGAGAAGGATTGATGCTTTGGTGATGCACCAGGTGTGCGCGTTTAAACAACCGCTTATGATGCAGTAAACGATGCATCCAGTAAAAATAGGTATCGTGTATCACCAGGCTCAGTACAAGGCTCACGCCAATGTACCACAGCGGGAAGTTGTGGATATGGAGATAGATCATGGTATACTGCCGCACCGGTGTGAACAGCAGCATAATAGTGATCAGGGTGAATACCAGCGTGCTTTGCATAGAATACCAGATCTCACGTAGAAAATCCTTTTTCGAGGCCAGCCGCTGCTGGATCTTAAAATGCTTAAACCTGCCGGGCAGCAGGCTGTAAAATAACAGGAAGGGAATACCCGCCAATACAAAATACCGGAGGGCAGTCATGCTAAAGATCTTCACCGTTGCTTCAATGATTGGTTCCATATCTCTGGGAAATTTATCTCCCAAAATTAAAAAACCGGTATGGCAGGCACGGTTAACAAAAGATAATTTCCTGCGTTAACAAAGGATAATTTATCCTTTACCCTTATCAAGCATCCGCTTACGGATACGGCTCAACGATACCGGTGTGATACCCAGCATAGAAGCAATATACTTATCAGGTACACGGTTCACCAGGTCGAAACGCTCCGCAAGCAGGTTGCGGTACCGCTCTTCCGGCGACAGCGTAACGAAGGATTCCAGCATGTTGAGCGATTCTGATAACATACGCATCAGGAAAAAGTTGCGTAAAGGCTCGTATTCGGGATGTGTTTTCAGTACAGCTTCCAGCACATCATAGTCTATTTCCAGCAGTGTAACAGGTTCCAGGGCACGGTAAATAAAACGGGAAGGCTTCCTTTGTATAATAGCATCGTGCGAGGCAATGAATTGCTTTTCCCAACGTAAAAAAAGCGTAGCCTCGTCACCGTTATCCTTAATAATATAAGCCCGCATAACGCCCTGCTCTATGTAGGCCAGGCGGCGTTCTGTATCACCTGCACGGATATACGTTTCATTGGCGGCCAGTTGTACCTGCCGCGTCATGGCAAATAAAGGAGCCGTGTCTGCCGGCAGCACCCCTGCCAGTTCAAATAACAGCTGTTGTAATGTAGTGATGGATACGCTCATATTAATTTCTACAAGCGCTAATGTAAGGTTAT
>JBCNPS010000577.1:0-4607 GCA_039593235.1 Chitinophaga sp. | reverse complement strand
GGACAAGAATAAAGACAAGAATAAGAACGATAAGAACAAAGACAAAAATAAGGATCAGAACAAAGATCAGCAGAACAAGGATAAGGATAAAGACAAGGATCAAAACAAGGACCAGAACAAGGATCAACAGAATAAAGACCAGGACAAAGGCGACAAAGACAAGCAGGACCAGGAGCAGCAGAAGCCGGAACCACAACCCAGCAAGATGAGCAAACAGGAGGCAGAACGCCTGTTGCAGGCTTTATCACAGGAAGAAAAGAAGTTGCAGGACAAAGCCAAAAAAGTAAAGGGTCAGGTAGTGCCGAAAGATAAAGACTGGTAATATTTTCATCCTCTCCATATGGCGCACCCCAAAGCAGGCTCATCTGCTTTGGGGTGTTTTAGTGTATTCATGGTCTAAGTGGAAAAATTACAAAAAAACATCAAGCGGCCAGCTCAACCATATGGCATTGTAAAGTAAATTCAGGATTTACATGACAGACTGTAAAACAATTTCAGGATTATTTCTTCACCTGTATAGTTATATCAGGACGAGACAGTGTATGCACAGTGTATGGGAAGTGTATCAGGAGTGTATGGCTACAGTATGGATAGTGTATGGGGACAGTATCAGGAGTATATGGGGAGTACTACACATAGACGAGTCCTAAGTATCGGAGAAGTATCCGAGAAGTAGTAGCGGCCTTACTGGGAATGTCTCTTAATCATCTCCAAAAAAAAATAAAAAAACCGGAACAGGAATATTCCGGCCGTTTTACCTAAACCTACAACTGTTACGCGGTGTAACAATTCTCTTTCGTGTTTTAAAGCAACAGCGCCCCCTTTCCGGAAGCGCTGTATTGCTTGATTCATCAGGGAAGTTGTTTAACTGCTACCCGTCACTCTTTACCTTGCCGAATACAGTCCGATTAAATGATTCTTCTGTCCGTTGATTCCTTGTTTTTGTCTGATGATCCTTTCTCCTGTTGATTCTTTTTTCTTCAAACAACTTCCCACCTTTAAACACACATTATTTTGCAACCGCCGTTAACGGCGTTCCTTCTTTTATTTCATCACTGCCGTTCTGCACCAGCTGATCGTTGTCGGACAGATCACCGAAAACTTCCACCTGTCCGTTGGATTCGTTACCGCATTTCACCGGCACCCATACTGCTTTACTGTTCACTGCCTTGATCACAAATATTTTTTCGGAATTACTGATAATGGCGGATTTAGGGACGATGTACACATCTTTCTTTCCCGGCATTGGCATCTGTACTTCTGCATACATACCAGGAAGCAAACGGGCTGCTTTATTGGCTACATCCATCTCCAGTATTTCGGAGCGCAGCTTCACATCCAGGCTACCGGCAATGCGGTTCACCTTCGCCGTAAAAGTATCTCCGGGCAGGGATTTTACGGTAAAGCGAACATCGCTTGCGTGGTGTGCATCGTCGGTATAAATTTCAGGCACGGCTACGGATAAACGCAGTTTCTGCTGTTCTTCCAAACGGAACAACGGTTTATCCGATCCCTTGCCGGCAGGGCCTACATAAGTGCCGGGATGCACATTACGCTGGCTGATCACACCGCTGAACGGGGCGCGGATCACCAGGTACCCCAGCATCTGTTGCACTTCGTGGTAAGAAGAACGGGAAGAAAGCAGTTCTGCACTATCGGCACTCATTTTCTCAAACGCCATGTCCAGGTCGTTGGGAGAAATAGTTCCTGGCACCTTGCTTGTTTTGAGCAAGCGTTCGTAGGTAGCTCGACTGGCGCGGAACATGGCTTCTTTTGTGTGCAGCCTCGACTGCGCTTCCAGTAATTGCGTATTCATTTCCGGGGCATCCAGGGTGGCAAGTACCTGGCCCGCAGTTACCTGGCTGCCCAGGTCCACATTTACATTTTTCACATAGCTGTTCACTTTGGCATACAGATCGGCAAACTGGAAGGGCTTTATTTCCCCGGGCAATTTCAGGGAAGCATCCAGCTGGCTTTTCTGCAGATGAATGATTTTCACCTGAACACGGCCGTCTTCATTTTCATTATCATCATCTGCCCTCGAACTGTGGCAGGAGGCGAAGAATAAACCGAGGGGCAATAATGCAGCAGCCGTCATGACCCGGTACGACAGGCTGTATTTATTTATATTCATGATATTGATATGTCGTTTAGTCATTATAGTTATACTTGAATTATACACGTGCCGCACCCGGAACGTAATACTGGCTGTGTTCATCTTCAGGATCCAGCGACACGGATTTCACAGTTGTTTTTTGCTGTACCCAGGAGAAGATCAACGGTAAAATGAACAGCGATGCAAAAGTACTGGCAATCAGTCCGCCGATAACAGCACGGCCCAGCGGCGCCGTTTGATCGCCTGCCTCACCCAGGCCAGAAGCCATCGGTATCATACCTGCCACCATAGCGATACTCGTCATCAGGATGGGCCGCAGTCTGATAGAAGTGCCTTCCAGTGCAGACCTGCGGGAGTCATGATTTTCCAGCCGCAATTTTTCTGCATTGGTGATCAGCAGGATCGCATTGGCTACAGACACACCCACCGACATGATAATTCCCATATACGATTGCAGGTTGAGCGTAGACCCAGTGATCAGCAACATGATCAGCGACCCGGCCAATACCGCAGGAATAGTGGAAACAACCACCAACGCTACTTTGAACGACTGGAAGTTAGCCGCCAGCAATAACAGTATTACTATGATTGCCACCAGCAGCCCGGACTGCAGGCTATCCAGCGTTTCATTCAGCAGGTTCATCAAGCCACGTTTTTCTACGGAAATACCACGTGGCGGCTCGCCGGCGCGCTTAATAGCTGCTGCTACCGCCTCAGAGGCATTACCCAGGTCCCTCTTATGGATATTGGCGCCAATAGACACTATCCTCACTGCGCCGATACGGTCGTATTCTCCTACCACTGTATCTGGCTGCAATGTGGCCACATCGCCTAAAGACGGACGGGTGTTATTTTTGCTGATCGGAATAGCCGCCATATCGTTAATGCTCGACATCTCATTTTCCGGTACGGAGATCTGTACAAAATAAGAGGTGGCATTCTTTTCATCCAGCCAGTTGTTCTTTTCCGTAAAACGGCTGGATGAAGTGGATGCCGTTAATGATTTGGCGATATCTGTAATACTTACCCCCAGCTGGCCGGCCCTTTCCCGGTCGATGTTTACACGGATAGCCGGGTAATCCATCGGCTGATTGATCTGTACATCCCGCAGGTAAGGGATCTTCTTCATTTCAGCCAGCACCTTCTGCGCATAGGGTACACTTTCTTTCAGGTTTTTACCCATGATGGCAATTTCAATGGGCGTGGATGCTCCCTGGCTCATCACCTTATCTGTAAGGTCTATCGGCTCAAAGCTCATTTTCACTTCCGGCATCTGTTCATGGATACGCTTACGCAGCTTTTCCTTGAACTCATCCATGTTGATGTGGAAATCTTCTTTCATATTTACCTGTAGCACCGCTTCACTTGGCGTGGCCATAAACAGGTAAATGGGGTTGGTAGAATAGGACGATGGATGAGTACCGATAAAGGAAGATGTGATGTCGATGTTTTTGGCGCCGACGATCTCCTTCAGGATCTGTGTTGATTTAACAAGCATGGCTTCCGTCCGTTCGATACGTGTTCCTGTAGGCTCTTTCAGCCTTAGCTGGAACTGCCCGTTATTCAGTTTAGGTAAAATATCACGGCCTATAATGCTCATACATAATGCTACTATACCAATAACCCCAATAAAGTAAGCGCCGATCACCAGTTTCCTTTTTTTCATCAGCCCTTCCAGCCAGCCAATAAAGCGCAGTTTGAAACGGTCGAACCCCGAAATAGTTTTAGCATGCTGTTTCTCATCTGCAATTTCTGTTTCAATATAACCGGCTGTTTTATGCGCATCATCACTGTGTACGTGCGGATGACCGTGATGCCTGAACTTATTGGCGTCCAGCATCCAGTTGGCCAGGATGGGCACCAGCGTTTGCGACAACAGGTAGGAAGCTATCATGGAAAAACCGATAGCCAGCGACAGTGGCATAAACATCGCGCGGGGTACTCCTTTCATGGTAAAGGAAGGTGCAAACACAGCGAGGATACACAGCAGGATCAGCAATTTCGGGAAAGCAATTTCCTGGCAGGCATGCCAGATAGCCTGTGCCTTGGGCTTTCCCATTTCCAGGTGCTGGTGGATGTTCTCAATGGTTACCGTAGATTCATCTACCAGGATCCCGATAGCCAGCGCCAAACCACTCAGGGTCATAATATTGATGGTTTGGCCGAAGAGTTTCAGGAACATCACCCCAATGATGATAGACACCGGGATGGTAATGATCACGATATAGGCGCTTCGGCGGTCGCCGAGGAACAGCAGCACCATCAGCGCCGTGAGTACCGCTCCTATTACCCCTTCACTGATAAGGCTTTTCACTGCATTGATCACATACACACTCTGGTCAAACACAAACGAGATCTTTACATCTTCCGGTAATAATTTCTGGATATTTGGTAAGGCAGCTTTCAGGTTAGTTACTACCGTCCAGGTGGAAGCATCTGCTGTTTTTATAATAGGGAGATATACAGAGCGCTTTCCATTGATCACTGCGTA
>JBCNPS010000576.1:0-4609 GCA_039593235.1 Chitinophaga sp. | reverse complement strand
AGCAGGTGATGTTGCTGAGCCAGAAACTGGCCAACTTCTCCAAAGGTGATGCCGATGTACTCCGTAAAGCGATGGGTAAAAAGCAGATCGCAGTGCTGAATAAGATGAAAGCGCAGTTCATGGAAGGTTGCGCTCAAAACGGCCATGATCCGAAGGTGTGCGAGAAAGTATGGACGGACTGGGAAGCATTCGCCTCCTACGCGTTCAACAAATCCCACTCCACCTGCTATGCTTTCGTGGCTTATCAAACCGCCTACCTGAAAGCCCACTACCCTTCCGAATATATGGCCGCCGTGCTGAACTGCGCCAGCAATATTGAAAAGATCACCTTCTTCATGGAAGAATCCAAACGCATGGGCATCGATGTATTACCGCCCGATGTGAATGAATCTTTCAAAGGTTTTGCCGTTAATAAACAGGGCCAGGTACGCTTCGGCCTCGGTGGTTTGAAAGGCGTAGGCGAAGCCGCCATCGAAAACCTGCTGGAAGAGCGTAAAAAAGAAGGCCCGTTCAAAAACATCTTCGACTTTATCAAGCGCGTGAACCAACGCGCCGTTAATAAAAAATCGCTCGAAGCCCTGGTAATGTCCGGCGCTTTCGACAGCTTCCCTGAATTACACCGTGCCCAGTATTTCCATAAACCGGAGGGCGAACAGCTCACCGGGCTGGATAAGATCGTGAAATTCGGGCAACAGGTAACAGCAGGCTCTTCCAATATGGGCAGCCTTTTCGGCGCTGATGACCTGCCTGATGTAGAGCCGCCAAAGATCCCAAACTGCGATCCATGGCCGCTGATCATGAAGCTCAACAATGAAAGGGATATCACCGGTATCTACATTTCCGGCCATCCGCTCGACGATTACCGTTTTGAGCTGAAGCATTACCATATGAACTCCGTACAGGAGCTGGTGGAGTACCAGGCCGAAATATCCCAGCCGGGTGGTACCGGCGGTCGCGCCCGGGAACGTAATTTCCGCCTGGCGGTATATATTACCAGCGCCCAGGAAAGGATTTCCCGTAATAACCGCCAGTTTGGCGTAATGACCATTGAAGACTATACCGGCAAGTTTGAATTTGCCCTGTGGAGCGAAGACTTTATCCGCTTTGCCCCTTACCTGAAACCGGGTCTTTGCCTGTTTATCAATGGTGGCTTCAAATCCAAACGGTTCAATGACAATGAGTATGAGTTCAAGGTAAGCAGCATCCAGCTGTTACAGGAAGTAAAGAAAACACATACCAAACAGGTGTTCCTTAACACTATGCCGAAGTTCATTAACCGGGAAACAGTGGATTTCCTGGTGGACAATGTAAACCGCTTCCCGGGCAACAGCGTATTACATGTACAACTGACCGACCGCGACGATCAAACCCAGGCAAAACTGCATACTTTTAACCGCAATATTGAGATGAATGACGAGTTGGCGGGTTTCCTGCATAAACAGCCGGATATCGATGTGTATATAGAGATAATCAATAAGTAAGATGTCAAAAATGCAGTAATTTGCACTCGGATCAAGATTTGATCGTAATCATACAAATCATAAAAATCAAAACAATCGTTAAATAAAACATTTTAAAATCAAAGAATATGGCTTTAGAAATCACTGATGCGAACTTTGAAACGGAAGTTCTGAACTCCGATAAATTAACTGTTATTGACTTCTGGGCAGAATGGTGTGGCCCTTGTCGCGCTATCGGTCCCGTAATTGAAGAACTGTCTAAAGACTACGCAGGTAAAGTAAATATCGGAAAGGTGAACGTGGATCAGAACCCACAGTTGTCTGTAAATTACGGTATCACCAGCATCCCTGCTATCCTTTTCGTAAAAGGCGGTCAGGTTGTTGACAAACAGGTAGGCGCTGTGCCTAAATCCGTACTGGATAAAAAAATACAGGCCAATATGTAATTTTTATAAAAACTGAGTTTTGAAGGCGCTCCGGATTGTTCCGGGGCGCTTTTTTTTTCGCGGATTTTGTCTGACTCAGGATTACGCTGATTTTAATGATTAGCTTGATTTTTATTGTGTGGTTTGTTGCTTTTAGCTTTTTTAATTAAGGGAGATAAAAGCAGGTATATCTGCTCATATCTTCCTTAATATTTACCGGATCTTTATTGCACGTTTTGTTGCTTTTAGCTTTTTAAAGAATAATTAAGAAAGATAAAAGCAGGTATTCGCTCATATCTTCCTTAATATTTACCAGATTTTTAAAGTAAAATCAAAGTAATCATTATAATCAGCGTAATCCCGGGTCAGACAAAATCCGCATCGCCGAAGGCGATTTTTCGCGTATCTTCAAACCAAAATCTACTTTTTTGCGTCACTATATCCTTGCCTTCGTTACCTTTTTTTGCTGCGTCACAGCCATCGCCCAACGTAAATGCGGCACCGCCGAAGCATTGCAGCAGCGGGTAAAAGAAATCCCTTCCCTTCAGAAAATTGTAGCAGATAATGAAGCCCGGATGATGCTGGGCCAGCAACGGCAGCAGCTCCGCGCCCGTGTGGAAGCCATCCCGCAAACAGTCACTATTCCCGTGGTGGTACATATTGTACTGGATAACCCTGCGCTGGTAACAGATGCGCAGGTGGCCTCACAGATTGATGCGCTGAACCGCGACTACAACGCCGTCAACACCGATATTTCCCAGGTGCCTGCTGTATGGCAGTCGCTCATAGGCAACAGCCGTATTAACTTTTGCCTGGCGCAGAGAACACCCAGCGATGAACCCACCAGTGGCATTGTAAGAGTGCAAACTGCTGCCGGCCTAAGCTTTTCTATCAGCAATGCCGCCGCCGATGCCAAGTATAACAATACCGGTGGCTCCGACGCCTGGGATCACAGCAAATACCTGAATATCTGGGTGACCCGTCTCTCCGGCAATTATCTCGGTGTGGCCGCTCCTCCCGGCACAGGTTATCCTGCCGAACAGGAAGGCGTAGTAGTGCAATACACCGCTTTTGGCACCACCGGCAGCGTGGGCAGTACCTACAACCTTGGAAGAACCGCTACCCACGAAATAGGCCATTACTTCGGCTTAAAACATATCTGGGGAGATGACAACGGAACGTGCGATGTGGATGACGGTATCACCGATACGCCCCTGCAGGGAGATAATACCTACGGATGCCCCGCTTTTCCCCGGCTCGATAACTGCACCCGTACCGCACCCGGTATCATGTTCATGAACTACATGGATTATACCGACGATGCCTGCATGCATCTTTTCACAGCCGGGCAGGTAGACCGTATGCGCTTTGTACTGGAAAATATTACCGCCAGCCTGATCACCTCCAACGGCTGCGTGCCCCCTTCCATGGCGGATAACGATGCCTCCCTGGTAGGCATTAATGCCCCCGATGGCAAGATCTGCGATAACAGTATTACGCCGGTGGTTACTCTCCGCAACCGCGGCAACAACCCGCTTACCGCTGTAAAGATCTGGTACCAGGTGAACGGCGGCGCCCTTACACCTTACGACTGGACAGGCTCCCTGGCCAGCTTACAGCAAACCACCGTTACCCTGCCTTCCTCCAATGTGGCAATCGGGAACTATAACCTGGAAGCATATACGCAATCGCCCAATGGCCAGCCTGATGGCAATGTTTCCAACGACACTGCGAATATCCGTTTCCGTTATGACGCGGAAGCCACCCTGCCTTTTGAAGAAGGCTTTGAAAACGACAGCTTCCCGCCCCCGGGCTGGGATCTTTATAATCCCGACCGCAGCTTCACCTGGGAGCGTATCCGTAATGTAGGCCGGAACAGCAGCGCTTCCGCCCTTATACGCAACCTCGGGTATAATACCAACGATCAAACGGATGATCTCATCACGCCGGTAATTGACCCGCGGGGCGCCGATTCCGTTTTCCTCTTCTTTGATGTAGCCGCCGCCGTATTTACCGATCCCGCCAGCAGCGGAAACGCATGGGATACCCTAAAGGTGCTTGTTACCAATGATTGCCGGGAAACAGGCCAGGTGCTGTACACCAAATGGGGGCCGAACCTGATCACCCGCCCCACAGCCATACAAACAGAGTTCACTCCCACCGCCACGGAATGGCGTCGGGATTCTGTGGATCTGACTGCTGTTAGCCATAAAGGAAAGTTCCAGGTAGCCTTCAGAAATATCTCAAATTCAGAGAATAACATTTATATTGATAATATCAATATCGTTACCCGGCAGGTAAATCAAACACTCAGTGAAAAAGGCGTATTGGTGAATCCTAACCCTACAAATGGCATTGTTTGGGTCACCTTCCTGGAAGTGCCGGAAGACCTGGTGCAGGTATCTATTTATAATGTGCAGGGGCAGTTTATTATGAGCCGGCCGGCAGCGGACATCGGGGCAGGCAACCGGCTGACCTTTAATTTGGTAAATGAGCCAAATGGTGTTTATTTTGTAAAATTAATTTACAGGAACAGGGCCAACACCATTAAATTAATGAAAGTAAGATGACGATGAGACAAGATTATCCGGCTGTTCAGGCGCTCCTTCAGCAACCCAACCTGGACGCAGCATTGAAGCGCATTGCAGAAAAGATCCTCCAACAGGAAAGAATTACACCCGCAGAAGGGCTGATCTTATTTGAAAAAGGCGATATCGGCCTTGT
>JBCNPS010000575.1:0-4613 GCA_039593235.1 Chitinophaga sp. | reverse complement strand
CACGCTGCCAGTACCAGGTAATTTTTCATGCTGCTTTAAGATTAAATTATCATGAACGTCTTTAAAGATAGCATATCAAAACTGATATCAGGCATAAAATTGTTATCTTCCTCCTGTGTTATTTTTTAAGAAGAAACAATTAATATAACCCATATGAGCTACGATATACAACTGTACAGTACCGCCACCAAAGAGAAGGAGCAGCAGGCCGGCGACAAAAATTTCTTTGATAATGCGCATAATCTTGTACCCTTCAGTAGTGAACAAATTCAACGGCTGAAAGACAGGCTAACTGATTATGATTATGTACTGGAGAAGGAAGACCAGGATGGATCAAAGTTCAAACATACGGAATATGCTATCAGCGTACTGCTTACAGGGAGTGGTTTGTATTTCACTGCCGGCTGGGGAGAAGAGAATATCTTTGAAGCAGGGATGGCGGCATCTGAATTTACGGATAGCGGGGAATTTGAAAAATATGACCCGCAAAATGGCGGCTGGGAAGAGTTTTGATGCCGGCGAATAGTTCAGGGAAAATAAAATCATCTTCAAATAAATTGAACATTGCACAGCCCCGGGGTGTTGAGGTATTATTTATATACTAAAACACCCGTACGATGAGAACATTTCTGTTTACTGCCCTGTTTACCGTTTTCCTGCTAACCGGCATCCGTTCCGTATATTCCTGTACCCGCGTAGTGTACAAGGGATTGAACGGCACCATTCTTACTGCCAGGTCAATGGATTGGAAAGACGATATCCTTACTAATCTCTGGATCTTTCCAAGGGGTATGGAACGTAACGGTGAAGTAGGTCCAAATTCAGTTAAATGGAAATCGAAGTATGGAAGTGTAGTGGCATCGGGCTATGATATTTCCACTACAGATGGTATGAATGAAAAAGGACTGGTGGCGAACGTACTTTGGCTGGTGGAGTCGGAATACCAGCAGTGGGATGGCAAAAAGCCGGGACTGACCATTGCCGCATGGACACAGTATGTGCTGGATAATTTTGCAACGGTAGATGAAGTGGTAAAAGCATTGAAGCAGGAGTCTTTTACCGTTATTACGGATAAAGTACCGGGGCAATCGAGGCTGGCTACCCTGCATTTATCCGTTTCTGATGCCAGCGGCGATAACGCTATTTTTGAGTATATCAACGGGAAGCTGGTAGTGCATCATGATGCAGCCTATACCGTAATGACCAATTCTCCCATATTTGACAAGCAGCTGGCATTAAATGAATACTGGAAGGAGATTGGCGGTACCGTAATGCTGCCTGGCACCAATCGCGCTGCCGACCGGTTTGTACGCGCTTCCTTTTATATTGATGCGATTCCCAAAACAGATAATACCCGCATAGCGGTAGCCAGTGTATTCAGCGTTATAAGGAACTGCTCTGTGCCTTTTGGTATTTCAACACCGGATCAGCCTAATATTTCATCTACCCGCTGGAGGGTAGTGGCCGATCATAAAAACCTGGTGTATTATTTTGAATCAGCGCTAACGCCCAATACCTTCTGGGTGAATTTTAAGGATATTGATTTTTCCCCGAAAGGAGCGGTAAAGAAGCTCAATATCTCCAAAGGAGAAACCTATGCAGGAAATGCGGTAAAGTCGTTTGTGAAAAGTAAGCCTTTCCGCTTTATGGGTCTGAATGGTTAAATTACTGAGAATGAATAAAACAACACGCCGTGCTGCAGGAACCTGTGGCCGGCGTGTTGTTTTATTACCCACGCCTCATAAACCTCACTATATACCGCGTAAAATCCGTTTACTGGCGATATATCGTGATAGGAGATACCTATGTTTTTGCTTAAATGATTGATTTGAAATGTGTTAACCAGGTGGCACATAGGTTGCAAACCCCATAGTGCAATAATAATGTTGCGTTATCACTAAAAACAAACATCATGAAAGCTCTTCCTCAAATCCTGCAGCGATTCTTTTCGCGCGACGATGTAAAGGCGCCGGTTATTACTATACAAACAGCCCTGGAACCCATCCATGAAAAGGACACCTACCAGGGTGGTGAATTTCTGGATGATCTTATCAGGGAAGATGACGCCGAAGCAAGTGAAATAAATCCGCAGGTTTCTTAAAGCATCAACAGGCACATGCATATAGGTAAATCATATAAGCTCGTTGATTTTCTCTTCTGGACAAGGAGAAGGATATATATCCTCATCATACTTGACACCATACCGGTGATACTTTATCAACTCATTGGCATAAAGTGGCTGGTAGTTCCCTGGGTGGTGGTGGCGTTGCTGGGTACGGCCACCGCCTTTATAGTAGGGTTTAAAAATACACAAACGTATAACCGTACGGGTGATGGCCACGACGTATGGACCAACATCCGCAACCTCAGCATCACCTGGGGCATGTTGTGCCGCGATTACTTTAAGGACGGGGAATTTGTTCGCCTGCTGGTGTATCGTCATTTTGCGTGGCTTACCGTGTTGCGCTACCAGATGCGCCAAGGCCGCGTATGGGAAGTGGCAGACGCTCATTATAATGCCGAGTACCAGCGTTATTACACCATTCCCGAGCGGGAGCATGCTTTTAACAACGAGATGCTGAAATATATCCCGGCGGAGGAGTTGTATTACATTTCCGGCGCCCGCAGCCAGGGAACGCAGTTGCTGGCCCTGCAAAGCAAAGCGCTTAAAGAAGTATATGAAAAGCAGGAAATAGTAGTGGCCCAATATGCCGAGCTGCAGCGCACCATTAACGGTTTCATTACGCAGCAGGGACTGTGTGAATCGCTTAAAGACACGCCCTACCCACGGCAGTACTCTATTGTCAATACCATTTTTGTGAGCATGTTCTGTTTCCTCCTGCCATACGGTTTGCTGCCGGCATTCAATGAGTTGAACGCCGGGGTAACAGGACTGATGAAAGGGCATATGATCTGGTTGCTGATCCCTTTTTGTGTGATCATATCCTGGATGTATACTTCTTTGGAACAGGTGGGGGAAAGCACCGAGTACCCGTTTGAAGGGAGCGCCAATGATGTGCCGATATCGCAGATCTGCCGGGCCATTGAAATAGATCTCCGGGAGATGCTGGGCGAAACGGAGTTGCCGGCGCCCGTAAAGCCGCAAAACGATATCCTCGTTTAAATGCCCGCATCTGGAAAAAAAGTTCCTGGAATTTGTCTAATCCGGGAAAGTCAGTTGTTATTAAGATAATAAACCAATAAATCAATTAAGTAAAATGGAACAAAGAATTAACTTTCAGGAAAAAGGACCGGGTGTGGTGAAAACACTCTTTCATACCGGCGCGTATCTTAAAAAATCGGCTATTGAGGAAAAATTACAGGAGCTGGTTTCATTCCGGGTATCGCAGATCAACGGCTGCGCTTATTGCCTGGATATGCATGGAAAAGACGCCCGTGCACATGGTGAAACCGAGCAGCGCTTATATGCTTTAAGCGCATGGAGGGAAACGCCTTTTTTTACCACCAGGGAAAGAGCCGCATTGGCATGGGCGGAAGCAGTTACCAACTGCCATGTGCCGGATGACGTATACAAACGGGTAAAAGAGCAATTCACGGAGGAGGAACTGGTGGACCTGACGCTGGCCGTTTCCACCATCAATACCTGGAACCGTTTTAACATTGCTTTCACCACACCCGCTTTTGTTGGTACTTACCAGGTGGGGCAGTTCGGATGAGCATTGCCAAGGCACATTAAAACCCATGATATATGAACGATTTCTTATTGGTATTCCGCAGGGATTACAAAACAAAGGAAGTGCAGCCGTCGCCGGAAGAATTGCAGGCGCACCTGAGCCGGTGGAGGGAATGGTTTGACGACCTGAAGGCGCGCGATGTGCTTGCCCGGCCGCTGCAGCCCTGGGAAGGCGCCGGCAAGGTGGTGAAGCACGACAAAAGCGTAACAGATGGTCCCTATGCGGAGATCAAGGAATCTATCGGCGGGTTTATTGTGATCAGGGCGGAAAGCTACGACGAAGCAGTGAAAATAGCAGGGGAAGCGCCGATACTGGAACTTGGCGGAACGGTAGAGATACGTATGGCGGTAGGATAACGCTGTGCCATAACACCGCAACAAATAAAAATGCCTTTCTTACTTTTGTAACAGCATTATTATTTGTAGCATGGACGGGAAGGAATTATTACCGCATTTATTCAGAACGGAATACCAGAAAATGGTATCGGTGTTAGGCTCCCTTTTTGGCATGAAGCATATAGAACAGGCGGAAGATATTGTAAGCGATACTTTCCTGGCTGCCACTGAATCGTGGAGCGCGAAAGGATTGCCGGAAAATCCAACCGCCTGGCTATATGCCGTCGCCAAAAATAAAACGAAGAACTGGTTGAAGCGAAACACCTTCTTTCAGCAGAAATTGCTGTCGGATCTCCGGTATAATGCCCGGGAGGGGGAAGAGATAGAAATAGATCTTTCCGCCCGCAATATTACCGACAGCCAGCTGGCAATGATCTTTGCGGTATGCCATCCTGCCATTCCCGCTGAATCGCAGGTAGCCCTTGCATTGAACCTGCTCTGGTTGCGGCCATCAGTGCGTCGGCGAAATTGCGCACATAGCCGAGATTGCGCGCGTGCTGGACGATCTCGACACGGATGCCCA
>JBCNPS010000574.1:0-4638 GCA_039593235.1 Chitinophaga sp. | reverse complement strand
GGAGGGGATAAGTGACGGGAGATCATGGAACTATGGATTTTGGGTGCTAAAACGGGCGCAGTAAAGATTTTCTGCATATGGAAATGAGTGAACATATCCAGTGGAAAATTTATCTGCCGGGAATGGGTTTATCCTCTATATTTGAAATGACATTGTTTTTAGTTAACGATTAATTATTCTATTTAAAACCCGTTTCCCTCACATGAAAAAATTATTACTGCCCCTGTTTGCGGGCCTTGTTACCTTTGCCTCCTGCTCACGCAATTCACTGAATGAAATCCAACCGCTTGATGCCGGCTCCCGGTCATTATTGGGAGGAGATACTTTATCAGTAGATTCCGTGACACATTTAACCACTTCACCTGCAGCCATTTCCAGGAAAGGCTCTGATGTGGTAGACATCTTTGCACAGAGTACAGGTAATCAACTGATTCACCGTACCTGGTCGCCTGCAACAGGATGGTCTGCATGGGAAAACCTTGGAGGTACTATTACATCTCCGCCTGCAGTGGCTTCGCAGAACATCAACTCTTTGGTGGTATATGCAAAAAGCGCTACCAATACACTGATTGAAAAAAGATGGACATTATCAACGGGCTGGTCGGGCTGGACTGATCTTGGCGGACATCTTAATTCGGCGCCTGCTGCCATCAGCAGGGATGGTGCGAACATTAATGTTTTTGCACGTGACTCCGCGAATCACCTGATCCAGAGATACTGGCAGCCCGGAATTGGATGGTCTACCTGGCAAAGCCTGGGTGGAAATATCACTTCCGCACCTGCAGTTGCGGCGCTCGATTCCACTAACCTCTATGTATTTGCAAAAGGAACTGCCAATAACCTTGTGCTTAGAAAATGGGTATATGGCGCGCCCGACTGGCTGCCATGGACTGACCTGGGAGGCAGTATTGCATCGGGGCCGGCTGCGGTATCAAGGTCTTTGTGGGTAGTAAATATCTATGCACAGGGTACTGATGGTACATTGGCGCAATTGTATAATACCGCATCGTCTCCTACCTCTGATTCATGGTCAGGCTGGCAAACGCTTGGCGGCAGTATTGCCGCAGCACCTGCTGTAGCAGCAAGATCTGCCAACTCCCTTAACATTTATGCGCCGGGTATAAGCGGCTTATTGCAGCAGATATCATGGCAATCCGGACTGGGCTGGTCTGCCTGGTCAAATGTGCCTAATTGATTTGAGCAGTAGAATGCTATAAATAACAAAGCGGGGAACAGTTGTTCTCCGCTTTGTTATTTAAGTATAAATGTTAATCACTTGTTATTCACCATATCCGCAAATTTTTTTTACACTTCCTCCGCATCCCGTAAATAACTTAGGGCACCGCTTAGTAATACGGCGATAGCATTGTAAACCTCAATTGTAAACCTCACACAATCCTTATTTCTTATGAGCATGCAAATCAAAGCACTCCTGTTCTACTGTTTGGCAACATTTGTATTTTTTATTCCCCGCGAAGTGGCCGCAAAAGTTAAACCTAAAAAGATCGTCATCAATACCGAGAATGATGCACGGATCTACGTGGATGGAAAACTGGTCAATAACACATCTACCGAAATTAAAGTCGGGGCATATGCACAGGTAAATATCCGCGTGGAAAAAGTAGGCTTCATCACACAGGAAAGGAATTACATCAATGATGGAAAACACACGCTGCCATCAACGGATTATATCAAACTGGAAAAAGACGATGCGTACGAAAATTCCATGGTCACCAACCTGGCTAACCAGGATATAGATGTGCGTACCAATCACAACGAGGAAGAATCCTGGAAACTGATCAACCGCATCATTACCGGTTATTTTGACGTAATTGCCGTTACAGACAAGGCCACCGGTTATATGTGCACCGCCTGGGTAGTAAAATCTTTTAAAGCAGCTACTATCCGTACCCGTCTTATTATTAAAACAGGTAATACAGATCCCCTTACCTACAAGGCAAAGCTGGTAAGTGAAATAGCGCCCCCTGGAGTATCGGCGAGTTCAGATGAATCATTCCGTAACTGGGACCGACTCCTGCGCACATTTGAAAATGTAGTGCCTGAACTGCAAAGCAGGCTGGCAAAATAACAGGGCTAAGGCAGCCTTTTGTAAAAGTGGTTATATATAAGCGCTTATATTTAAATTTCCGGTCAATTCCAAAAAAAACCTTTGTTATATCGTTTTACTTGCTATTTTTGCACCTGAAATTATGATTACAAACAAACATACACATCACCACCATCATATCTTACCACAAGGGTAGGCAGGGGATGATTTGTGTATATCACCATATTACATCATCAACAGGGGCTTACCGGAAAGGTAAGCCCCTTTTTATTTTACCAGGGATGAAACTGAAAATTGCAATCCAGAAATCCGGCCGCCTGCACGACGATTCTATCAAACTGCTGAAAGAATGCGGCATCGACATCAATAATGGTGTTAACAAGCTGAAAACAGAAGCTACTAACTTCCCGCTGGAAGTGTTTTTCCTGCGGGATGACGATATTCCGCAATACATTGAAGATGGTGTGGCAGATATAGGAATTGTAGGGGAAAACGTAGTGCTCGAAAAACAAAAACAGGTAAATATTGTTCAGAAACTGGGTTTTGGCAAATGCCGTTTATCCATGGCGGTAGAGAAATCAGTGGACTATACTTCCGTGAAAGACCTGCAGAACAAAAGGATTGCTACCAGCTACCCGGTAATTGTGGAAGATTTCCTGCAACAGAACGGTATCACCGCAGAGATCCACGAAATCAGCGGTTCCGTGGAAATAGCGCCGGGTATAGGTTTGGCAGATGCTATCTGCGACCTGGTAAGCAGTGGTTCTACCCTGTTTATGAACGGTTTGAAAGAAGTGGAAACAGTGCTGAAATCGGAAGCGGTACTGGCAGCCTGCCACAACCTGAAACCGGAACAACAGCTGCTGCTCGATAAACTGTTATTCCGTATCCAGGCAGTAAGAAAAGCAAAGAATAATAAATACATTTTGCTGAATGCACCTAATGATAAACTGAATGAGATCATTGGCTTGCTGCCAGGCATGAAAAGCCCTACAGTACTGCCTTTGGCGGAAGCGGGCTGGAGCTCTGTTCATTCCGTGCTGAATGAAAATGATTTCTGGGATATCATCGAAAGCCTGAAAGAGGCCGGTGCACAAGGTATCCTGGTAGTGCCTATCGAAAAAATGGTGATCTGATAAACTGAGTAAACGATGCAAACGACCAGATTTCCCGATAAAAGTTCCTGGAATACACTGCTGCAAAGGCCTGTGATGGATACTTCCATGCTCGAAAAGAAGGTGAACGACATCCTGCAGGAAGTACGTACCGGTGGCGATGCCGCTATCAGAAAATTTGCAGCGGAATTTGATAAAGTTACCCTGGAGGATCTACAGGTTCCTGCCAGCGCTTTTGCCGCAGCGGAAGCCTCCCTTGAACCCGCGCTGAAAGCGGCTATTCAGCAGGCTGCAAAGAATATTACCGCTTTTCACCGCGCACAACAGGAAAAATCGCAGGTAATAGAAACCATGCCCGGCGTACAATGCTGGCGCAAATCAGTAGCCATTCAAAAGGTAGGCTTATATATACCCGGTGGCTCCGCACCACTGTTCTCTACTATCCTGATGCTGGGAATACCAGCCATGATAGCGGGTTGTAAAGAGATAGTACTTTGCACCCCTTCTTTACACCCGGCTATCCTGTACACGGCACAGCTGATCGGAATAGAAAAAGTATTTACCATTGGCGGCGTACAGGCTATTGGCGCCATGGCCTACGGAACGGAAAGCGTGCCGCAGGTATATAAGATCTTTGGTCCGGGTAACCAGTATGTTACCTGTGCAAAACAGCTGGTAAATAAAAGTGGCGTTGCTATCGACATGCCGGCGGGCCCTTCTGAAGTGGCGGTACTGGCCGACGACAGCTGCGTGCCGGCTTTTGTGGCGGCCGATCTGTTGTCGCAGGCAGAGCATGGACCAGACAGCCAGGTAGTATTGGTCACCACCAGCGAAGAAGTGCTTACCAATGTAACCTATGCGTTAAATAAACAGCTGAACGAACTACCCCGCAAAGGTATCGCTACCGCGGCCCTGGAAAACAGCAAAATGATCCTGGTGCCGGATATGGATACTGCCATTGATATGCTCAATGCCTACGCGCCGGAGCACCTGATCCTGGCCTGCGAAGGAGCGGAAAACCTGGCGGATAAAGTAACGGATGCCGGTTCCGTTTTCATGGGAAATTACACACCGGAAAGCGCCGGCGATTATGCTTCCGGCACCAATCACACGCTGCCTACCAATGGCTATGCCAGGGCTTATAGCGGCGTTTCGCTGGATAGCTTCGTGAAAAAGATCACTTTTCAGCAGATATCTCCCGAAGGGCTGCAAAACATTGGCGCTACTATAGAAGCCATGGCCGCCGCTGAAGGACTGGAAGCGCATAAAAATGCAGTTACCGTAAGATTAAAAGTGCTGGAATATACCGGCTCAGTTATAACAGAATAATTAATGCCATATGTTTAATCTCGATACCCTGGTAAGGGAAAACATAAAAAGACTGGTACCGTATTCTACTAGCAGCGGCACGCCTTCAAGCGCGTAGTCCCCCGGCCGCGACACTTTGGCCAGGGC
>JBCNPS010000573.1:0-4653 GCA_039593235.1 Chitinophaga sp. | reverse complement strand
TTACCCGTAAAAGCGCGTGAATAGTTAGTTGCTTAATATCCAGATAATGAATAGAGTTGAAGAAATATACTATGAAGCGAAGTCTGATAAATGGCTTAAGAGATTCGTCATTTTTTGCCGGGTTGCTTTGGCATTGAGTTTTATTCCGGCAGGCATGGTTAAGATCATGGGCGAACGTTTCGCTGAGGGCCTGCCTCACAACAACCCGTTAGGACATTACTTTGATGCCTTACAGCTAACAGGATATTATTACACCTTTATTGGTATTGCCCAGGTCATAACAGCCATATTGCTGTTGATACCGAGAACATCCCTGCTGGGTGCGCTGATGTATTTTCCTATAATCGCCAACATTTGTGTGCTGACTTATGCGATGCGTTTTGCAGGTACAAGGATCAACACCATGATGCTGCTGGCAAGCTTGTTTTTATTGATCTGGAATTATGATCGTTTAAAATATATTTTGCCATTCAAGCAACCTGAACCAGGTCCTCCTGTAGTATTGACAAAGCCCCTGGGTATGCGCCTCCGGGTCATATTCTTCGGTGGTTCCGTTGCAATATTGGCTTTTATTATAATCGGTACTTCCTATTTATATGAAATAGGGCCGGGCAACGCTGAAGATGAGTGCCGCAATCAATGCGCCACCAGTAAAAACCCTGCAGCCTGCGAAGCTTTCTGCGACTGTATTTATAAAGAAGGGCGACCGCTGGATAGTTGTTTGGCTGCGTATGATAAAGCGAAAAATATACACAAAGCGGATACAAAGTAAGATGCAAAATAAGTGTCTTTATGAAGACCCCCATCCCTTATTCAATTTCCGGGTAGCGACTGAACGGCGCCACACCGGTGATTTTAAGCGGAAGGAAGGTTCCGTTGGCGGTGAGATACTGAAAAATATCGCCTGTTCTGCAAAGCAAAGGAAACCCGTATTGCACTTCCGTAACGCCGTAGCCTGCTACTTCTTCCAGCATCACATCATCAAATACCTGTTTGCTCACCGGTTTCCCGGCTGCATCCAGTACCGTAAATTTTGATCCTGTTTGTGCAAGAAATCCGCGTCCGTTCTTTTCCACCAACAGGCGATCGTATACAGGGGCTATGATCGTTTTACCGGTGTTGTCGGCATAGCCATACAACGGGTACTCGCTGCCGGCTACTTTCTTTTCCACTAAATGGGATTTGGCCACCGGTGGTGGTATCCTCTCTTTTGGTGCAGGTACTTTCACACCTTTGAAATTAAAGAACACACTTCCATAATCCTCCTTGCGGGAAGCTACCAGCAGGTTGGTATCCGCGGCCGATATATCTACACTGCTGTAAATGGCCGGGATCAGCATTTTTTTATGCATGATATCATACACACCGGCGCCGGTTTCTTTCTTTACAGCTACCAGTCCAGGCGCAAGACCTTCTGCCTTTTTATATTCCACGGGCAATACCTGCTGCCCCGAGGTACTATATAATCCATACATCTCCTGGTAACTTACTTCCAGCAAATCCATACCGGGGGCGGTAACTGTAGCAGGGTCTATATCAAAGAAAGCCGGTTCCACCACCTTCCCGGATGCCGGGTTATAAAAGCCATACAACGCTTTTTGTTTCAGTTTGAAAAGAAGCGTTGACGAACGTTTATCCATCAGCGTTATATCGGTATAATCTTTAGGCAGCAACTTTTTGCCAGTGCTATCTGCTATGTTGTAATTACCGTCTACCGGTATGATAAAATATTTACCGCTGGCTACTACATCGCCTTCATATACCGGCGGGATGATCACTTTCCCATCTTCCCGGAGGATACCTGTTTTACCATTTTGCGAGATGCGCAGGTAAGGTCCATAACCCTGTTCATCGTAAGCGTCCGTGATATCGTCATAAATAAAATCTGCTATTTGCGTTCCGTCTTCCCCAACCAGGCCGTACTTGCCGTTCTTCCTAGCCCTGAGTGACCCATTATTGGTGATGGTCATATTGGTATACTCCGGCGCCGCATATTCTTTTTTATCTCCCAGGTTGATGGTTACATGCTGCCCGTTCTTTTTTAAGCTCATTACCCAGTTATCACTGCGCATGAAGAAATGCTCGTGTTCATATTCGAAGGGGATCAATACTTTGTTATTAAAGTCGATGATCCCCCATTTGCCATCCTTTTGTGCAAACAGGTAATCACCTTTACTGCCACAGCCTCCGCAATAGTCGAATGATTCATAGATAGCCGGTATCAGCAGTTTGTTTTCCGCTGCACTGTAAATGCCCCATTGGCCGCCGGTTTTCACATCAAAATGCTGATCGTCCAATATGCCCGCATCTTCAAACTGCATAGGCAGCAGCAGCTTACCGTAGGTATCTGCATAGGTCATTTTGCCATCGTGGCGTAATACCAGGTAGGTTTTCCATTTCATTTCAATGGTATCATATTCGGCCGGCAGCACCCATTTCCCGTTATTGTTCACGATGCCTGTTTTCCCGTTGCTGCTTACCAGCAACATGGTGGTTTGCTTATCAGGAACAATCAATGAATGACCATTCTCTTCCATGGGCGTAGTGATAACCGGGTGGTACATGGCCAGTATCCGGTCAAATGCTTTTTTACCCAAAGTATCAATATACCAGCTCTTTTCCTCCTCCTCTATACGGGCAAACCCGTTACTGAATACAGATGCCTGTTGCGCGGATAAAGTGCGCGCCGCCAGCAGCAGGGCGCCTGCGAGTAAATAACGTATATGCTTTACTGTTATGCTGTTAATCATCATATCCTTTCTTCTTCTTTGATTTATACGGGAATGGTTTCCCCTGTGCATCAACATAAAAGTACCATTCCCCTTGTTTCACCAGCAAAGGAAAAACATTCTTTTCATATCCCTGGTTGGTTTCCATTTCATCGTAAATGGCGGGGATGATCATTTTGCCGTTAATGTCGGCAATACCATCTTTACCTTCACGGGTTACTACAAACAATTTATTATCTTCCCTGTAATTGATTTCGTCAAATTCCACCGGCAAAATAATGTTACCCAGGGTATCTGTTACACCGTACTTGTTATTGCGGCCTACTTTAAAAAACGGGGCGCCATAGAAACCGCTTATTTCACTGTATTCCAGGGGGAGTAGCACCTTTCCTTCCCTGGTGATCAGGCCCCGCAGTTTCCCTTTCTTTACCTGGAGCCGGTTTTCCAGGTTATTAATATCTTCTGCTTCGATGGGGTAAATGATCTCTTTGTTACGGTTAATGATACCATACAGCGTTTGATCCGGGCCGATGTCTTTACCTGCCAGGGCCAGGCCATTCCAGAAATCTCCAACAAAACTGTAGTCGTCGAAAACCACTTCTTTGCCGTTGGTATCCAGGAACAGGTTGTTGCGGCTGCCACTGTAACCGCCCCATATTTTCAGTAACCCGCTGTTAAATTGCGCATTCCTTCTTTTAACGCTATCCGGCATAAGCAGCCGGGTAGCCCTGTCGTCTTTAAATTCCCATTTGTTGCTGCTGTATAACACATTACCGGCAATATCCGTGAGTGTGCAGGTGGTGGTGCCATCGTCGTTATACTTCGTTTCCACGATCCGGTTGGTATCTACCGCGGTAAAGAACCCGTATTGCTTTCCGCCCCGGATGATCTTACCTGTTTTATCTGCCAGCGAAGTAGTGTCGCCGTTGCGCAGGTACAGCAGCTCGGGGTTCTGCCATTGTATCCAGTCGTACCGCGCGGGGAGCATCTCCCTCCCGCTGGCGGCATTGAACACGCCCAGCCTGTCTCCTTTTAAAAAAGCGAGATAATCTGCTTTATGCGCTCCTGCCAGGTCATCAAGATAAGAGTAGCTGCTGCTGTAACCACTCACCAGGCCATCGTAGGCCACCGGCAGGATCACCTTCCCATCTGCCGCCAGGATACCGGTTTTACCTTGTTGTTCTGCTGCCAGGTAAAGCCTGTTTTGCCAGGAAAAGGGGTTTATGCGGCTGTATGTAAATGGCAACAGCTGTTTTCCTGCGGCATCGAAGACGCCCGTGCCGGTGGCATTACTTACCAGGAAAACGGCGGGTACTGCCGATTGCGGCGCCATGGTGCTCCCGGGCGCCATTACTATAACGGCGCCATATATTTCCCGTCCTTCTGTATTAACGGCTTTGATTTCACTGTACTGTGGCGGGATGATCTCTTTTCCTGCTGTATTTACCACGCCGTATTTACCGCCTATGCTCACTTTCATTACAGTGCCCATCAGCGCAGCTTCTGTATATTGCAGCGGCAGTAATGTTTTACCATGTGCATTCACGAAGCCGGTTTTGTTGCCCCGTGTAACGGCAAAGATATCATCGGCGGGGCCCTGGCTGCATTTATCATAATCCGCCGGCACTACAATATGACCGTCATGGTCCATCACACCGGTTTTGCTTTTGGAAGTAAACCCGAAGTAAGTGTTATTGCTACTGAGGTAATTAAACGATTCGTATTCCGCCGGAACAATGATGCTGCCATCTTCCGCGGCAAGCCCGGCTTTCCCGGCTTTCTTTATTTCTATGGTATAATCGCGTACATAACTTTTGCCTGCATCTTCGTATAGGGGTGCCTGTAATACCTTCCCTGTTTTGATATCTATTCATCCCCAGCGGCCGTCTTTCTTCATTTTCAGCACATGGGGCGTCAGCGTTTC
>JBCNPS010000572.1:0-4665 GCA_039593235.1 Chitinophaga sp. | reverse complement strand
GGACCACGGGCACCCGGGCCACCCATTGCCGCTATTGATATACAGGGCAAGGTGACCGACTCCAAGGGTGTGCCGCTGGTAGGCGCATCTATCCAGGTAAAAGGCACCAACAAAGGAACGGTTACCAATGTACAGGGAACTTTTACCCTGGCAGCCAATCCCGGCGATGTGCTGATCATCAGCATCATTGGTTATGAAACCAAGCAGGTAACTGTAGGTAATGACCCCAATATCCAGGTAACCCTGGATATCCAGGACAGCCAGCTGGGCGCGGTAGTAGTAACTGCCCTCGGTATTAAAAGATCGGAGAAATCCATCACCTATTCCACCCAGCAACTGGACGGACTGGAACTTACCAAAGCCAAAGACGCCAACCTCGTAAATACCCTGAACGGTAAAGTAGCGGGGTTAACTATTTCTTCCAGCGCTTCCGGCGTGGGCGGTTCCGCCAAAGTGATCCTGCGCGGTAGCAAATCAGGGCTCGGTAGCAACCAGGCATTGTATGTAATTGACGGGGTACCGATGAATAATACCATCACTACCCAGCCCGGTAGTATTTATGGTGGCAGCTCTTCTTATGATGGTGGCGACCCCATCTCCAACCTCAACCCGGAAGACATTGAAAGCATTTCCGTATTGAAGGGCGCATCTGCAGCTGCACTTTATGGCAGCCAGGGTGCGAATGGCGTGATCATCGTTACTACTAAAAGCGGAAAGGCTGGTCGTACCGTGATTAATGTATCCTCCGGCTTCACTATGAGCCAGGCGGCATATAAGCCTAAATTCCAGAACAACTACGGCCAGGATCCCAATAATACCACCAAGAGCTGGGGCAGTAAAATCAGCGGTGCGGCTGATAATGTGTCTGATTTTTTCCAAACGGGGAACAACTTCACCAATGCCATCAGCCTGGCGGGAGGTTCTGATAAAGCTCAAACCTATTTTTCCTACGCCAATACCTCTGCAAGAGGTTTGGAAGCAGGCAATAAGCTGGGTCGTCATAACCTGAGCTTTAAAGAAACAGGACATTTTCTGAATGATAAACTCACGGCGTCTGCAGATGTGAATTACATGACCCAGAAAATTGACAATACTCCTTTATCCGGCTTTTACTTCAACCCGCTTACCGGTTTATACCTGTTCCCACGCGGTGTGGATATTGGCCCGTACAGGGACAATTATGAAGTTCCTGATCCTGCCCGGAATAACCTGATGGTGCAGAACTGGCCGTTTTCCGAAGATGTGCAGCAAAACCCCTGGTGGATCCTCAACCGGAATACCAACAGCCTTAACAGGAACAGGATACTGGCTAATGCCAGCCTGAAGTACGATATCAACAGCTGGTTGAATGTACAGGGAAGAGGAAGCATTGACCGTATCAGCGATGTATACGAGCAAAAAATATACGCGGGTACGCAAGCTACCCTGGCTTCTGCAAATGGTGGCTATAACTATAACAATAATACCACCACCCAGCAGTACGGCGACCTGATCGCTAATTTTAATATCCCGGCCAACGACTTTCACTTCACCGGTTTGGTGGGTGGTAGCATCCGTGATGTAAAAACACAAGGCGATTACCTGGTAGCAGGACAGGAAGGTTTGTGGCTTCCCAACATATTCACTATACAAAACATGAAAACACTGAATGCCCGTAACTCCGGTTCTTTACAGGAGAAACACAGTCAGTGGCAATCTGTTTTCGGAAGTGTGAATATTTCGTATAAAGACTGGGCGTATCTTGATCTGACAGCGCGTAACGACTGGGCTTCGAACCTGGCGTTTACCAACCAGTTATCTTACTTCTATCCGTCTGCAGGTTTAAATGTGATCCTGAGCCAGCTGCTGAAGATGCCTAAAGCGATTACCTATGGTAAGATCCGTGGATCTTATGCCATTGTGGGAAATTCACCTTTAGCTTACCAGAGTAATACGCCGGAGAATACCCTGATCACCGGGGGTAACTTTTCAGTGAGAACCCAGGTGCCCTTTACCAACCTGAAACCTGAAAAGACCAAGTCGCTGGAATTAGGTACAGAATGGCGCTTTTTCGACAGCCGTTTAAGCGTGGACCTCACCTACTATAAAACGAATACCACTAACCAGACGATGGAAATTGCAGCGCCTAATGCTACCTTGGCCAATACCTACTTTATTAACGCCGGCGATATCCAGAACCAGGGTGTAGAAGCGATGATACGGTATGATGTATTGCGTGATACCAAACTGAAATGGAATACTGCTATCAACTATGCAGTAAACGACAACAGGATCGTTTCCCTGTCGCCATATGTAGACCGCTTCAGCCTGACCGGTGAAGGCAGCGGCGCCAACTACGCTTCGCAGTTTAAAGTGGGTGGTTCCTTTGGTGATATTTACGGTACGGTGTTAAACCGTGATGCGCAGGGTCGTGTGATCATTAATGCCGATGGGGCTCCTTCCCTGGCCGGCGGCCAGATGCAGTACCTGGGCAACGCCAATACCAAATGGCAGTTAGGCTGGAATAACAGCTTTGCTTATAACAACTTCACTTTATCGTTCCTGATAGATGGCAAATTTGGCGGGCAGGTAATGTCTGTAACGCAGTCGATGATGGACGGTTACGGCGTTTCTGCTGTTTCCGGTGCTGCCCGTGATGCAGGTGGCGTGAAAGTAAATGGCGTAGACCAAAACGGACAGCCTGTTACTACTGTAGATGCTGAGAAATGGTATAGTGTAGTAGGCGGCAGAACCGGCGCTTCCAGCGAATACATGTACAGTGCCACTACCGTAAGATTGAGAGAAGCTTCCCTGGGTTACACTATTCCGCTGAAGAGCAATGCAGTGAAAGCACTGAAGGTATCTGCCAACGGCCGTAACCTGTTCTACTTCTCTAAAAAAGCACCATTTGATCCGGAGCAGGCGATGTCTACCGCCAACGGACTTGGTGGTGTGGATGTATTTATGTTGCCAGCCAGCCGCAGCTATGGCGTTACTTTAAATGCCACTTTCTAATCATTTACCGAAAAACTGAAAAAGATGAAACTGTATAATAAAATGAAGCGTTACAGATCAGGTTTGCTGGTAGCTACTGCCGCCCTGGTAACCGGGATGAGTGCCTGTACAAAAAACTTTGAGCGTTATAATACCGATAATACCGGCGTCACTGATGGTCAGCTCGGGCCGGACTTTAATTCACTGGGGCTGCTCAAAACTGCGCAGATGTCTATACTCAACTTTTCCGGCGGAGGCGACCCCAACTCTTACCAGGTACAGCAGAACCTGAATGCAGATTGCTTTTCCGGTTACTTTATGACGCCCAATCCATTCAGCAGTTCCAATAATACGAATTATGGCCTGGTGCCTGGCTGGAACGGAGAGGCTTACAAAGTAGGTTACCTGAATGTAATGTCGTCTGTAGATAAGCTGAAGAAAGGCGGGATAGATAAAAACTTCCCTGCCGTATGGGCGGTGGCGCAGATAGTACAGGTTACCGCCATGAGCCGGGTAACTGATATTTACGGACCAATTCCGTATAGCCGTGTGGGTGAAGGTTTATCTACAGTTCCTTACGATAGCCAGCAGGACATTTACAAACAATTTTTTGCGCAGCTGGACAATGCTACTGCAAGCTTACGCGCACAGATCAGCAACGGCACCACGCTTCCCTTTGATTTTTCCACTTTCGATGTAGTGTATAACGGCAACTTTACCCAGTGGCTGCGTTTTGCCAATTCCCTGCGTTTACGCCTGGCTATGCACATTTCAAATGTAGATGCCGCCACCGCGAAAACTGAAGGCGAGAAAGCGTTAAATCCTGCCAACGGCGGTGTTATTACAGACAATGCAGACGCCATGACCGTAAAGATCACCGGCGACTTTACCAACCCGCTGGTTTTTATTGCAAAAAACTGGGCAGATATCCGTATCGGCGCTTCTATTCAATGTTACCTGTCTGGTTACAACGATCCGAGAATTTCAAGGTATATGGATAAATCAACCGATCCGGCTACCGGCCTGAAGGGAGAATACAAAGGCATCCGTATCGGCAGCCTGGTAGATAAATCCAAGTACCAGACCTATTCTTCCCTGAATACGGACGATGGCGCTTCTCCGGCGTTTACCCTGAAAACACCTATGCAGGTAATGACTGCTGCGGAAGTATATTTCCTGCGTGCAGAAGCAGCTTTAAAAGGCTGGAGTAATGCAGGCGGAAGCGTACAGCAATTGTATGAACAAGGCGTTACTACCTCCATGGCGCAGTGGCAGGTAAGTGCTCCGGGTTACTTAGCAGATGACAAGAGTACTCCGGCTGCCTATACAGATCCTAAAAACACTGCCAATAATTCACTTGTTAAACCATCTAATATCACTATTAAATGGAATGAAGCAGCACTTGAACCAGAAAAAATGGAACGTATCATGACGCAGAAATGGATCGCAATGTTCCCCGAAGGACAGGAAGCGTGGACTGAGTTCCGCCGAACCGGTTATCCTAAGCTGTTTACGGTTGTGAATAACAATAGCGGCAATACTATTCCAACGGATCTTCAGATCCGCAGGCTGCCATTCCCGCAAAATGAGTATAACACTAATCCAGCAGCTGTGGCAGCGGCCATACAGCTGCTAAGATGTTGCCGCTGATGCCCTGGTTGAGCACCACGAAGCGGTTGGGGCAGGCCTGCT
>JBCNPS010000571.1:0-4679 GCA_039593235.1 Chitinophaga sp. | reverse complement strand
CCTATGTGCCCCGCCTCCCCAACCTGGACGGCAGTGCCCATGTAAAGGTGTATGATGGCGGCAAGGTGAAGGAAGTGGAAATTACAGCCGCCAGTATAAAGGTAGAGGGGCAAACCTCCGGGGAATGGGTAAGCCTGGGCACCTACCAGCTGAAGGCCGGAACCGGCGCCTACGTGGAAGTAGGGAACCACAAAACTACCGGGATAGTGGCGGCGGATGCGGTGTTGTTTGTGCCCAGGTGATTATTTAAAAAAAAGCAGCACAGGAAGGATTCGGTTTATTTTTTTTACCGTCTTTATAAATACTGGTAATTCCGCGAAATGATTATTTTGTAATAAATTCCATGACCTTCCTTGCCGAAAGATAGTCCACATAATGAAAAAGAGCTGTTACTGCGTGTGGCAGCAGGGGATCAGCCTGCCTTCCAGCGGTTATTTGACCATTACTGGAGCAGGATGTATGCCAATGCCCTGCAGTTTGTTAAGTCGCCTGTGCTTGCAGAAGACCTGACGCAGGAGATCTTTATCAAAATATGGATGAACCGGGAGCGGTTGCAGGCAGTGCAGCGTTTTGATGCCTTCCTGTATACCACGGCAAAGCACCTGATCCTGGATGAGTTCCGGAAAAGGGTATTGCCTACTGTACAGGAAGAAGGGTACCATGTATCCATGGCATCTGACCTTCCTTCGGCGCAGGACAGGCTGGAACTGAAAGATGTGGAAGGCCAGCTGCATGCAGCTATTAACCAGCTGCCTGCCCAGCTGCAGCTGGCCTTCCGGCTGAGCCGCTTCCAGGGTATGTCGCATGATGAAATTGCCCGGCAGATGAATATATCCCGGGTAACTTCCAAGAATTATATTGCACGGTCTATTGCGGCCATCCGGAAATATATGGGTAGAAGAGCGGAGCATGTTACATGAGCATATAACGTTACCGGTTAAACGAAGTATAACATTTTTCCGGTAACAAAGGATTCCCGTTCATTCTTTTTTCGTCTTTATTACTGCAACCCTTCATGAGAGTGTTGTTTTTGCACCCGGTTTTATGTTACACGATGAGTTAAAAGATTTATTGGAGAAATACCTTGGCAACCGGCTTACCCAGGAGGAAAGCAGGCGGCTGCAGGTATTGATGCAGGAGGAACATAGCGGGCCGGCACTGGAAGAAATGATTGCAGGCATACTGGCGGAAAACAGGTACACCGCTGCTCCGGATACCGGCTTGCAGCAGCAGTTCGATAAAGTGATGGCTACCGCTGCATTGAGGCAGGCATTGGTGCGGAAAGACGATCAGGAAGAAACAGATACCACGGCCCGGCAAATGATGCCGGAATCAGATAACCTCCGCCATCTCTCCCGGAAAAATATACGTACGTTCTATAGAACAATGGCCGCGGCAGCAGTGCTGGCCTTCATCCTGGCCGGCATTTATACCTGGCGCTATTATTACGTACAGCCGGAAACGTTAGTCTCAAAAAGGCAAACGGAGATAAAGCCGGGCAGTCATAAAGCAGAGCTGATCCTGGCAGATGGCAGCACCATTGTGCTGGATGAAGCAGGCGCCGGTACTGTAGGTCAGCAGGGCAATACGAAGATCATAAAACTCGACAGCGGCAGACTGGCTTATCGCGCCGCCTCCGGTAACAATACCGCCGCACCGGAGTATAATACCATCCGCACACCTAAAGGCGGGCAGTATCAGGTGGTATTACCGGATGGCAGCCAGGTTTGGATGAATGCCGCTTCCTCGCTGAAATTCCCCGTTGTGTTCACCGGTAAAAGCAGGACCGTAATACTCACCGGCGAAGCATATTTTGAAATTGCACAGCATGCAGAAAAACCGTTTATCGTGCAAACATCCGGTATTGAAGTGAAAGTGCTGGGCACTCATTTTAATGTGATGGCTTATGCCGATGAAGACCGTGTAAGAACAACCCTGCTGGAAGGCGCTGTGACCGTAACACAGGGCGTTGCTACAACGATGATGAAGCCGGGCCAGCAGGCAAGTATCGCTGAAAAAGAAGACAGGTTTTTAATTACCCGCCCGGAAATGGAAGAAGTAATGGCCTGGAAAGAAGGACAGTTCAGGTTCCGCAAAGCGGAAATCCCGGTGATCATGCGGCAGATCGCCCGCTGGTATGATGTAGACATCGAGTACAAGGGCGATGTTTCCGGTATCCGGATGTATGGCAGCATGACCCGCAAAGAGAATATCACCCAGCTGCTGGAATTAATGGAACAAACCGGAAGGGTGCATTTCACCATCAATGGAAACCGTATCACCGTAATGCCCGTCGCTATAAACTAAACCAGGACATTACTCCACGTATCATTTATTTAATCTCAACCAAAAGGTAGTATGGAATTGTTCACTATTGCCCACTCCTACGGGAGGAGGAGCCGTATGCCGGCTACACAACGAACATGGATGGTGATGGGACTCATCGCCTGGCTGCTGATGGCGGCATCCCTTAGTGCCGGCGCTCAAACCGTGAAGCTCTCTGTTAACAAAATGCCGCTGGACAAAGTATTTGATCTCATCAGCAAACAAACCGGTTACCAGTTTATCTGCGATGAAAAACTGCTGGCAGATACACCGCCATTGAGCGTGAATATCACCAACAAATCACTGGAAGAAGCATTGAAGATCTGCCTGAAAGATCTGCCGCTGACCTACCTGATCAAATACGGTACAGTGGTTATTAAGAAAAGCCCGGCGCCCGGCGCAAAGCCCGCCCCGCCTGGCAGCTCATCGCCAACGAAAACCATTACAGGTATTGTTACCGATAGCGCCGGCACAGGTTTGCCGGGCGTAACGGTGGGCATAAAAGGTACGGCAAAAGGAGTGCTCACAGATGAAAACGGGAAGTTCTCGCTGCCAGGCGTAACTGATGATGATGTGCTCTCCATTTCCAGTATTGGCTACCTTACGAGACAACAACCGGTAAAAGGCGACATTTTTTTTCGTATACCTTTGTCCGTTACCCCCAAATCATTGGTGGAAGTGGTAGTGGTAGGATACAGTACGCAGAAGAAAGTGAACCTGACCGGTGCTGTAGCCACGGTGTCAGGCGAAGTACTGGCCGCCAGGCCGGTGGGCCAAACTACTGCCGGCCTCCAGGGTACCATGCCCGGCGTTACCATTACGCAAGGCAACGGTAAACCCGGCGGCGACGGTGGCACGGTGCGTGTCCGCGGTTGGGGCACCCTGAAAAACCCGGACCCGCTGGTGCTCATAGATGGAGTGGAAGGTTCCATTAATAATATTGATCCTAATGTGATCGCCTCTGTTACCGTGCTTAAAGACGCGGCATCAGCTTCTATCTATGGTTCCCGCGCTGCCAATGGAGTTATATTGGTTACCACCAAAAGAGGTAAAGGCAATAAGCTGTCGGTTAACTATAACAACTATGTGGGATGGCAAAAACCTACCAACCTGCCGGCGCTCACCAATGCACTGGATTATATGCTGCTCGCCAATGAAGCCTATAAAAATTCAGGCCGCTCGCCCCTGTATTCAGATGAACTACTAGAGAAATACCGTTTACAGGGCAACGGCAGCTCCGACTCGCTGCCCAATACCGACTGGCAGAAAGCAGTGCTTACAGGTTCCGGTTTTCAGCAAAGTCACTTCTTAACAGTGAACGGCGGTACGGACAAAGTAAGAATGCTGGTGTCGCTGGGTTATTTCGACCAGAAAGGAGTAATTGATCATACAGAATTTAAACGCCTTACCATACGCAGTAATACCGATGTTGTTTTTTCGAAGAAGTTAAACATGCAGTTTGACCTGCAGTATATCAGCCCTGTTACCACGGAGCCTGCACTGGGCGCCGATGTGGTGTTTGCCTACATGAACAATATTTCCCCTAACCAGTTGGCTGTAAATTCCAACGGCACCACGGGAGAAGGATGGGTAGGAGCCAATCCTGCTGCAGCCGCCAGAATAGGTGGTTTGAACCGTGTAAACGCGCCCTGGGGCAGTATCAATACTTCCCTGAATTATCAGCCGGTAGAATGGCTTACCGCTTCTATTAACATTGCACCTAAATACGTGCAAACCTATACGAATAAGTTTAACAAGGTGCTGCAAACCTATCGCCCCGATGGAGCCCTTAGTTATAAGCAGCCCGCAGTAAGCACCCTGGACGTTTCCAGCCAACGGCAGTTTTACAACAACATGCGTGGTACGCTCACCTTTCAGAAAAAATACGGCGTGCATGATTTGAAAATACTGGCCGGGGTAGAGCAGAACAGTTACCGCCAGGATAAATTCACTGCTTACCGCGACAACTATATCCTGCCTGATTATCCTGTGCTGGACGCCGGATCCGCTATCAATATGAATAACGGCGGCACCGGTGAGGAATGGTCGTTACGTTCTTTTTTCGGCAGGATCAATTATAACTATAAGGAGAAGTATTTGCTGGAGATAAATACACGTTACGACGGATCTTCCCGGTTTGCGGAAGGCCGTAAATGGGGCGTATTCCCTTCCGCTTCCGCGGGATGGCGTATTTCAGAAGAGCCGTTCATGGCATCGCTGAAGCCGGTGGTAAATGAACTGAAGCTTCGTGCATCATGGCCAGAAAGCGTTTTCATGACTTGGCTTAAGGTTGTCATTCTGTCGATATTTTCCGGATTTTCCATAATAATATTTTTCTTTTTAAGTGCAATAAT
>JBCNPS010000570.1:0-4695 GCA_039593235.1 Chitinophaga sp. | reverse complement strand
GAAAACTCCGGCGATACGCCGCTTACAGGCACTGCACCGGTGGTTTTGGTAGTGATGGCAGGATTACCGGCCGGCCGGTATAACCTGGAGGCGCTTACCCACATGGTAGCAATATGGGTATTTGTTTTTTCATTTACCGGTGGAAGTCCCAGTAACTGGCAGATACGCTGAATGGTATCTGAAGTAGCGGTAAAAGAGGGCCCTATCCGGTCTTTCATTTGTTTGGGAATAAACAGCCAGGATTCGCCCCATACGGTGTTGATGGAGTCTCCTGCCGGGTAGCTTCCCGGGTAGCGCATAAAGGTACCCATTAAAACATACTGCTGGCCGTTGATGGTTTTCCATTGCAGGTCCGGGTTATCCGGGGTGATGGGCCATAGTGCAGTGCTGATTTCGCTGCTGTCTGCGATCATAGCGTCATCAACAGCCTGGTTGTAGAGTTGATCCAGCGTGTATTCGGGTGGTGGCGGTACAACCGGGTCATCATCATTCTTACTGCAACTGGAAAATGCCATAGCGGCAAAAAGAAAAAGTACGGACAGCCTGCTGCCCCTGGGGAAATGTTTCATAGAAGTGGTTTTCTGGATGCTGGTTATTTAAATTGAGTCCCGCAATTAAATGTATTTCAACAGAATAATCAAATTTCCTTCCATTACGCTCCTGTAATAGGTAGTTGTATTTCATAATAATTTGCTACGTTTGCTGTTCAAACAAAATCAGATCTATGATCCGTCATGACTGGACGTTAGAAGAAATCAAAGCGATTTACAACACTCCCTTGCTGGAATTAGTGTACCGTGCTGCTTCTATTCACCGTGAATACCAGGATACAGCAGAGGTGCAGGTTTGCACCCTCTTATCCATCAAAACAGGCGGATGCCCTGAAGATTGCGCTTATTGCCCGCAGGCTGCCAGATATAATACTGACATCAATGTACATGGCCTCCTGAAAAAAGAGGACGTGATGAGTTATGCACAAAAAGCGAAGGATGCCGGTTCCACCCGTTTCTGCATGGGCGCTGCCTGGCGCGAAGTGCGCGACAACCGCGATTTTGACCGTGTACTGGACATGGTAAAAGGGGTAAATGAACTGGGCATGGAAGTATGCTGTACTTTAGGTATGCTGAATGAAGAACAAGCCAAAAAACTGGCCGATGCCGGTTTGTTCGCCTATAATCATAACCTCGATACCTCCCGCGACCACTACGAAGAAATTATCACCACCCGCACTTACGACGACCGTTTACAAACACTGGAAAACGTAAGAAAAGCAGGTGTGAGCGTATGCTGCGGCGGTATTATCGGTTTGGGCGAATCGCATGAAGACCGTATCGCCATGCTGTGGACGCTCAGCAGCTTACCTTCCCACCCCGATTCCGTACCCATCAATGCGCTCACCCGCGTGAAAGGTACACCATTGGAGCACCTGCCCAAAGTGGAATTTTGGGATATGGTTCGCATGATCGCCACCACCCGCATCCTCATGCCAAAAGCCATGGTACGCCTGAGCGCCGGCCGTGCGGAAATGAGTATGTCCGACCAGGCCCTGTGCTTTATGGCGGGCGCCAACTCCATTTTCACCGGTGAAAAACTGCTCACCACAGGCAACCCTTCCTTCGAAGAAGACCATATGATGTTCGAACTACTCGGCCTGAAACCGAGAGAAGCTTTCAAGGAACAGGAAGCCGGTTGCTGCTGATAGCGCCTTCGGCGCTTTAAATTGTCTTGGAGCGGATTTTGTCTGACTCAGGATTATGATGATTTCGCTGATTACGCTGATTTTTTATTTTTGAACTTTTTTTGATTTAAAAGACTTGGGGAGACATAAGCGAAAATACTCGCTTATATCTCCCCAAATCTTTTAAAATCAAAAATGATCAAATCAGCGTAATCAGCGAAATCATCATAATCCTGAGTCAGACAAAATCCGCGCCGAAGGCGCGCATTACAATTCACCCATCCCGAAGTACTCCACCCCCAGCTGGTAGCCTTTCAGTCCCAGCCCGCAGATGCAGCCTATGCATTTCGGAGCGATCAGGGAAGTATGCCGGAACTCTTCCCTGGCATACACATTACTGATATGGATCTCCATTACCGGCGTTTTAATGCCTGCAATGGCGTCGCGGATGGCAATAGAGGTATGTGTATAAGCGCCTGCATTCAGCAAAACGCCGTCGTATGAAAAGCCTACTTCATGCAGATAGTTCACCAGCTCTCCTTCCACATTGCTCTGGAAGTAAGTAAAAGTTACCGACGGGAATTGCTTTTGCAGATGCTTGAAATAATGTTCGAAAGATTCACTGCCATAGATGCCTGTTTCACGCTTGCCCAGCAGGTTCAGGTTAGGTCCGTTAATGATTGCTATTTGCATGATAATGGTTATAGAATGAAGGCCTAAGATAATTAATCCTCTTTATTATTGCTATCGCTGCCCCAACGGTAAGTTTGTTGTTCCAGGCCGGCAAGGTCTATGATACGGTCCACTACCGTGGCGGCCATTTCTTCCAGGTTGGCAGGGATACTGTAAAAGGAAGGCGTAGCCGGGCAAATGATACCTCCGGCCAGGGTAACGGCTTCCATGTTTTTGATGTGAATAAGATTGTAGGGAGTTTCCCTTACCACGCAGATCAGTTTTCTTCGCTCTTTCAACACTACATCAGCGGCACGGGTGATCAGGTCGTTGGAAATACCGGTGGCAATGCGCCCCAGTGTGCCCATGGAACAGGGGCAAATGATCATGGTGTTAAAGCGCCCGGACCCGGAGGCAAACGGCGCATGAAAATCCTGTTGGGTATAAAAACGAAAAGGGAGTTGCTTGTAATCTTCGTCCCGGAGCTCTGTTTCCCAGACGGTTTTGGCGTTTTCCGTCATCACTACCGCTACCTGGTCCAGCTGCTCCTGCGCTGCACTGAGCTTCTGCAACAACTGGCGGGCGTAGATGGAACCACTCGCCCCTGTAACTGCTACTACTATACGATGTTTCATTGGCTATACTGTTGAATTTACAAAGTTAGCCTATTGGGGTGGTTATACGCCAGCCTGGGCAACTATTTCATCCATTACAATGCCGCCATGACTTTCATTGTAAATACATTCGCCGTTACGGATCACCAGCACCTGGGGAGACTCATGCTGCACATGATATATTTCCGCAATCTTATTTGATACCGGGCGATAAGCGATCAGGTCCAGGTAATAAAACGTTAACCCTTCCGGTACAGCCGACCGTTCCAATCTGGCCTTGGCCATTGAGCTGATAGAGCATCGCGTGCTGTGTTTGTAGATCACTACCGGCTGATGCGCTGATGCCGCATTGATGTCAGATAGTTGTTCCTCGCTGGTTAACGTTTTCCAATTCATTTAACATGCTTTGTTATGTTCTATCGCAGGCGACTTGGCCATGCCCTTCATAGGACAGCCCAATTTCTGATGGCTTGCGCAGGACGTTAAGAAAGCGGCAAAGATACAAACCATAGCGGTGTAGCCCAAAATTCTTACATAAGATTGCATACTGGCAGTTTTATTAATTTATGACTAAAACGAATTTTCAGCGGAAATATGATACGACTACTTTTTTAATCGTCTTTTGTAACGTTATATTTGCAAATATAGAAAATACATTAAAAAAAACAACAATGTAATTTTCGGCGGGCCGAAAATACCCAGCATTATGACAAAAGTACATTTTATTGCTATAGGTGGCAGCGTAATGCATCAGTTGGCCATCGCGCTTAAAAATAAAGGTTACCAGGTAACCGGCAGCGACGACGAGATTTTCGAACCGGCACTGTCAAACCTGCAACAGGCGGGCATATTACCGGCCAGCACCGGCTGGGATCCCGCCCGGATAACGCCGGACCTCGATGCTGTTATCCTCGGTATGCATGCCCGGGACGATAATCCCGAGCTGATAAAGGCCCGGGAATTACAGTTGAAAATTTATTCTTTCCCGGAATACATCTACCAGGAAAGTAAAAATAAAACAAGGGTAGCCATTGGCGGGAGCCATGGCAAAACCACTACCACGGCCATGGTAATGCACGCTTTGCAGCTCAACCATCAGGCGTTCGATTACCTGGTAGGCGCCCGGCTCGACGGCTTTGCGCAATCCGTAAATATTACAGACGCCCCTGTAATTGTATGTGAAGCCGATGAATATCCTGCTTCCGCCATTGAAAAAAGGCCCAAATTCCATTTCCTGCACCCGCAAATCGCAGTATTAACGGGTATTGCATGGGATCATATCAACGTATTTCCTACCTACGAAATATATAAAGAGCAGTTTGCCATTTTTATCAGGCAGATGGAACCCGGACAGGTACTGATCTACAACAGTACGGACCAGGAACTCGTTAGCCTGGTAACAGCCACCGGCGGCCACCTTAAACTGATACCCTATGCATTGCCGGAACACACCATTACCAATGGCGTTACCCGTGTTATTTTCGGGGAACACGCCACCGGCCTGGAAGTTTTCGGCGACCATAACCTGCTGAACCTGCATGCCGCCAAACTGGTTTGTAATGAACTTGGGCTCACAGATGCACAATTTCTGGATGCAATTGCTACCTTTAAGGGCGCTGCAAAAAGACTGGAATTGGTAGCAAAAAACGACCATTGCGTTATTTACCGTGATTTTGCACACGCGCCTTCTAAAGTGAAGGCCACTATGGAAGCCACAAGGAACCAGTTTCC
>JBCNPS010000057.1:0-19522 GCA_039593235.1 Chitinophaga sp. | reverse complement strand
TTGGCCTCAGTAATTGGCAGTGCGTCTATATCTGCACGCAGTGCAATGGTTTTAGAGGAAGGGTTTTTACCTTCTACCAGGGCAATGATCCCCGTGCCGGCAATACCTGCTTTAAAAGGCACACCAAAAGCAGTTAACTGCTTTTGTATGAAAGCAGTGGTTTCAAATTCCTGGAAAGATAATTCCGGGTGGGAATGCAGGTGTCTTCTTATAGCGGTAAACTCCGGTGCATATGCTTTCGCCAGTTCTTTAATACGGTTCTTCATTCGATAGTTCTTTATCCAGTGACACGTTAATAATGGCAGGTACTACAAATACACCGCCTGCAAACAGGTCGGATAATTTGTCCCGTAATTCAGATGCTTCCTCACGGGTTTTAAAATCGCCTACGCGCACTTTAAAATAGGGGGCCTGGTAATCGAGATAAGTACGGTAATCGCCAAAAAGCTGCATTACTTTCGCTTTGGCTTCATTGGCGTCACCACGTTTGTTGGTAGAAATTACCTGCACCCGGAAACCGGACTGGTTGCGGATGGCCAGGGTGTTAATGTAGATCTGTTTCTTAATCAGCACATCCACACGACTATCTTTCACCACTCTTACATTTCCGTTGGCGGCGATTGCATTGTCCTGCGCCATGGCCACTCCACTCCCCAACAGACAACACACCAGGATGAATAACTTTTGCATGAATACGGTATAATTAAGTATGAATAATTGTTATTGCGCTTCTTTGCTTTCCTTTACAATAGCTATACTGGCACTGGCCCCGATCCGGGTGGCGCCGGCAGCTATCAGTTCTTTCGCAAAGGCAAAGGTACGAATACCACCTGAAGCTTTTATTTGTATGTTAGCCGGCAAATTAGCTCTCATCAGTTTTACGGCTTCCACAGTAGCCCCTCTTTCTGCATATCCTGTGGACGTTTTCATGAAATCCACGCCATACTTCGCATACAGCTGGCAACACTGCACAATTTCTTCTTCCAATAATATGCCACTTTCAATGATGATCTTGATCACTTTCTGTTTCTCCCTTACCAGGTACATGATATTGGCGATCTCTTTCTCCAGGTATTCCCAGTCTTTGTTCTTTATTGCCGAAATATTGATCACCACATCCAGCTCATCAGCGCCATCTACAATGGCCAATACCGTTTCCGCCACTTTGGCTTCGATGGCGGAATACCCGAACGGGAAACCAATAACAGTGGCTATTCTGGTATTGGTTGCCCCCAGGAATTGCTTAGCCAGCTTCACGTATAAAGGAGGTACACAGGCGGCAGCAAAATCGTATTCCACACACTGCATACACAATTGCTTTACATCTTCCAGCGTGGTAGTGGGCTTCAATACAGTATGGTCTATATAACGGTTAATCTCCATCATTCAATTGCTTGATTACAAAGCGAAATTAATGCAAAAACGGATTACGTTGCCGTAATCCGTTCCTTATCATTTTCCGGGAAGATACGCTTACGCGTTCTTACCATGACATTGTTTGTATTTTTTACCACTACCACAGGGGCAAAGGTCGTTACGGCCTATTTGCGGTCCCTGGTGGCGGATGGGCTCTGCTTTCACCTCTTCAGCGGTTTGCAATTCAGGGCCGCTGTTCTGGTGACTGCCGTTTTCCGCCAGCTCTTCGTGGGAAGCGCGCATACGGCTCATATCCGTTTTCTGTTCCCTGCCTTCACGGATTTCCGGCGCCGCTTCCTGTTCCTGGTTGCTTACGGGGATACCGCATTTGGTGAGGAAGGAAACGATATCACGGCTGGTTTCCCGGTCCATATCCTTAAACAGGTTGAATGCCTCGAACTTATAGATCAGCAACGGATCTTTCTGTTCATATACCGCACTCTGTACGGATTGCTTCAAATCGTCCATTGCACGCAGGTGCTCTTTCCATGATTCATCGATCAAAGCCAGGGTAATACTGCGTTCCAGGGCATTCATAGTTTCATGTCCCTTTGTTTCCACTACCTTCTGCAGGTTAGCCAATACGTTAATACCTTTCTTACCATCGGTAAATGGTATGGAGATATTTTCGATCTGGTGTCCCTGTTCCTGGTAAATACGTTCAATTACCGGCAGTGTATTGCTGATCAGGTCATTTACCTTACGTGTATAATTATCTTTTCCTTCGTAATAGAGCTTATTGGCCAGATTCGGAATATCTGTTTTCGCCAGTTCTTCACTGGTAATTTGTGTATCAATAGAGAAGTTCATGATAGCATCCATCTTGAAGGCTTCATAATCTCCGCTGGCTTTGTGGGTAGACACCATGTTTTCCGCCACATCATAGAAGGCGTTGTCGATGTCTATTGCCAGGCGTTCACCAAACAGGGCGTGATTACGTTTTGCATAGATCACTGTACGCTGTTTGTTCATCACATCATCATACTCCAGCAAACGCTTACGGATACCGAAGTTATTTTCTTCCACTTTCTTCTGCGCTCTTTCAATGGAGCGGGTGATCATGCTGTGCTGGATCACTTCTCCCTCTTTGTAACCCATACGGTCCATAAGGCCGGCAATACGTTCTGAGCCGAACATACGCATCAGGTCATCTTCCAGGGAAACGAAGAACTGGGAAGTTCCCGGATCACCCTGACGACCGGCACGACCACGCAGCTGGCGGTCAACACGGCGGCTTTCATGCCTTTCGGTACCTATGATGGCCAAACCACCGGCTTCTTTCACACCGGGTCCGAGCTTGATATCCGTACCACGACCCGCCATGTTGGTGGCAATGGTCACTGCTCCCGGCAAACCTGCTTCCGCCACTATCTGTGCTTCACGGGCATGTTGTTTCGCATTCAGTACGTTATGCGGCACTTTTTCGAAGGTGAGCATTTTGCTCAGCAATTCAGACACTTCCACAGAGGTAGTACCTACCAGTACAGGACGACCTTTTGCCTGCAGTTGCTTTATCTCTTCAATAACTGCCTTGTATTTATCTCTTTTTGTTTTGTATACCAGGTCTTCCGCATCCATACGGGAAATAGGGAGGTTGGTGGGAATGGTTACCACATCCAGCTTATAGATCTCCCAAAATTCACCGGCTTCGGTAGATGCTGTACCGGTCATACCGGCCAACTTATGATACATACGGAAGAAGTTCTGCAGGGTGATGGTAGCAAATGTTTGGGTGGCAGCTTCCACTTTTACATTTTCCTTTGCTTCAATCGCCTGGTGCAAACCATCGGAGTAACGGCGTCCATCGAGGATACGGCCGGTTTGCTCATCCACGATCTTCACTTTACCATCCATTACCACGTACTCTACATCTTTATCAAATAAAGTATAGGCTTTCAGCAACTGCTGAACGGAATGGATACGGTCTGATTTAGCGGCGAAGTCCTGCAGCAATGCATCTTTACGTTGCAGCTTATCTTCGGGCGACAATGGCAGTTTTTCAATTTCCGCCAGTTCAGATCCCACATCCGGGAGGATAAAGAAGTTTGCATCTTCGCCGCCCTGGGTGATCAGGTGAATACCTTTATCAGTAAGATCTACACTGTTTTGTTTTTCTTCTATAGAGAAGAACAAGCCTTCATCTACCTTAGGCATTTCGCGTTGCTGATCTGCCAGGTAATAATTTTCTGCTTTTTGTAATAATACCCTGTTACCAGGTTCGCTGAGGAATTTGATCAGCGCACTGCTTTTGGGTAAACCTCTCCAGGCGCGCATCAGGGCCAGTCCACCGGTTTTGGGATCATCTTTACCTTCAGCGATCAGTTTCTTTGCCTCCTGCAGGTATTGATTGGCGGCTTTCTTCTGCATTTCCACCAGGTATTCGATACGTGGTTTTAATGCGTGGAACTCCTGCTCTTCACCACGGGGGATAGGACCGGAAATAATCAGCGGTGTACGGGCGTCATCCACCAGTACGCTATCCACCTCATCCACCATAGCGTAATGGTGTTTACGCTGTACCATTTCATCCGGGTTGTGTACCATGTTATCACGGAGGTAGTCAAAACCAAATTCGTTGTTGGTACCATAGGTAATATCGGCCAGGTAAGCGTTACGGCGGTCTGGTGTATTAGGCTGATGCTTATCGATACAGTCTACCGTAATATCGAGAAATTCGAAAAGAGGTCCGTTCCATTCAGAGTCACGACGTGCAAGGTAATCGTTCACGGTTACGATATGTACGCCTTGTCCTGCCAGTGCATTCAGATAGGCGGGAAGGGTAGATACCAGGGTTTTACCTTCACCCGTAGCCATTTCCGCAATTTTCCCCTGGTGCAGTACAGTACCACCGATCAGCTGTACATCATAATGTACCATGTTCCAGGTAACGGTGCTGCCGGCAGCATTCCAGCTGTTTTTCCAGGTGGCCTGATCGCCTTCAATGGTCACATAATCCTTTCTCACTGCCAGCTGCCGGTCCAGGTTGGTAGCAGTGGCGGTTAATGTAGCGTTATTGGTAAAGCGGCGGGCTGTTTCTTTTACTACCGCAAAAGCCTTTGGCAGCAATTCTTTCAGCACTACTTCCAGTTGCTTGTCGCGTTCCTTTTTAAGAATATCTATTTCCTGGTATATAGTGTCTTTTGCGGTTACATCTTCCTCGCTATCTGCTCCGGCCTGTTTTTCCGCTATTTCTTTATCGATAGTGGCAAGATGTTCAGCGATACGTGCCCGAAATTCCTGTGTTTTGTGACGCAGATCATCAATAGGAAGGGATTGCAGTTTTTCGTACTCCTCGTTAATCTGCTGCACCACCGGAGAGATGGATTTAATATCCCTTTCTGATTTATTCCCTCCAAATAGCTTTGATAAAAAACCTAACATGTTAAATGTTTAATTACGAATTACGATTTCTATTTATTGTAACCTGATCCCATCCAGGCAGCGTATATCAGTTGATAAATTCCTGCATCATCAGCCTGTGGCACAAAGGCTGCGGGCTTCGTCAATTGGATAGACGGCATCCAGATTACTCAAATATTGTGCTTGTAAAGGTGAACTGTCAAGGTGTCAGTTTTGCAGCCCGCCCTGGCAAGGCTTGTAAAAGTAGGAATAAATTCGGTGATTCAAGGTGGATTTTGAGGGGATTTTCCATTTTACTGCGATCAATTAACATATCCTTGATATTTGTAGTGAAAGTTGCCGGCATAGCCATTCCGGCGAGAAAACCGGCAGATTGTTTTTCGTAAAATGAAAGGCTTTTTTAATAGCGGCCAATATCATGTTAAACCAGTTTCCCGGAAATTTCATCACAAACAGGAACGGGTAAAAGATTACATCAAACCCGGTACAAGTACTGCTACGGGGTGGCAGTTATTCCGCCGCCACCGGGGTATCCCATTTACAAACTACACCTAAATTGTCAGTACAACTGCAATACCGGCTCAGGTCATTTTCTGCCAAAATAGCCCATACAAGGCGCAGCCGGTCATTTCCATGAAATTTAAGTTAAACAACCGTGTAGACCTATATCAGGACTAGACACATAGACGAGTCCTAAGCTACTGAGAAGTATGGGACAAGTATCAGGCATATATCTTTAGCCTTAACCGGGCAATACGGAATAAAAAGGGAACCAACCGCTCATCCTAAAATATGACCGCCCCGAACAGGGTCTTTATGGCGGGTTTGCCCACTTTTCTGCCCGAAATGAAAATTTTCAAAAAAATTGCCCATCGTCCATATAAAAAGATGGAAATATGAAAATACTTTTTATAAATTTAAAGGTTTAATAGCCGTTTTAACTTATTTACACAAACATCCACGTTTATGGCAAATGCAATTCAGCCGCAAAAACTGTTCGTAGCAAGCTGTATGGCGCTACTGGTAACATCATTATCCTTTGGCATCCGTGCCGGAATCTTAAGCCGACTGGGCGTTGAGTTCCACCTGGATACCAAACAATTGAGCATCATTGCCGGAACAGCGTTCTGGGGATTTCCGCTGGCAGTGGTTATAGGAGGGTTCATTGTAGATGCCATAGGCATGAAACGGTTGCTGCTTGCAGCTTTCATCCTGCACCTGCTGGGTATTGTGCTCACGGTGTTTGCAGGCGGTTTCTGGTCGCTGTTCATCTCCACCCTGTTTATCGGTATGGCCAACGGTACCGTGGAAGCAGCGTGTAACCCGCTGGTAGCCACTATCTTCCCAGATAACAAAACTACCAAGCTGAATCACTTTCACCTGTGGTTCCCCGGTGGTATCGTAGTAGGTACCCTGCTGGTATTTTTACTTTCCAAAATTGGCCTCAGCTGGCAGCTGCAGGTAGCCACCATGGTGATCCCTACCCTTATCTATGGTTATCTTTTTATGAAACTCGACTTCCCCGTTACTGAAAGGGTAGCATCCGGTGTTTCTTCTGCACAAATGTATAAATCTGTATTAAGCCCGCTGTTCATCGTGATGTTTATTCTTATGTTCGGAACGGCCATCACAGAGCTTTTCACTGGGCAGTGGATTGAAGTGCTGCTAAAGAATGTAACTGAAAACTCCATCCTCATTCTGGCGTTAACTGCCGGTGTACAGGTACTGGGAAGAGGCATTGCCGGCCCGGTGGTACATAAAATATCCCCTACCGGCGTTTTACTTATTTCTGCGATTTTATCCGCTTTGGGCTTATATTTACTTTCCCATGTATCAGGTAACATGGTATTTGTGGCTGCCTTTATTTTTGGTATGGGCGTTACTTATTTCTGGCCAACCATGCTGGGTTTTATATCTGAGAACATTCCCCAGTCGGGCGCACTGGGCATGAACCTGATGGGTGGTGCAGGTATGTTTGCCGTATCTGTATACATGTATTTTATGGGTGGTTTCTACGATAGTATCATCGTAAAACAACTGCCTGCCGGCGCGTCGCTGGATGCTTACCGCTCAGCAGCCCCCGGTTCCGCCGAAGCGGCAGCCTTCAGCCAGGCTACTGCTGTAGCAGGTCCGGAAATCATCAACGCCACCCTGGTAATACCCGTTATCCTGATCGTAGCGTTTGCAGGACTTTTCTTTTACATGCGCAGCCGTAAAAACGTAGCACAGGTTCAAATAGTTAAATTATAAAACGATAATTGTAAATATGACACGGAAACTTAGAATGGGAATGATAGGAGGCGGTAAAGACGCCTTCATTGGCGCAATTCACCGTATTGCCGCCAATATGGACGGACTGATTGAGCTGGTAGCGGGCGCGCTCAGCATCAATAACGACATCGCGGTGGAATCAGGTAAAATGCTGTTCCTGGACCCCGAACGTACCTATCTCGATTTTAAAACCATGCTGGAAAACGAAGCAAAAATGCCGGCCGAAAAAAGGCTGGACTTCGTAACCATCGTTACGCCAAACTTCGCCCATTTTGAACCGGCCATGATGGCGCTGGATCTGGGTTTCAACGTTGTTATCGAGAAACCGATCACGTTCTCCCTCGACGAAGCAAAGCAATTAAAGGCAAAAGTAGAAGCCACCGGCTTAACCCTGTTGCTTACACATACTTACACCGGCTACCCAATGGTAAAACAAGCCAGGCAGATGGTGAAAGACGGCGCATTTGGTAAAATCCGCAAAGTATGGGTAGAATACCCCCAGGGCTGGCTCAGCAAACTGAGTGAAAGAGAAGGTAATGCCCAGGCAGCCTGGAGAACAGATCCTAAAAAATCAGGTAAAAGCGGTTGTATGGGCGACATTGGTACCCACGCAGCTAACCTGGCAGAATATATCAGCGGTGCTAAAATTGAAAAATTATGCGCCGACCTGAACATCCTGGTGCCGGGCCGCGCACTGGACGACGATGGTGCAGTACTGCTCCGCTTCGACAATGGCGCTGCCGGCGTTTTAATGGCGTCGCAGGTAGCAGCCGGAGAAGAAAACGCACTGAAGATCCGCGTTTACGGCGAAAAAGGCGGACTGGAATGGGCACAACACGAGCCTAACACCTTGCTGGTAAAATGGCTGGATAAACCTACCGAAATTTATCGCGCAGGCGGCGGATATACTTTCCAGTCATCTTACATGACGCATAATACCCGCACACCAGGCGGCCATCCTGAAGGATACCTGGAAGCATTCGGTAACCTATACCGCAATTTCGCACAAACCTTATCCGCAAAAATTGATGGTGTGCAGCCATCCCCGGAATCACTGGATTTCCCGGGTACAGAGGAAGGCGTACGTGGTATGGCATTCATCGATAACGTAGTACGCTCTTCACAAAGCGATGCTAAATGGACTAACTTCGAGATATAGTATTCATCACCAGATTGAGTATATGAAAACGATAAAAGGACCTGGTATTTTTCTGGCGCAGTTCATGGGAGATGAAGCGCCTTTCAATAATCTGAAATCCATTTGTGAGTGGGCTGCCTCCATTGGCTTCAAAGGAGTACAGATCCCCACCTGGGAAACACGCCTGATCGACCTGCAAAAGGCTGCTGAAAGCAAAACCTATGCAGATGAGATCAAAGGCATCGTGAATGCAGCCGGGCTGGAAATTACAGAACTGAGTACGCACCTGCAGGGACAGCTGGTAGCTGTGAATCCTGCTTTCTCCGAGATGTTCGACGGCTTTGCCCCCGCACAATATCACAACAATATCCAGGCGCGCACGGAGTGGGCGGTGAACCAGCTGAAATATGCTGCAAAAGCCAGCCGCAACCTGGGCCTCACTGCCCACGCTACATTCAGCGGCGCGTTATTATGGGCTCCTGCCATGTATCCGTGGCCACAACGTCCGGCCGGCCTGGTGGAAACAGGATTTGCTGAACTGGCAAAACGCTGGCTGCCGATCCTCAATGAATTTGATGCCAACGGCGTAGACGTTTGCTATGAAATTCACCCGGGAGAGGACCTGCACGATGGTATTACTTTTGAGCGTTTCCTGGAAGCCACCGGCAACCATAGCCGGGCTAATCTCCTCTATGATCCGAGCCACCTGCTGCTCCAATGCCTCGATTACCTGGAATATATCGATATTTACCACGAAAGGATCAAAGCCTTTCACGTAAAAGATGCCGAATTCAATGCCACCGGGCGTTCCGGCGTTTATGGCGGGTACCAGGCGTGGATCGACCGTCCTGGCCGCTTCCGCTCTCTCGGCGATGGCCAGGTAGATTTTAAATCCATCTTCAGTAAAATGGCGCAATACGATTTTGCCGGCTGGGCCGTTATGGAGTGGGAATGTTGTATTAAACACCCGGAAGATGGCGCTAAAGAAGGCGCCCCTTTCATCAAGGATCATATTATCCGTGTTACTGAAAAGGCATTTGATGACTTTGCAGGAGGCGGTACAGATGAAGCCTTTAATAAAAGAATATTAGGCTTATAATGCCCATTAATCCACCGATCGTTAGTAAACAATAACCAAATAAAAAAAATCAACAAATGAGAAAGAGATATCTGGCGCCGCTCGTATTAAGTGTATTATTCTTTGCAGCTTGCGGAGGTGGTGAGAAAAAAGCAGAAAATGCGGACAGTGTTAGCACGCATGAAACTCCCGCAGCAGATAATTCAATGGTATCGCCAAGTGCCAACAAACCGGAAAGCAAAGGCGAAACCCTGATGGCCCAAAGCGATTGCAAAACATGTCATAAAGAAGAAATGAAAGTGGTAGGACCTGCCCTGAAAGATATTGCAGGCAAGTATCCTAATACACCGGAAAATGTGGACAAACTGGCTGATAAAGTAATTAAAGGCGGTTCCGGTAACTGGGGCGAAGTAGCGATGTTACCACATCCACAGATTTCAAAAGATGATGCCAAAGAAATGGTAAGCTATATCTTATCTATCGGCAAATAATTGATTTCATCATAACTCAATCATCCGGAATGAAAAAATTAATCATGGGCGCACTGATGGCAGCTGCCGTTCTCGGTACTACCACAGTAAAAGCCCAGAAATTAAATACCCTGTCGGCTAAAGAGAAAAAACAAGGATGGGTACTGTTGTTCGATGGTACTTCTACCAAAGGCTGGCATACTTACCTGAAGTCGACCGCAAGCCCAGCATGGAGTGTAACAGACGGAGCAATTGGTCTTAACCAGGAAGCTAAAAAGAATGGCGCACCGGGCGGTGATCTCGTTACAGATGCAGAATATGAAAACTATGAACTGAGCTACGAATGGAAAATTTCCCCGGGTGGCAACAGCGGTCTTATTTTCAGCGTTCACGAAGATCCGTCTTTAAGTCAGACTTACCTGTCTGGTCCTGAAATGCAGGTAATTGATGATGCGGGCCATCCCGACGGTAAAAACCCCAAACACAATGCGGGTGAACTGTACGATCTCATCAAATGCCCTACCAGGCCAGCTAAACCAGTTGGTGAATGGAACTCCGCCAAATTAACGAAGAAAGATGGTCACCTTACCCTCTGGCTCAACGGCGTGAAAACTGCAGAAACTACCATGGGCACACCTGAATGGGATGCACTGGTGGCAAAAAGCAAGTTCCACGACTGGAAAGAGTTCGGCAAACATCCAAAAGGCCACATCGCCCTGCAGGATCATGGTAATGATGTATGGTATCGTAATATCAAAATAAGAGTTCTTTAAATAAGGGAAAAGCAGAAGGCAAAAAGCAGAAAGCCATTGTAGCGCAGCTGAACGGATATTTATATCTCCGCTACAATAACTTTCTGCTTTTTGCTTTTTGCGTTTCGCTCTTTTTCATCTTCAATTCCCACGTAAAACAACATGAAAGCATTAACCGCGTTTATTGCACTCTTGCTCCTGGCCGGCACCATTTCAGTGCAGGCAAAGCACAAACACAAAGCCAAAAGGGTACTTGTGTTCTCAAAAACAAAAGGCTTCCGCCACGATTGCATCCCTGCTGCCAAAATAGCCATTATGCAACTTGGAAAAGAAAACGGCTTTGAAGTAGACACTACTGAAGATGCCAGCGCCTTTACTCCCTCCAACCTGAAAAAATATGCAGCCGTAATTTTCAGCTGCACCACCGGCGATGTGCTCGACGACGCCCAACAGGTGGCTTTTCAGGACTATATCCACAAAGGAGGTGCATGGATGGGTATCCATGCGGCTACGGATACAGAATACGACTGGCCATGGTACAACAAACTGGCCGGTGCATGGTTCCTGAGCCACCCCAACCAGCAAACAGCCACCCTTAAAGTAGTGGATCATAATCATCCTGCTACAAAAGATTTACCGGATGAATGGATCCGTAAAGACGAATGGTACAACTTCAAAAACCTCAACCCCGATGTACACGTGCTCATCAAAATTGATGAAACCAGCTACACCGGCGGTAAAAACGGCGATAACCATCCTATGTGCTGGTATCATAATTTTGAAGGAGGCCGCGCCTTTTATACAGAAATGGGACATGTGAAAGAAGCATACCAGGATCCTGTATACCTGAAGCACTTACTGGGTGGCATTGAATATGCCATCGGCAACTGGAAACCCAAAAACTAATCCGTTAAAATGAAACAAACTCTCAGAATATTTTTGCTGCTGGCACTGGTGGTAGTGGCCCTGGCAGCCTGTAAAAAATCCCGGCCGGGCAAACCGAAGGTGCTGGTATTTACCAAAACCAGCGGTTTCCGCCACAGCTCCATCCCCGTTGGTATTAAAGCCATTCAAAAACTTGGACAGGAAAACGGGTTTGATGTAGATACTACTGAAAACGCCGCTAAATTCAATGAAGATACACTGGCTCAATACGCTGCGGTCATCTTCCTTAATACTACCGGCGATGTACTCAATAACTACCAGGAAGCCGATTTTGAAAGATATATACAGGCAGGTGGCGGCTATGTGGGCGTACACGCCGCTGCTGATACCGAATACGAATGGGGCTGGTATAACCACCTCGCGGGTGCATGGTTCCAGAACCATCCTCCCGGCGTTCACAAAGCTATAGTTGATGTAATAGAAAAATCTTTTCCCGCTACGGAAGGTCTTCCTGAAAAATGGGAACACACCGATGAGTGGTATAATTATAAAGATGTGGATACCACCACTACTGTACTCCTGAAACTGGACGAAAAGTCGTACCAGGGCGGCACAATGGGCGGTAATCACCCTATTAGTTGGTACCATGATTATGATGGCGGCCGTGCTTTTTATACCGGTCTTGGTCATACAGAGGAATCATATACCGATAGTCTTTTCCTGAAACACCTAGCCGGCGGTATTAAATATGCCATCGGAAAAAACCAGGTGCTCGATTACAGTGTGGCAAAAACCCTCCGTGTACCGGAGGAAGACCGCTTCACTAAAAATGTGCTCGTATCCGGTGAGTTCTTCGAGCCAACGGAAATGGCTATACTCCCCAACCTGGATATCCTGGTGGCGCAGCGCCGCGGGGAACTGATGCTGTATAATGCAGCAGAAAAAAGACTTTCACAGGTGGGCTTCCTGAAGGTATATCATCACACCGATGTTCCACATGTGAATGCTGAAGAAGGATTCCTCGGCCTCGCCGCGGACCCCGACTATAAAAACAACCACTACATCTATGCGATGTATTCTCCTGCAGACACCTCTGTAAACCGTTTGTCGCGTTTCAAATTTGAAAACAACAAACTGGATATGTCTTCTGAAAAAGTAATCCTGCAATTCTATTCCCAACGTGATATCTGCTGCCATACCGGCGGCTCTATCGCTTTTGGACCAGGCGGATTACTGTACTTATCTACAGGTGACAACACCACTCCGTTTGATGAACCGGGACAGAAATATGTAAGCAAAGGATATGGTCCTACCGACGACCGTCCGGGTCACCTCCAGTATGATGACCGTCGCGGTTCGGCTAACACCAACGATCTGCGTGGAAAGATCATCCGCATAAAAGTAGAAGCAGATGGTTCTTACACTATTCCCGAAGGCAACCTGTTCCCTAAAGGCACAAAAGGTACCCGCCCGGAAATTTATGCAATGGGTACGCGTAACCCTTACCGCATGTCGGTGGATCAGAAAACAGGTTATGTATACTGGGGAGAAGTAGGCCCGGATGCCAACAACGATGATTCATTGCGAGGGCCCAGGGGATACGATGAAATAAACCAGGCGAAAAAACCGGGCTTCTTCGGTTACCCGTTGTTTATTGCCAACAACAAACCATACCGCCAGTACAATTATGAAACCGGTGAAAGCGGCGCTTTTTATGACCCGCTGAAGCCCATCAATGATTCCCGTAACAACACCGGTTTGAGAGAGTTGCCTCCGGCTACGCCTGCTTTCATCTGGTACCCGTATGCAAAATCGGAGGAATTTCCGATTGTAGGCAGTGGTGGCCGTAACGCGGAAGCCGGTCCCATTTATCACAGTGAGTTTTATCCGAAAGAAACCCGTTTCCCGGATTACTATAACGATAAACTGTTTATCTACGACTGGATCCGCGGATGGGTAATGGCCGTAACAATGGACAAGAACGGCAACTTCTCCAAAATGGAAAAGTTTATGCCCAACACTAAATTGAATGCGCCTATTGATATGGAAATGGGCCCCGACGGCCGCTTATATATCCTCGAATATGGCAACGGATGGTTTAGCAAAAATGCAGACGCCGGTCTTTCCCGCATCGATTTCAATGGCGGCAACCGCGCGCCTGTAGCCAATATACAGGCTACGCGCACTACAGGTGGCTTACCATTTAAAGTAACCTTATCTGCCGAAGGCTCTAAAGATCCGGATGGCGATAAGCTCACTTATCTCTGGAATTTCGGCAATGGCAGTAAGAAAGAAACTACTGAACCTACGGTAGAATTTACTTACAGCACTGCCGGTGAATATGCGGTATTTGTAGAAGTGGCAGATGATAAAGGCGCTAAAACAAAGAGTAGATCCATAGAGCTATACGCTGGTAATGAAACACCCGAAGTGAAGATCAATATCACCGGTAACCAGATGTTTTACTTCCCCGGCAAACCCGTACAGTATGCAGTTAACATCTCTGATAAAGAAGATGGCAGCTCTGCTGATGGTAAGCTGGATGTGAACAATATCTTTGTAAAGGCCGATTATATCCAGGGACGTGATAAAGCAGCGCAGCCACAGGGTCACCAGATCATTACCGGCGCTATTGCAGGTAAAAACATCATGGAAGTATCTGATTGTAAAACCTGTCACAAACCGGATGAAAAATCTATAGGACCTTCCTTCAAGCAAATAACAGAAAAGTATAAGAACGATCCTGCCGCACCTGAAATGCTTGCTAAAAAGATCATCAATGGCGGTGGTGGCGTATGGGGTGAAACAGCCATGTCTGCACATCCCGGTATTTCCGTTGGCGAAGCAAAACAACTGGTGGAATATATTTATTCTATCGGCGGCAATGCGCCTAAAATACCATCCCTGCCTGTTAGCGGCAGCATCAACCCTACATTGGGTGGTGAGCCAAAAGACAACGGCGTATTGTACCTGCTGGCCAGCTACACTGATAAAGGCGGTCCAGGCATCAAGCCCATTACCGGTACGGCATCAGCGGAGTTGGTGAGTCCTAAACTGGCAGCTGCAGATTTCAGCAAAGCAGACGGCGTTGCTGTATTTGCTGCCGACGGCATGAAGTTCCTGATCCCTTCCAATACAGAAGGCTGGGCTACTTACAACAAACTGGATCTGACCGGTGTAAGCGGCATAGAGCTGGCATACATGGTACAGGAAACACCACAGTCCGGCTTTACGGTAGAAGCATTCCTGGATGATGCCAATGGCACCCGTTTGGGTGAAGTGACCATTGGTCCGGGTGCACAACCTAAAGTGGCCAACAAGGTAAACTTCAGCTTTACGCCGGTAACAGATGGCAAAAAACACAATCTGTATTTCCGGTATAAAGCACTTGATGCTGCACAGAAAGTACAGTTGGGTATTGTGTCATTTACCCTGCATTGATAATAACTGGTTTTATAAAAAGAGAAAGGGGCGATGTGTATATCGCCCCTTTCTCTTTCTATAAAAAAGGCTGCTTCCATAAATGGAAACAGCCAGTTGTCTGATTGGGCACTCTTGTTATTTCTTTGGTTTGGCACTCATATAAAACGTGATGGTACCACCATTCATGATATCTGAATGCGTGATATACAAACGGTTCAACGGCGTTCCGTTCAGCAACACCTTTTGTACATACACATTTTTATCGCTTTGATTTTTTACATCCACTACAAAGGTTTTGCCGTTTTCCAGTTGCAAAGTAGCCTTATCAATAGCCGGGCTGCCGAGTGAATACTGGTCGGAACCTGGGCATACCGGGTAAAAGCCAAGCGTAGTGAAAATGTACCAGGCGCTCATTTGTCCGCAGTCGTCGTTACCGCCAAGGCCGTCAGGACCGGGGTGATACATCTTTTTCAGGATCATTCTCACACGCTCCTGTGTTTTCCACGGATAGCCGGTCCAGTTATACAGGTAGGCCACATGATGCGAAGGCTCGTTGCCATGCACGTAGTTACCGATAATACCGTCGCGGGTGATATCTTCCGTTTCAGCAAAAAATTTATCGGGCAGCTCCATTGTAAACAGGGAATCGAGGTGAGTGGTAAATTGTTTTTTACCGCCCATCATGGCAATCATTTCATCCGGGTAATGGGGCACATATAAACTGTAGTTCCAGGCGTTCCCTTCAATAAAGCCCTGGTCGTGCGTTTGCAGCGCATCAAAATTTGCTTTGAAAGTACCATCGTTCAACTTGGGCCTCATGAAACCCGTATTGGAATCGTATACATTTTTGTAGTTCAGTGAACGTTTGATAAACTCTTCATAAATGTCTGTGCGTCCCAGTTTCTTTGCTACCTGCGCTATACACCAGTCGTCGTATGCGTATTCCAGCGTTTTTGAAACGGAGGAACCATTTTTGTCTTCCGGGATATAACCCCTGTCGATATAGTATTCCAACCCATCGTAGGTACGGTGGCGGGCAGTGGTTACACAGGCATCCAGCGCTTTATTCACATCAAAAGGCGCATTGCCTTTCATAATGGCATCTGCAATCACTGATACGCTGTGATAGCCGATCATACACCAGTTTTCATTCGCGTAATGCGACCAGATGGGGAGCATATGCTGCGCGCTTTGTTCGTAATGGTTCAGCATCGACTGGATCATATCAGCATTTCTTTTCGGCTGGATCACGTTAAACAACGGGTGCAATGCGCGGTAAGTATCCCAAAGGGAGAAAGTAGTGTAATTCGTATACCCGTTGGCGGTATGAATGTTCATATCCAGGCCACGGTAAGCGCCATCCACATCCATATACGTAGTTGGATTGATGAAGGCGTGGTACATGGCGGTGTAGAAGTTTTCCTTCTCTTCACGGCTCTTTGATTCAATATGAATTTTATTCAGTTCTTTCGTCCATAGCGTTTGTCCGTCGCGTTTCACCTGGTCAAAATCCCATCCGGGGATTTCTGCACGCAGGTTTTTCAGTGCGCCTTCGGTGCTCACGGGCGATAAGGCAAATTTTATCTTGATCTTTTCACCGGGTGTTGTTTTAAAATCGAACCAGGCGCGGATCTGTTTTCCTGCCATTTCGGGAAAGTTCTTCGACTGGTCAAACTTTCTCCAGAAGCCTTTATACACATCTTTAGCATAGTTCTGATGCCCGTATTGTACAAAGGGTTTTGAGAAGGTCATCGCAAAATATTCAATTCTCGTACGTGCCCAACCGTTAGTTTGGCGAAACCCGGTGATCAGGGTATCATTTTCCACCCGGATAAAGGTCCATACATTTTTGTTCTCGTAGTTATAGATGCCCGACATCATATCCAGGATAATATGCGCCTGGTCTGTGCCCGGAAAGGTATACTGGTGAAACCCAACGCGGTTACTGGCAGTGAGCTCTGCGAGGATATTAGCATCTTCCAGTTTTACTTTGTAATAAGCCGGTTCCGCCACCTCTGTGCTATGTGAAAATGCGGATCTGTAACCGCTTTCGGGATGATCTGCCGTACCGGGATTTAACTGTAGTGCGCCTACGGTGGGCATGATCAGGAAATCACCCAGGTCGGAGTGGCCGGTACCGCTGAAATGAGTATGACTAAAGCCTACAATGGTTTTATCTTCATACTGGTAGCCGGCGCAGTATTTATAAACATCGGGATTATACTTCCCGTTCATTTCGTAAGGAATGGTGTCCGTTTCGGGGCTGAGCTGCACCATGCCGAAAGGCACAGTAGCGCCGGGATAGGTGTGGCCCATCCGTTGTGTGCCCGTAATGGGCTTCACATATTGTATCACGTTTTCCTGTGCAGATACGCACAGGTATGAAAAGAAGAGTAAAGGTAAAAGTAGTTTTCTCATGCGGGTAGATTTAGCGAAAATTGAGTACATCCCGAAGAATCGGGATGAAATATTTCAGTGAACAATGAAAATCGTTTATACGTACACGTTACTTATTCGCTGTTGCCGAAAAAGAATATGGAAAAGCAGCGGGTTCTGTTCCTCTTGATTTCTCAGGAGTAGCGCCCATCCGGAACTCCAGGGTACCGCCTTTCTGCAGGTCCTGGTGGCTGATCCAGTTCTTTGTATATGTTTGTCCGTTTAAAGATGCCTTTTGCACATACAGGTTGGTATCGCTGTTGCCAGGTGCGTTGATCACCATTTTTTTACCATCTTCGAAAGTCATGGTGAGTTTGGCGAACAGCGGCGTACCCAGTACATATTGTTGGGTGCCGGGGCATACAGGATAGAAGCCCATTGCGGAGAACACGTACCAGGCGCTGGTTTGGCCGTTATCTTCATCACCACAGTAGCCGTCGGGAGTAGCTTTGTACAGGCGGCTCATTACCTGGCGGATCCAGTATTGTGTTTTCCAGGGCTGGCCTGCGTAGTTATATAAGTAGATCATGTGCTGAATGGGTTGGTTGCCATGTGCATACTGCCCCATGTTCATGATCTGCATTTCGCGTATTTCGTGGATAACGGTGCCATAGTAACTTTCATCGAATACCGGTGGCATATTGAAAACGGAATCCAGCATTTTGGCGAACATTTCCCGGCCGCCCATCAGTTTTGCCAGGCCTTGTACATCATGGAATACAGACCAGGTATAGTGCCAGCTGTTTCCTTCAGTGAAGGCATCGCCCCATTTGAATGGATTGAACGGTGTCTGGAATTTACCATCCTTGTTCTTTCCGCGCATCAGTTTTGTTTCCGGATCAAAGAGATTGCGATAGTTCTGGGAACGTTTTTCAAAAAGATCGATTTCTTTTTTCGGGCGGTTCAGCGCTTTTGCCAACTGGTAAATAGTGAAGTCGTCGTAAGCATATTCCAAGGTGCGTGCAGCATTTTCATTTACTTCCACATCGTAAGGCACATAGCCAAGCGAGTTATAGTATTTAACACCCAGGCGGCCTACAGAGCTTAACGGGCCTTCGTTTTCCGTATTCTTCAGGATAGCTTTATACAGGTTGTTGATATCATATCCGCGGATGCCTTTCAGGTAAGCATCGGCGATCAGTGATGCAGAGTTGGAGCCTACCATGCAATCGCGGTGACCGGGGCTTGCCCATTCCGGTAACCAGCCGCTTTCATTGTAAGCGTTGGATAATCCTTCCATGATATGCGAACTGAGTGTAGGATACATCAGCGTGAAGAAAGGATGTACCGCACGGAAAGTATCCCAGAACCCGTTATCGGTGAACATGTAACCTGGTAATACCTGGCCGTTGAACGGGCTGTAGTGTACGATCTCGTTCTTTGCATTGATTTCATAGAACTTGCGCGGGAACAACATAGTGCGGTACAGGGAAGAGTAGAAGGTGCTTACCTGCTCGCTGGAACCGCCTTCTACGGCCAGTCGGCCGAGTTCTTTATTCCAAATGTCTTTTGCTTTCTTACAGGTAGCGTCAAAGTTATCCTGGCCGATTTCGCGTTGCAGGTTTAATTCCGCCTGTTCGAAGCTGATGAAAGAGGAGGCTGTTTGTATGCCTACCTTCTCACCTTTCTTTGTTTTAAAGCCTACTACTGCGCCGGTATGATCTGCCTGCAGTTCCAGCTGGCCTTTCACCAGTACGGAATCGTGCCAGATATCGGCAACGGTAAATGGCTTATCAAATTTGATAACAAAGTAATTTTTGAAGTTGGAAGGTACGCCACCGCTGTTTTTGGTAGTATAACCAATGATCTTCTTTTCGTCAGGTAATATTTTAATATAGGAACCTTTATCGAAAGCATCCACCACAATGAAGGCGCTATCGGTAGCCGGGAAGGTAAAGCGCAGCTGAGCGGCTCTTTCTGTGGGCGTAATTTCCGTAGTAACGTCCGGATCAGCGAGGTATACACTATAATAATATGGTTTTGCCACTTCTGATTTGTGGGAAAACCAGCTGGCGCGTTTGTTCTGGTCGAATTTTACAGTGCCGGTAACGGGCATGATGGCAAACTGGCCATAGTCGTTGATCCAGGGAGAAGGTTGGTGCGTTTGTTTGAATCCCCTGATCTTATCAGCGGTGTATTGATAGGCCCAGCCATTCCCCATGGTATTGGTTTGCGGCATCCAGAAGTTCATGCCCCATGGCAGGGCAATAGCAGGATAGGTGTTCCCGTTTGATAAGCTTACTTTAGAATCAGTGCCCATCAGGGTATTCACCCATTCTACCGGTTCAGCAAC
>JBCNPS010000569.1:0-4756 GCA_039593235.1 Chitinophaga sp. | reverse complement strand
GCTATTACCTGAAAGTAGCTGGTGCGGATAGCTACTTTAAAGTGGATTTCTCCCAGCCCAAAGATGGCGGCAGAAAGGCTGCGCATGCCACCCACAGCCTGTTGCGCCAGGATGGGGAAGACTCCCTCATCGTTATTAAGTTGCCGGAAAACGCCAACCTGGATACTTTTAAAATTGAGTATGCCGTGTATGATTCCTCCAACGTGGTAAGCAACGTGATCAAAGAGAGCATTGCTGTGCTGCCTCCTGCAGGAGGCGCTGATGGCGCTGCATTTGTGGGCAGCTGGCAAACCTACCGCTATAAAGATACCGGCGATACGGCGTGGACTATGGCTGTTGGCGTTGATACTTCCTGGACGCCGCTGAAATGTTTAAACGGCAAACTGGTTTATTCCCAGGATGGTACGCCTTACGCCACCAATATTTTCAATAGGCTGAGTGATGAAGGTGCTTTCAATGCCAATGGCATACTTACTTGGGAAAGTAAGGAAGCGTACACTTACCTGGATGAGATTGAATCGGGATGTGCCAACCTGAAATACGTTGTTACCAATTATAATGATGTGTTTCGTGGTGGCTGGTCTTACAATGCAACCAGAAAAGAACTGACCCTGGTTTTTGATGAGGATGGCCAGGTGAACGGCGATAATTTTGAAGTGATTGTACACCACATACTCGAAATTACGACTACCAAAATACTGATCAGCAGCCCGGAGGGCGACCTGACAGAACTGGTGAAGAAGTAATTCATTTTTGAAACAACCGTAAAGCAGGCCATCGGGCCTGCTTTTTTTTGTGCCTGTTAACATTACTATCTTCGCATAGCCATGGCATCTTACATCCTTACGCTGCAACTTGACCCGGCCGCCACCGGGTTCTTCAACCGTTTGCGACGGCAGTATTATCCTGCCCATGCAAACGAGGTAGCTGCGCATCTTAGTTTGTTTTACCGCCTGCCGGCGGATGAACCAGGGATCATGACCACCCTGGATACGATGGCGGCGCAACCTTCCTTTGTATTGCAGGTGAATGAAGTACAACGGTATGCCAACGGTATCGCATACACGCTGATGTCGGATAAACTGCTTGCGCTGCATACATCATTGCAAACGCAGTGGACGCAATGGCTTATTCCGCGCGACCGGCAGCCTTTGCGGCCGCATATTACCATCATGAACCAGGTAACGGCTTTTAAAGCGCAACAGGCGCATGAAGCATTGAAAGCGGCGTTCCTGCCTTTTGAGGTAACCGCCACGGGGCTACAGTTATGGCGATACCTGAAAGGGCCGTGGAAACTGGAAGGGACGTATGAGTTCCGTACATAAAAAAGCCTTCCCGTCGTAAGGGAAGGCTTTTATTGTATACAGCTGGTTGTTACCTGATCACCCTGTTCACATGTTTTATTTTAACCACCACTTCATAGGTGCCTTCCTGGAAGATCTGGAACTGGAAGCGTGGGTTCACGCTATAGATCCTGTCGCTGGTAGGTGCATAACCCGGGTCTACTGTTACAAACTGGCTGGGGATACGATAATAGATCAGGTATCCGTAAGCGCTTTGCAGTAAAGGAAATGGAGTGGTTTCAAAATTACACACCATGCTGGTATCTGTTTTTACCAACGGGTGAAACTGGGCATAGGTCTGGAAATCGCTGCGGTCGCCTCTCCTGATGATCTCGCCCTGGGCCGGGTTAAAGTAGCGGCCGTTCTGGTCGGCGATCTTCAGGATGATGTTGGTGCCTTCATCAGAAATTTTCCGGATGGTAACGGTGGGCACGCCCAGGTCGCCGTTGGCATCGCTGCCGTCTTTGAACCAGGCGGCGCCGCCATCGCCGATGTGATAGGGTGGTTCATCTATCAGGGTGAAGGTGGCGATGTTCTTATATACTTTGGTGCCGTTTTGGTTGGAAGCCTGGATATCAAATTCGTAGGTACCCAGCGGTACTTTGATAGAAGTACCGTAAAAAGTAAAGGCGCCGGTATGCTCGTTAAATTCAAAGCAGGGAGCATTTACTTTTTGCCTTTTCTTGTTTAGCAATTCTACCGTGGTATCTGTTTCAGGATCAAATTTCCCGGTCCATTCATAGCGTTCATAATTATTGAATAAAGAGTCGGCGTGCGTATGTTTTTCCGCATCACGGATGTCGAGCAGTTTATATACTACCGGTGCGCTGGACCCGTCGTTGCTTACAGGATTGGTGGATTGTATCTGTCCGCGTTTTATGGTGATCGGGTTATCGACGTAGCGTATCTGGTTGCTGAGAAAACCGTTTTCCACTTTGGAGCAACCGTACATAGCTGCTGTAACAGCCATCACCACGGCGCCGAATATTTTTATATTTTTTTTCATGATCAATGCGTAAGGGTGAAAACTCAGTTAAACGTATCTCCGAAATAAGTGAATGTATGACCGTTGTTCAGCACATGCAATACTCCGTTGGTGGTGAGGATCCCGGTGGTCTGACATCGTGTTTGCAGGTATTGCTCGGGTATGGTGTTGGCCAGTTCCGCATCGGTGGTGGGAACCGGGTGACCGGGTTTGGCTACCAGTTTGGTCAGGTACAGGTATACAGGATATTGTGTAAATACGCTGCCGTCTGTATAGTCTGTGCTTGGAATGCCTTGCACCAGGCGGAGTTCCCCGTCGTTGGCCTTATACAGCTTCCCGGTTTTGGTAGCCTTGTCTAATGTAATGAGGTCTTTAAAAAGATATGCCCGCAGGGAATCTCTCATTACACCAAAATCCAGGGAATCAAAAGTGAAGATATAGTTAGGATCCACTCTCCGTGTACGTTCCAGCTCCTGGCGCAGTACAATGTAATTGTAGATATCGTAGTCTGTGATGGCGAAGAAAGTGCCGGTGGCATTTACTTCTTCTTTCAAACCTGTTTTATCGATCAGCAACAGCACGGTATCAAAAAGCGGGTTTGTTTTCAGGTAATCGTAAGTGGTCATGTTCACATGCGGGTCATGCACACTGCCGCCGATCGTATATTCCTTTTTACAGGAAAATAATACCACGGCTACCAAAGCTATTATGGAGAGATATATTTTATGTTTCATACAGCTGATTTTATTGGGTTAAAGTTTACCTCTCCAGTAAGGAGTTTGTGTAAGGGTGAAATCGTCTTTGAACATAGTGGGGTCAATGGGCCATAACCAGCCGCCATTCACGAACTGATCCTCGGGGAAATGTTCATTGTAGGAGCTCAGTTTTTTATTCCGCACCAGGTCATAATAGGCGTGGCCTTCATAGAAGAGTTCGCGCAGGCGTTCTTCCAGGATGGTAGTGCCCAGTTCATCGCCGGTGTCGTCTGAATCGGCCAGTCCTGCCCGTTGGCGTACTTTGTTAAGCAGCGGCAATGCGTCGCCGTCTTTACCCAGTTTATGCAGTGCTTCGGCCCTCAGCAGCAGGATATCCGCCAGCCTGAAAATGATGAGGTTATTGGTCATGCGGGGATCTCTTTTCGTAGACCCGTCGGCGTAGGCAATGTTTGCAAACTTGATGATCTGTCCCTGGTTACCACCCAATCCGTAGAAGAAATCTTTAAACCGGATGTCTTTATCGCGGTCGTCATAAATAGAGAGGTAGTTCTCATTTACCGGCCATTCTATATAGCTTTTTCCATCAATGAAAGGCATCATCAGCGTTACGCCTGCACCGCCGTTGGTGGCCAGGGAAAGCCCTTCTGATTGTCCGTCGTTGATATTGATTTCAAAGATACCTTCCTGTGTTTTACCGATGAACACTTTCATGTAGTTCACAGAATCCATGAGGGCATAGCCACCGTTGGTGATCACTTCGTTGGCAGCGGCTTCACAGCCTGCGTAATCGCCTTTCCATGCCAGGATATGTGCCTGTAATGCAAATGCAGCACCTTTATTGGCTCTTACCGCACGTTCAGATTCATCTTCATAACCAAAATCAAGGCTTTGTTTCGCGATCTCCAGGTCGGCCAGGCATTGTTTCCATACACTGTCTGCCGGGCTTCTGGGGATATTTTTTGCAGACGATACATCCAGGTCCGGTTCCAGTTTCAAAGGTACATCTCCCCAGATCCTGCTCATATAAAAGTAGGTGAAGGCGCGGAGGAAATACGCTTCCCCGATCACATGCCGTTTGTTATTGATATTGGTGAATTTACTGTCGTCGATACCAGGCACTTTATTAATGATAAGGTTCACCTGTTGCAGCAGCTGGTAGTACTGTTGCCAGTTCCAGTTATTGCCGCCTACATTGAGCCCTACAAATTCACCATTGGAAATATTGAAATTGCCATTGTCGCGGCCACCGTCGATGCTCAGTTCCCCGGACACTATATCGCCGTATTTATGCCAGGAATTATCCCTGATCAGGATATTACGCAGGATGGCATAAGCGCCGGCCAGCGATGTTTTGGCATCTGTTTCCGTAGAAAAGTAAGCGTTGGTAAAAGTAGAGTTATGCGGTTCCAGGTCCAGTATTTTGGAGCAGGACGATACCAGGGTAGCTGCGGAAATCACTGCAGCTGCATAAGCAATATATAAGCGTTGTTTCTTCATGATTTTCATTTTGATGGTTAAAGGCTAAGATCCAGTCCCAATGTGAATTTCCTGGGAATAGGATAACCACTGCCGCTGTATACGCCAAAGGCATCAACCTGTTCAGGATCAGGAATGTTTTTGGATTGTTTGAAGATGTGCGACACGCAGGTGGTGATCATCTGCAGGCTGATCGCATGCGGGCTGTCCGGCTCGCCGGCATAGCGCGGCGCGTC
>JBCNPS010000568.1:0-4763 GCA_039593235.1 Chitinophaga sp. | reverse complement strand
GGAGATATTCCTTTTTTAAGTAAATAATTTTATAGCTTGATCCCAGGATATACTCCTCATGAATTGCGGGAGTAATTATCAGAGAGGAACAGCGTCTCTGGTTGTAAAAGGAAAGACCGTTAAATTCCTTTGTTATGAAAAAAAATATTCCATTCGTATCTGCATTTTTATAATTGTCGGATAGACACTAATCTATTCTGTCAACTCTTATTCTCCATTTAAATCATTAAATCAATGATTCAGCTACTTTTTGGTAAGCCATTTACCACAGGGGCGATCCTATTACTGCTATTCTTTTATATATGTATCAACATTACCGCTGTGTCCGCACAAACAGCAGCACCTATCGTTGTGAGAGGAAAAGTATTGTCGGATAAGGGGGAAGAAATTCCGGGTGTAACGGTACGCGTTAAAGGCATTTTAAAAGGGGCTGTCAGCAACGCCGACGGCAATTATACGATCCAGGTACCCAATGGCAAATCAGTACTGGTATTTTCTTTTATCAGCCATGCACCGGTGGAAATACAGGTAAACGACCGGCAGGTAGTGAACGTAACTATGAAGAACGGATCTACAGATCTTTCCGAAACAGTAGTAGTTGGTTACGGCACACAAACAAAAGGACACTTAACAGGCGCTATCAGCACCCTGAAGGCAAAAGAGGTGGAAGATCTGCCAGTAGGCAATCTTGGCGCCGCCTTACGGGGCCGCGTGCTCGGTTTATCAGTGAGCGGTGGTACCGCCCGCCCGGGTTCACAGGCCGCACTCACCATCAGGAATCCCGCCACCTTTACAAAAGACGGAGGCTCTACAGATCCGTTGTATGTAATCGACGGTGTGATCCAGGTAACAGGCGATGGTAAAAATGATGCGGAACAATTTAATAACCTTGATCCATCTGAAGTAGAAAGCATCAGTATCCTGAAAGATGGTTCCGCTGCCATATATGGATCAAGGGCCGCAAACGGCGTAGTACTGGTTACTACCAAACGTGGTCGCGTTGGCGCCCCCAGGATCAGCTACAGCGGATCCTATGGAATCAACGACGAAAGTTACCGCACCAAAATGATGAGCGCCTACGGCTTCGCGCAATACATCAATATTATGAACGGACCTTATGGCGAGAATAAAGACCTCACAGATCAGAACGCTTTCTTTTCTCCCGATGAACTGGAACATTTTAAGAACATCAATTACGACTGGCTCGATCCTGTATGGAAAAGTTCTTCCAATATGCGGCACACACTGAACATCAGCGGAGGTACAGAGAAAGCAACCTTTTTTGCCAGTGCATCCTATTATGCACAGAACGGGAATTTAAGCAGCCTTGATTATAAGAAATGGACCTTTCGTGCAGGCGGCGATATTAAAGTTGCTTCCGGTTTGAAAGTAGGTCTGCAGGTATCCGGCAACTGGTCCGACCAGGTAAGGACCTTTAACAAAATCGGTAACGAAAATGAAGAGAACGATTACCGCAACCTGCTGCTGACACCGCGTTATATCCCGGCTTACGTGGACAGTTACCCGGTGAAAATACCCAGTACGGATAAACTCTCTGGATATCATTTTTATGAAATAGAAAGATTAAAGAATCTCTCTGAAACAAAAGATAAAACACTGGCGGTAAACGCCTATGCGGAATATGATTTTCCCTTCCTGAAAGGGCTGAAAGCAAGAGTGAATTACGCCAGGTATTTCACCGGCGCCAATGCTTCACAAGTAGGTACCACCTATAGGCTTTACGACTTCAACAGAACAGGTACAAACGCGCACATCTTCGACGATGGCGCCACCGTAAAGCTGCCGGGCGCTACTTACGAAAACGGCAACCGGCTTTATTATTCCAATTCAAATGCAGAAACGGAACAGGTAAACTTCACGCTGAACTATGCCCGCGTATTCGGCAAGCATAACATCAGCGGCCTTGTTTCCGTGGAAAAAGGAGAAGCCTCTTCCCAACAGCAGGATGTATGGAAAGAAAAACCTATTGCAGGTACAAACGGGCAGTTTGGCAGCGCTTTCGGCGCTATTGACGGCAGAACAAGCGGGGCGGAATCCGGTACGCTGGGATATATAGGCCGTGTTAATTACAGCTATGCCGATAAGTACCTGGCAGAATTTCTGTTCCGCACAGATGCTTCTACACATTTTGCACCGGAACATTACTGGGGCACATTTTATTCCATCTCCGCAGGATGGGTTATTTCCAATGAATCTTTCTTTCAATCTTCTACAGTTAATTATCTCAAGCTCAGGTACTCTGCAGGCTTATTGGGTAAGGATGATACAAAAGCCTGGCAATGGCGGCAGCGGTACAGCTTCCAGGGTGGGAAGGGAGCTGTGTTTGGCGGAAATTCAGATGTAACAACCGGTATGAAGATGGAAGCCTCTCCCAACAGGAATGCCACCTGGAGTAACGAGTACAAGAATAACCTGGGGGTAGATGCGCGTTTCCTTCAAAGTCGCCTGGCCCTTACCCTGGAAGGATTCTATAACAAAGGAACGGATCTGTTGATGGAAAGAACTGCCACGGCCCCTCTCACAGTAGGAGGAAGCGTAGCCGCAGAAAACTGGGGAAAGATGGATTTCTTCGGCTATGAAATAGGCATCGGTTGGAACGACAGGATCAATAAAGATTTCAGCTATGGTATTGACGCCCGTTTTTCCTGGTATGATAACAAATGGAAACAGGGAAACTTTGCCTCCACAGATGCTTATTATCCCTGGAACAAGCAACAGGGAAAATCTGATGATAATGGCATGTGGGGATATGATTACCAGGGCATGTTTAAAAGCCAGGGAGATATTGATGCCTATGTAAAACAATATAATATCACTTCCGTATTTGGTACGGAAGCAAAAGATCTGAAGCCGGGTATGTTGTATTACCGCGATGTAAGAGGTGCGCTGAAAGCAGATGGCACCTTTGCCGGACCGGATGGTATCATTGATGAAAACGACCAGGTACAGCTGGCTAAAAAAGCCAATAATCATTACGGTATTGGATTCACTTTAAAAGCCAACTACAAGGGCATCGGCTTCGATTGTGTAATTGGTGGTTCTTTTGGCGGATGGGCGGAAATTGATGGAGATTCCCGGAAAAAGATGAATAATGCCATTGACCGTAATTTCCAGAGCAGGCCGGTTTATTGGGAAGATATATATGACCCCGAAATAAATCCCGGTGGAAAGTATCCTAATCCCAACTGGGAAGATATCAGTCTTAAACCCACTTCCAGCTTCTGGAGAGTGAGCGCTTTCAGAATGGGCATGAGAAGCGTGAACCTGAACTACAGCCTGCCGTCGCGGGTAATACAGGCATTGCGTATCAGCAATGCCCGCTTCATCCTCACCATGCTGAACCCGGTTAACTTCTTTAATCCATACGATTATAAATCACCGGAGGGACCATATGATATTTTTCCCAACCTGAGAACTTATTCTTTAGGTGTGAATTTGACACTTTAAATTGTTACAGTTTACAAACCGGTCCATAACGTTATGATAAAACAACATCATGAAATATAGTAAAACAATTATAGCTACTGTCTTGCTGGCATCCGGGCTCGCTGCCTGTAAAAAGGATTTCCTGGAAGGGAAGCGGGACCTGGGCGGCGTGAATGAGGAAGTATTCCAGGATTCCACGCTGGCACAAGCTTACGTAGATTATGTATATGGTATGTTCCTTCCTGCAGGCAATGCACAGTCGCTCGCATGGAACCTGGCCACTAACAACAGCCAGTTTACCCAAACAACCGAAGAGTTGCCTGGTGAAACTAACTGGAATAAAGAATGGCCCGCTGTTTCTTACCTGAACGCGCATGCACTGCCTTATTTTGGTACGCCACTGGCCACAGGCGTTAACAATAACACCTGGACAAGGATGAAGCAGATCAACCTGTTCCTCGACCAGGTAGATCAATACGGATTGCCTTTATATACGAGGAACAAACTGAAGGGACAACTATATTTCTGGCGCGCCTATCAGTACTTCGATCTCGTAAGGCTTTATGGAGGCGTGCCGCTGGTGCTGCATGCACAGGATCCTATTATCGGTTCAGGAGATAACCTCCAGATCCCACGCAGCGCCACATCGGCCTGTATTGATCAGATTGCTGCCGACCTGGACTCCGCCATGTTGATGTTGCCAGGGAAATGGCCTGGCAGCGGCGACTGGGGAAGAATTACCAGCGGTGCGGCAGCGGCCCTGAAAGGCCGTATGTTGCTTACCTGGGCAAGTCCGCAGTTTAACCGCAGCAACGATAATGCGCGCTGGAAAAAAGCATACGATGCCAATCTCGCTGCAAAGTCGCTGCTGGAAGCCAATGGTTTTGGTTTATTCAAAAACGGTGATCTCTCAGATGGCACCGCCTGGGAAAATATGTTCACTACAGAAGCCAATAACCCGGAAGCAGTGATCGTATTCGGCTTTAACAATGTTATTTCCGACCAGGTGCAGAAGTGGAATGGCTGGGAAAATGCAGCCAGGCCAAAAGAAATATTCGGCGATGGTTCCCTGAGCCCTACCAAACAAATGCTGGATGCTTTCCCCATGAAAGATGGTAAAATGCCAGGGCAATCATCTTACACTTATGATGCTAAAAAATTTTATAAGAACAGGGATCCCCGTTTTTACAAAACATTTGCTTACAACGGAAGCCGCTGGCCATACAAGGAGAATCCGAATTACAGGTTATGGACCTACCGCTGGTATGCCAACGCCTCGGCAACCACACCAGCTTCTACTACAGAACAGCGTGGCT
>JBCNPS010000567.1:0-4778 GCA_039593235.1 Chitinophaga sp. | reverse complement strand
GATCCTTTTTTAGCAGTAAAAAGGACAACAGGCTTACCGCTCAATAACGTAGCCTGTTGTCCTTTTCTTATATAAAAGATTATTTTGGTCGGAATTATTCACCTACCAGCGCCTGGTAAGCAGCAGCATCCAGCAGCGATTCCACATCAGCCGGGTTATTAACGGTTACTTTCACCATCCAGCCATCACCATAAGGATCCTGGTTTACCAGCTCCGGAGAGCTTTCCAGCTCAGGATTCACTTCATTAACGGTACCTGCAACAGGCATAAACAGGTCAGACACTGTTTTTACTGCTTCTACTGTACCAAATACTTCTTCGGCGTTTATCGTTTTGCTCAATGAGTTGATATCTACAAAAACGATATCTCCTAATTCGCGTTGTGCAAATTCAGTGATGCCGATGGTAGCTACATTACCTTCTAATAAAACCCATTCATGATCCTTTGTGTAACGCAGGTTTGACGGAAAATTCATATCAAGTTTGATTTTGAGCCGTAAAAATACAGAAACTATTATGATTTTGACGGCGGGCTATCGTAAATTTTGACTTTCTGCCGACATGGTGATTTTCTTTAGAAAAACAGCCACTTCTTTATAACACGGATTTTCATGGGTACGTCCTGGAGTGGCCTGTCGTGGCTATCGGTTTTAAGCGCTGCAATTTTATCGATCACGTCCATGCCTTTGATCACCTGCCCGAATACGGTATAATTCTGATCCAGGTGAGGGCTGCCGCCTGCTGTTTTGTATACCTGGCGTTGATCTACCGGTATTTTACGGCCTTTCAGCCTTGTTTGTTCCAGCTTGTCCAGTTGTTCATCGGTAAACACTTTGCCTTGCACAATATAGAACTGGCAACCGGAAGAAGCCTTGTCGGGTCGGTCGTCCCGGGCCGCAGCCAGCGCGCCTTTGCGATGAAATAAATCCAGCTGGAACTCCGGTGGAATAGTATAACCCACATCACCGTTGCCCAGTGTATCGCCCGGAAGGGCGTGTTTGGAATCAGGATCGCCACCCTGGATCATAAAGTTCCGGATAACACGGTGAAACAGGGTGCTGTCGTAAAAGTGCTGCCTGGCCAGCTTTACGAAGTTGTCGCGGTGTTTCGGCGTTTGGTCATACAACCGGATCACCATGGTGCCATAGGGGGTAATTACTTTTACTTTCCGGTTTTTGGCAGCCGCCAGGCTAACAATCAGTACAAAAAGGGTACTAAGGAGTAACAGTTTCTTCATAAGGGTGCATTATGCTTCTTCGTGACTGGCAAAGTAAGCAATTACGTGTTCTTTCAGGAACATTTCCTGTTCGGCCATTTCCATTTTCGGAACCGGTTGCGTTTCCTTGAAATGCGGCCATCCGTCTTTATCATAACCATCAAGTTCAAAGTAGCCACTCTGGCTCAGCAGCGTGCATACAGCCACGTGCATCAGGTCCTGCTTTTGTTCTTTGGTATATTTCTTCTTTAAATTATTTATTTCATTTACGCCAATAAGAAAAAGAATAGCTTCCATGTTGGGCGTTTTCCCAAACCTTTCGGTAAGCATATCTTCTACGGGTTTCCAGCGCTTCTCAAAATCTTCCATATTGCAGTTGCTTTTAAATGATAAGCGTTTTTGCCAACGCCTTATTCCCCGCAAAGGTACGTTATAGGGAAAAATATTATATAATTATGCCGGGCTTTATTAATTTAGGCAGCGCCATAGAATCATTATTTAGTGGAAATGAGCCATAGTGGCAAGTTTAACAGCATTTTAACGGCCCGTTCACATAGTGATAAGTTTTATTTGACCAGAGAATGTTTATTTTAGCACACCTGAAAAATTATTAGCATGGAAAATACATCGTCCGACATCCGGCAACTGAATGAGAAGATCCACCAGGCAAGCGCTTTCGTGGACCTGCTCACAATGGAGTTAGGTAAAGTAATTGTTGGCCAGCGTTATATGGTGGAGAGACTGCTCATCGGTTTGCTGGCCCAGGGCCACGTACTGCTGGAAGGCGTACCCGGTCTGGCAAAAACCCTGTCTATCAAGTCCCTGTCGTCCGCTATCAACGCCAAATTCAGCCGTATCCAGTTTACGCCTGACCTGCTGCCTGCGGATGTGATAGGTACCATGATCTATAACCAGCAAAAGAATGAATTTGTAGTACGCAGAGGCCCCATCTTCGCCAACTTTATCCTGGCGGATGAGATCAACCGCGCCCCGGCAAAAGTGCAGAGCGCCCTGCTGGAAGCCATGCAGGAAAGACAGATCACCATCGGCGATTCCACTTTCAAGCTGGATGAACCTTTTCTGGTACTGGCCACCCAAAACCCGATTGAACAGGAAGGAACCTATACCCTGCCGGAAGCGCAGGTAGACCGTTTCATGCTGAAAGTAGTGATCGGGTATCCTACCAAAGAAGAAGAAAAACAGATCATCCGTCAAAACCTGAACCCGGAACTCTCCACCCAGATAAGGCCAATTATCCAGCCTTCAGATATCCTGGAAGCACGTAAACTGGTAAGGGAAGTATACATGGATGAAAAGATCGAAAAATATATTCTCGATATCGTTTTTGCCACCCGTAACCCGGAAGACTATAAACTTAACAAACTGAAACCGCTGATCGCATACGGAGGCTCTCCAAGAGCCAGTATTAACCTGGCCTGGGCTGCCAAGGCTTATGCTTTCATGAAGCGCCGCGGCTATGTGATCCCGGAAGATGTGCGTAATATATGCTTCGACGTGATGCGTCATCGTGTAGGTTTAACCTATGAAGCAGAAGCAGAAAACGTTACCAGCGAAAATATCCTGAGTGAGATCCTGAATGCAGTGGAAGTGCCATAGCAGCTGCAGGACCGGTCATTTTCCGTAATTAGTAACTCAAAAATTTTCCCATTGGATACGGCTGAAATATTAAAAAAGGTAAGGCAGATAGAGATTAAGACGAAAGGGCTTACCAACCACATATTTGCGGGTGAATACCATAGCGCGTTTAAAGGACGTGGTATGTCGTTCAGCGAAGTAAGGGATTATCATTTTGGTGATGATGTAAGGTCTATCGACTGGAACGTAACAGCCCGGTTCAACCACCCTTTTGTAAAGGTTTTTGAAGAAGAAAGGGAACTTACCGTGATGCTGCTGGTAGATATGAGCGAAAGCTCCTCTTTTGGTACCAAAAAGCAGGATAAACGCGACCTGATCACGGAACTATGCGCGGTACTTGCTTTTTCCGCCATCAAAAATAATGATAAAGTGGGCGTTATCTTTTTCAGCGACGGTATGGAAAAATATATCCCGCCAAAAAAAGGTAAATCACATATTCTTTTCATTATCCGTGAACTGTTATCATTCACGCCTAAACGAAAAGGAACAAATATTAAAGAAACCCTGCGTTTCTTTAACAATGCTACCAAAAAAAGGAGCATTGTTTTTATGCTGAGCGATTTCTTATCCGGAAATTACCAGGACGCATTGAACATCGCCGCAAAAAGGCATGATGTGGTGGGTGTACAGGTATATGATCAACGCGATAAAGAACTGCCGCCGGTAGGCCTGATCCAGGTAGCGGATGCGGAAACCGGCGCCACACAATGGGTAGATACCAACGACCGCAGGGTGCGCCAGTATTATGAACAGCAATTCCTTCAGCATTCACAATATTGCAAAAATGCGTTTATGAAAAGTGGCGCAGAATTAGTTAGCGTACGTACCGACGAGGATTATGTGAAAGCGTTGCAAACATTTTTCCTGAACAGGGCATAGATATAAAGGAGAGCAAATTAAACATGTATAAACAACAAGTTATAAGGCGTATATTTTTATGTTGCATACTGGGGCTGTTATTTCCCTTCTCCCTGCTGGCACAGCAGGCAGTGGATGTTACCGCCAAAGCAGATACCAGCAGTATCAGGATAGGCGAGCAGATAAAATTGCAGCTCACCGCCACGCTTACAGCGCAACAGTTTAAAGACGCTAACTTCAAAGTGCTCTTCCCGGTATTACCTGATTCACTGGATCATTTTGAAGTGGTAACCCGCTCCAATCTTGATACACTGGTAAATCAGGATCAGCATGTACTTCATCAAACTTATACCCTTACCAGTTTCGATTCCGGGCATTGGGAAATTCCCCCGATGCATTTCGAAATTTACAGCGGCGCCAATGCCACTGCCGACTCTGCGGTGACCCTGCCTATCGGGATAGATGTAAATACGGTAGCCGTAGATACCACCAAAGCATTCAAGCCTATTAAATCAATAAAGGGTGTTGCCTGGAGTATATGGGATTACTGGCTGTATATTTTAATCGGCGCAGCAATTGTGCTGATCATAGGCGGACTGATATGGTATTTCCGCACCCGTAAAAAACCGGAACCGGTTATAAAAACGCCTGCTGTTTCTCCTTACGAAATGGCTGTTCGCGAACTGAAAACACTGAAGGAAGAAAAAGTTTGGCAACAAGGCGATATTAAACAATACTATACCCGGTTAACGGATATTTTGCGTACTTACTTTGAGCACCAGTTCAACATTGCTGCCCTGGAGCAAACCAGTGAGGAACTGTTGCAGAATATCAAACCGGTGACTAAGCTGAACCAGCAAAGAGATAAACTGCGTTCACTGCTGGCAATTGCAGACCTGGCAAAATTTGCCAAATTGCAGCCCACGGCAGATGAACACGAAGAATGTATGCAGAAGGACGAAGAAATCCTGGCATGGACCAATCCGAAAACGGGACCCGCAGTCGAAATCTTCGCAGTTGCATCCCTGGAGTAAGAGCAATGTCAGCAT
>JBCNPS010000566.1:0-4790 GCA_039593235.1 Chitinophaga sp. | reverse complement strand
TAAGCAGTATTTTTCAGGGAGGATCAGGTTCAGGTATGCGGAAATCGTCAATAAAAAGCTGACATCATTCAGGCATGAAAATAAATGCTACTGGAAATTCGGGAGGATGTGGAAAAATTATCGGGTTCGTGACTCGCGGTCACATAACAAATGTATAAAAGAGTTTTAATAAAAGGAAATAATATTTTATGAGGAGTGCGCCATTATAGCGTCTTCCACCCATTGCATCACCAGTTGAAGCTGGTCATCGGGATTCAAGTGACTGTTATCCAGGATAATAGCATCTTCCGCCTTGCGGAGCGGACTTATTTCGCGGTTGGCATCTATATAATCCCTCAGTTCGAGGTTTTGTTTTACTTCTTCCAGGGTGATATTCCTGTTCTTTTCATACAATTCCTTAAACCTGCGCTGTACGCGGATAGCGATATCGGCGGTCATAAAGATCTTCAGTTCTGCATGAGGGAATACCACGGTGCCAATATCACGGCCATCCATCACGATGCCTTTGCGGGCGCCCATTTTCTTTTGCTGTGCTACGGCCAGGTCACGTACTTCCTTTACAGCAGCTACTTCGCTTACCTTTTCGGCCACGATCATTTCGCGGATCAGGTGTTCCACATTTTCGTTGTTGAGGTACATTTCGCTGACACCGGTGAGCGAATTGGGCACAAAATCCAGGTGTACATCTTTCAATGCAGCGGCTACTGCTTCATGTGATTGCCAGTCGATCCTGTTCTGAATAAAATAAAGCGTAATTGCACGATACATAGCGCCGCTGTCGATGTAGGTATAGTCCAGCTTTTTAGCCAGTTGCTTGGCCAAAGTGCTTTTGCCACATGAAGAGTAGCCATCTATCGTGATGATTATTTTTTTCAAAACTATCTGTTTAAATGAATCGCCTGTTGGGAAGGACCCTACAAAATTGGGGGAAATCTCCGAGAAAATCAAAACAAAAGGCCGGAAATTCCGCTGAGGAAACTCCGGCCCTTTTTATTGCGCCACCACCACTTTGCAGGTGTAAGCCACTTTCATAGTGTCTTTATGGTAAATAACGAGGAAGTAAACGCCCGATGGCAGGTCCGAAATACTTACGTCCGCATCTCTTTTTACCTCGTACTGGCGCATTACCTGGCTCCAGGTATCATGCAGCTGCATCAGCATTTCCCCGCGGATACCACGGATGGTGACCCTGAAATTACCGTTGTTCGGGTTCGGGAATACTTTGATCTGTACAAACGGCGGCACAGCGCGTACTTCAGAATAGGTAACCTTACCGTTCCGGCCTACTGCTTTGATGCGGTAATAGGTCCAGTCGTCGTAATCATTCACATCCGGGAAGGTATAGCTCAAAGGCACGTTGCTATTGCCATTGATGGCTTTCGTTGGCAGCACGCCGATCTTCACGAATTGTTCCTGCCGTTCATAACGGCGTTCAATTTCAAACGTAGCATTATAGATTTCACGGCTGGTGGTCCAGTCCAGCTGTACCAGCAGCGGAGCCGTTCTGAAGGCTTCAAAACTAAGGAACATGGCTGGTTTGGCAGAGCCTATGAGCGCAGTTTTTGTGAAGTATTCACTGGCGCCTAACCCATCGAAATGCCGTAGATGCATGGTAGCCGGCTGCGTCATGGCAGTAGTGGCTAATGTACCGGGCAACGGCTGGGTAGTAATAGCCGGTACCGCGTCCCATACACCGCTAACGAAGCGGGTAATAAAACTGCTGTCGCGTGAAGTGGCATATGCCGGCAATTCACTAACATCCATATGTTGCAGGATCACATCTATTGCTCCCCCGCTGTTATCTGCCCGGCGTATATTCCAGGATTTATTCACAAAGCTGTCTGCATAAGCAGCGCCGCCAGCGGCCACTGTAAATACGCTGTCGTATACACGGGCGCCTATCATATCCTTTGCACCGGTAATGAGCACGGCGGCAGGCGAGTAGTTATAATCGTCTGTTCCTATGGGATACACCACTTTCCCATCTGCATTAGTAATGGCAGCACGGTAAAGCAGTCCGCCGGCAATACCTTTCCCGGTCACCACATAGCGGTAATCGTTGTAGCCGGTAATAGAGCCCGGTGTTTTATCACCCACCTGGAGATTCCAGCCGTTGAGATAAATACGGCCACTGGCAAAATGCAGGTTGTTCCTGATCTTCAGGTCGCTGAAATCCTCCAGCACCAGGCCGGCGGGATTATTAAGCTGCAGGTTGGGAAAGCTGGCGCCTGTGCCGCTGATGAAGCTGTAGGCGCCGTATACCCGTTGCTGGCCGGCGCCCGAAAAGAGGAAGGTGCCTCCTTTGCCTGAAGTGCCGTCTGCGCTTTCATCGGGGAGCGTAGCCCCGTTGCCGTTAGTCCATAGCCTGCTGAGAATGTAAAAGGTGGCGTTGGGATTGGAGCCGAGGATACCGTTGTTCGTCATATCAGCGAAGATGCCCACGTTGGTATTACCGGAAAGCCATACGGTGGCGCCGGCAGGGATGTAAACACCTTGCTGGGCGGAGAGGCGCAAGCCTGTTCCGAGTAACAGCCATATGATTAAACAATATCTCCGCACAATAATTATATTCTGATTGTATTAGTAATTCTCTGAAATAATATACCAGTTGGTGCCATCGGACTGAAAGGAAAAACAGCGCCTGGTTTCTGTACCCAAATTAACGGATGCCCCCACCCCGTCGATATTTCCACTGGGCGTGGTCATTGTAATCGTTCTTGTGTTAAATCTCTTCACATTATATATCCTGCCCTTATTGGCGGCAGGCGCCGGCAGGGTAATCGTCATGTTATTATTTGTGTTTACAATAAGTGTGTAGTCGGCTGCTGTAAGCGTGTAAGCGGTTGCCGAGGTACCTACTGATTTTATAGGAAAGGTCATACCGCCGGGAGCTGCGGCCGCTACCCATTCGGTACCATCAAACTGTAGTACCTGGTCGGTAGCAGGTGCAGAGCTGTTTATGTTCACCCCGTTCAGCTGTTTGGCATTCCAGATATTACTGGCACTATTGGCGGCTAATGCGCCACCGGTGATTTTCAATGTAGCTGCATCCAGTGAAACATTGCCAATATCCCCGGCTGCATCGCGGCCCATCAGGTCTGTTGGCGTACCTGCGCTGCCTGTCAAACGCATGTCGCCGTTTACATGCAGCGTCCTTGCGGGAAGTGCGGTAACACCAATACCCATTTTCCCGCTTTGCAGGCGCATCATTTCTTTCGTGGTAGGTGTGGCGTTGAATGTATAGCTTTTAAAAATGATCGGCTCATCTCCATCATCGCCGATAATAAAATCAAATCCACCATTATTGGCAGTACCTGTTGAACCAAATTCAAATAAATCTGTGCCGGCAGCGCTTCCTTTCATCCTGAAATTACCATTGGCATCTACATAAAACATAGGTTTATAAAAGCTCGCACCCGCTGCTTCAAATTGTAATGCGGACCTGAGATAGGTTACTTTCTGATTGGGATCTGTATAGTCGGGATAGGTATCAGTAAGCCCTAAGAGATCGCGCCTTCCAAACTCCAGGTACGACTGGTTATTGGATTTGATCACCATTTTAACATCGTCGTTGGTACCGAGCGCAGACCCCGCAGGCGCAGCAGTGTTACCTGTCATCAGCCAGTTAACGGCTGCTAAATTTTCGGTAACGATTACATCTCCCGTGCTATTGATAGACAACACTTTGGAATTGGCAGTTCCCGGTGTGGCCCCCGCAATATTTGATAACCGCAGTCCTGAAGTAAATGCAGAAAAAGCAGGAGTTACCGTTTGTGGTCCGGCAATTTCCAGGCGATTTGCTGGTGAGCCGGTGCCTATTCCCAATGATGAATTAGCATCGTTCCAGAAAAACTGGTTTTTATTTTCCGAGATAACGCCCCCTGTTCCGGCGAAAAGCACAGACCCGGGCGTAAGCGCTTTCAGCGCCAGTGTACCCGCGGCGCCAATAATACCGTTACCTGTTATATTAAAATTGGCAGTTTGAGCAGTAGTTGTATTTTGAATATAGTTGTTGGAATTAGCTGGCATCACTATAGCTTTCGCTATCCACTGCGTACCGTTAAAAGTAAGTACATCATTATTTGCGGGTGCGGTACCAAACAACACATCGTAATCTGCTATTTTATTTGCATTCCATAGTTTAGTACTGTTTTTTACGCCCAGCTGCCCGCCTGTAACAGATAAATTATTATCGATGGTCAGGGAACCAACGTCTCCAGTGGCGTCCTTTCCTAATATTTTTATAGGTGTACTAACGTCGTTGGTTACACGTAGTGAATAGGCTTGCAGTCCTTCTGTAAAGTTTTTTAATCCTTTGAACGACTGGGCGCCATAGTTAACAAATCCCGAAGCCGTAAGAGAGGCGTCGGGGATGGTAAGCGTATGAATACCGCCGGCGGAGGAAAAGCCAAAAGTGCCGCCAGGCGTATAGGTGGCTTTAATTTCCTGTGCAGGAGAAAAACTATTGTTAATAGATTGAATAGCAGCGCCTTCTGCAACCAGTTTGGTCCAGTAGTTGTTGGCGCGGACACGGAAAGTGTTATCGGATTCCAGGTAGATGATCATCCCGTTTACCGGGGAAACGATCTGGTTGGTATCAGCGATACGGGAAAGGAGGAGCGCCTGCTTTTTACTTTCCAGTTCAAGTAAAGCAGATTGTTTTACCAGAGAAGGATTAGTTCCCAGCTTTAACTGTTGTGCCGCCAACTGCTGATTACCTAAATGGATGCACCACATGCCGAGTCAGTCAGTCATTTCCCATTTGGATCATCTTCATGCCGCAATTCGCC
>JBCNPS010000565.1:0-4803 GCA_039593235.1 Chitinophaga sp. | reverse complement strand
CCCGCAATTCACACCTGCAGTTCAATATGCTGCTTCCCATCCAGCTTTATGAAAGAACAATCAACCTGGAGCAGGGCTGGGGTAATTTCGACGTATACACCTACCTCCGGGTGGATGATCATTTTGATGCCACGCCGGCGGCACTTGCATCGCTGGAGCAGCGCATCATGGCACTTTACCGCCGTATGGATGTATCTAAAACCAATGGTTTCCTGTTTCTGCAACCGCTTACAGATGTGCACCTGCGCTCCCGCCTCATGCTGGATGTAGCAGGGCAGGGTAACTACCAGCAGGTGAAGATCTTTTCACTGATCGCTGTTTTTATTTTACTGATCGCCGGGATCAATTTTATGAACCTTTCCACGGCTTTATCCGGTGAACGGGCAAAAGAAGTGGGTTTGCGTAAAACAGTAGGCGCTTTGCGGTCGCAGCTGGTGATACAGTTTTTAAGTGAAGCGCTCCTCTTATCTTTTATATCCCTGATTTTAGGACTGGCTATGGCATGGGTGCTGATGCCATTGTTCAATGAGCTGGCAGCAAAATCCATTTCTATTAATCTGCTGAGCTTAAAATTTATTGCGGGTCTTTTAGGAATAGCGGCAGGCGTAGGTTTGCTTGCCGGAAGTTACCCGGCGTTGTTCCTTTCATCCTTCCACCCGGTAAAAGTGCTGAAAGGGGTAAAAATGCTTCATGGAAGAAAAACCTTTTTCAGGAACAGCCTCATCGTGGTGCAGTTCTCTATTGCCGTTATCCTGATAGTGAGTACAATTGTAGTGTACAGGCAACTGCAGTTTATCCGTACTATGGATATCGGGTACAATAAGGAGAACCTCCTGTATGTGCCTATTCCCCGTTTGGGCGACCTGCAGCGGAACCAGATAGCCTTGAAAACCGCCATCAGCCAGTATCCCGAGATAGATGATTATAGTTTTATCAGCCATTTGCCTACGGATCTGCCCACCGGCACCCGGTCTGTAGAGTGGGATGGGAAAGACCCGCAGTTAAACCTGGTATTTCCCCAAATGTGGGTAGATGATCATTTTGTAAATACTTTCCGGATGCATATGAAATCCGGCAGATTTTTTTCTAAAGATTTTAAGGGAGATGAAAATAATTATGTACTCAATGAAACAGCCATAAAAGCAATGAAGCTGAACATGGAAACTGCACTGGGAACAAGAATTACCATGGATAGCCGCACGGGTATTATTGTAGGAATAGTGAAAGACTTTAATTTTAAACCGGTACAACAGCCCATACAACCGCTGATTGTGAGAAATGGCAGTTCAGGTAATTTTAATGGAAATACAGGATACATTGTACAGCGCACCACTCCCGCCAACATCCAGCGGAACCTGGGAGTGATGAAAAAAGTATTTCAACAGGTATATGCAGATTTCCCTTTTTCTTTTGGGTTTATAAATGAAGACTTATCACGTTTATACCTGGCGGAGCAGCGTATGGGAAAGCTATTCAATATTTTCTCCGTACTTTCTGTTATTGTTTCCTGCCTCGGCCTTTTCGGGCTCACCACTTTTGCCACGCAGAGAAGGATCAAGGAAATAGGGGTAAGGAAAGTGCTGGGCGCCAGTGTAGCGGGAATTGTGGGCATGTTGTCGAAAGATTTTATAAAACTGGTCATATTTGCATTGCTGATTGCTTTCCCCGTAGCGTGGTGGGTGATGAGCAAATGGCTGCAGAACTTTGCCTATCACATTAGTATCCGCTGGTGGTTTTTTGCGCTGGCAGGCGTTATTACCATTGTAATTTCCTTTATCACCGTTAGTTACCAGTCCATAAAAGCAGCCAGGTCCAATCCCGTAAAGAGCCTTCGTTCAGAATAAAACAGCGGGGAATATCGCGGCTTACTTATAACCAACATTGCCAACCGTGTTATATCCCGGAAAAATGTTGCGCTATGTAATGCAGTGTGGTAGCGTGTTTTAACGCAATCCTGTCTTTTTGTTAAAAAAAATTTGTTTTTATGTTAAACATTTTCCTACATTTGCACTCCGCAATTGAAGCAAAGGTATTGCCACAAGGGTCACCGTTAAAGCTGAAATGTGGACTAAGAAGGGATTTCGGGGCGTAGCGTAGCCCGGTATCGCGCCTGCTTTGGGAGCAGGAGGTCGCAGGTTCGAATCCTGCCGCCCCGACTTAGATAACTAAAGCCTTGCATTTATGCAGGGCTTTTTTATTTTAACGCGTCAATATCCTGGCTACGTCCCACAATAACACCTTCATCTTCCCATATCTCTTTTTGCAGCCGGCTTCTCCCGATAGTCTCGTTGGGAGACAATGCGAAAATGTGCAGTACACGGCTTTCAGTTCTGTAGTGTTTCCATTTATTATGAACTTATGATTTTGCGCGTCAAAAGAAACCGGTCCCAAAGTAATCATGCCTGTATGCAGACCATCTTCAGGTAAAGCGCTTCGCGGCCTGGCAGAAGCTGATCCGGTATTCATTTTCCGCGATCTTTTTTACCGGAAGTACCCTTGATGTACTGTCGCCCAACTGTAAAAGCAGTTCATGTCCGATCCTGCGGAATAAAACTTCCCTTCCGGAAATGTCAGAATCGTCACTTCCTCTCATGCTGAAAGTCACACAGATAGATTATGGAGATAAACGAGGGTAATATCAATCCGAACAGGTACCTGCGTTTCCCGGAGAGCGGATTTTGGCCGCCCAACATACCATTTACAATTTATTTACAAAGGTTACATTATTATTTACAATCCAGATTTCCCGGCTGAAAAGCAGGAGGTTAATTTCGTTGAAATCAATTTTATAAGCTATGAAAAATAAAAAAAATGCCTTAAACGAATCTGATTTATCAGGAGATAGATCTATGTTAATTAAACCTGCAAAAATATGAAAAAAGTTATTTATGCGCTGATCTTACCGCTGGTTGTGGTAAGCGGACTGGTATTTGCCAATCGCGAAATCAAAAATGAAACTTCTAAAAAATCAGTTTCAAAGCCCCCCTCAGCTGCTGAAATGAAAGCCGAATTAAAAAAATGGGAGGCTACCCCTGAAGGTATGAAGTACAAAAAATGGAAAGCTTCTCCCGAAGGCAAAAAAGTGCTTGACGAGGCTGCGGAAATAAGGAAGTATACAAGTACTTTTACCAACATGGAGGCTGTTGTAACTTCTCTTTCTCTTCCGCCAGGCTCACGATTAGGCTTCGGAGTGATGGCCAGGATTAATGGTAACGACTATATTCTTAGTTTTGGGCCGGAAAAGTCTGACAGGAATTTTTTGAGCTTTAAAAATGAATTTCAGTCATTGCACAGCCTGAAAGTTAACGACAAGATAATTATAAGAAGCCATAGTGTATCGCATGCGCCCAAGTATTCATATCCAATAGTATCGGGCGATTATGTAGAACGGGATGGTAAAGTGATTTATAAACGTGCCCCTGGCAAAGGCGGTTGCTGAGTAAATAAATTATGAAATACGCACAGGTCTATACTTTGTTCCGGATGCTTGTTTTTCACACTGCCTGTGAACAAAAGCAAACTGAACTACGTAAAGATAAACCTTAAGAGTGAAATCCTTATTGCGGAATGGTATTAGATTCGAATCACAAGGCCGGTTAAAATAGAGAGGAGGCTGTATCATAAATAAATAGTACAGCCTCTTCCTACTCAATTAACAATTCCCGGATAAGAATAATTGATCCGTTTTGGACGGAGAGATTTTTTCTTAAGCGCTAACTTCAAGCTTATATCCTTTTCCTCGTATAACCACAATTTTGATATTCGGATCAGGCTCCAGTTTTTTTCTGAGTTTTGAGATGAACATATCCAGGCTACGCCCCACAATAACACCTTCATCTTCCCATATCTCTTTTTGCAGCCGGCTTCTCTCAATAGTTTCGTTGGGAGACAATGCAAAAATGCGCAGTACACGGGTTTCAGTTCCGGTTAAGTCTGTAGTGTTTCCATTTATTATGAGCTTATGATTTTGCGTATCAAACGACACCGAGCCCAAAGTAATCATGTTCGTATGCTGAACATCTACAGGCAAAGTTCTTCGTGGCTTCGCAGATCTCAAAAAAAGAAAACCAATAAATGCCAAAAACGACAGGCTGCCCAAAATATATCCGCTTTTTGCTGTATTTATGCCCAACGATTTAAATTTAACGTTAATCATGTAACATGCCCTGGGCTGCTTTCTTCCTATACAGGTTATAATATCATCTTTTCTATTTTGGGATATGGCATATCCATAGGCTACGCTGGCGTTGCTACAGTTCAGAACGTTAACAACATAATCACGCGCGAGCGGGTCTTTGGCCAACACACGCCGGGTGGTATTCACCAGGGAGTCCGGTTGAAATGTGAAATCATTTTCAAACCTGATCTGGTATTCATTTTCTGCGATCTTTTTTACCGGGAGCACTCTTGATGTACTGTCGCCCGACTGTAAAAGCAGTTCATGTCCGATCCTGCGGAGCAAAACTTCCCTTCTGGAGATATTAAAATCATCACTATCCTCCATACTGAAAGCCACGCAGATTACAGAGATAAACAAGAAGAGTATCAATCCCAACAGGTATCTGCGTTTCCCGGAAAGGAGATGCTGACGAAGAAGCATAGTGTCAAGCTTTTATTTACAAAATTTACGATTCTATTTACAGTCCAAAGTCCCCATGCTGAAGATATCAAAGTAATTTCGGTGGATCAACTTTAACGTGCTGTGAAAAGTAAAAAAAACTCCTTGTATTTACTAAAAAATGTAAATCTCTATGGGAACAGTGCAGCTATTATCAATATTAAATAAATTCCGGAACATATACA
>JBCNPS010000564.1:0-4807 GCA_039593235.1 Chitinophaga sp. | reverse complement strand
ACTTGCTTTATTTTTAAAATTAGACATAACTATTTCCCCCCATACTTTTATTTCAGAATTACCTTGGTGTATTTTGAAACTTAGACAAAGCCATGACCATTACAAGATTCCTTAACAATTAATAAACTAAACGTTCAGTTTATTAATTAAATAAAATATATATAGATAGAGGGTTAATTTATTGTTTCTTTATACAGGCAATCATTTACAGGGTGATAGCGGAGCAGGACTTGTGTATTTTTGTAGAACGCAGGAGTTTCAGGCACAATTAACACTTTTTTTGCGGCCGAATTGCGTATTATTACGGGGTTACTGAATAATTAAACAGAAGCACATTATGTCATCGGAAGTAATAAAGCAATTACAGGAGGCGGTGCAGTTTTCGCCGGAGAATGTGCCTTTACGTATGCATCTGGCGCAGGTACTGCTACAGGATTATGAATATACTGCCGCAGAGGAGCAATACAGGAAAGTACTGGAGCTGTCGTCATCCAATACGGCAGCGCAACTGGGTTTGGCGCGCACTTTTTATCATCAGCATAAATATTCCGCAGCTATCGTGGTACTTGAGCAGCTGGAAAACCGTGAACCTGATCATTTTGACGCATTGCTGCTGCATTGCCGTATCCTGGTGAAGGAGCAATCCATGCCGGCTGCAAAAGAAATATACCAGCATTTACTGCAAATTAATCCGGGCTTTCGTGATGAGGCGCTGGACGGGCTTTTCCGGGTGGCCCAGCAACCTTCCGCTTCCTTTAACGGGGAAGAAGATGAGGAGGAAGAAAGCGAGAGCTTGTTTATGCTGGAGAAACCGGAGATCAATTTTTCAGATGTAGGCGGTATGGAAAGGGAGAAGCAGGAAATAGATCTGAAGATCATCAAGCCCCTGCAGTTTCCCGATCTCTATAAAGCTTATGGGAAAAAAGCCGGTGGTGGTATTTTACTATATGGCCCTCCGGGATGCGGCAAAACATATCTTGCAAAAGCTACCGCCGGGCAGATACAGGCAGAGTTCATCAACGTAGGCATTCATGATGTGCTGGACATGTGGGTGGGTACCAGTGAGAAAAACCTGCATAGCCTGTTTGAACTGGCCCGCCAGAGCAAACCCTGTGTACTGTTTTTTGATGAGGTAGATGCTTTAGGCGCTAACCGCTCCGCACTCCGGCAGTCGGGCGCAACGCATATTATTAACCAGTTCCTCGCTGAAATGGATGGCATTGCCGCCAGCAATGAGAATATTCTTATTATTGGCGCTACTAACGCCCCCTGGAGCCTGGATCCTGCGTTCCGCCGCCCCGGCCGTTTCGACCGGATCATTTTTGTGGCGCCACCGGAAACGGAAGGAAGGGAAGAGATCCTGAAACTGCAACTGCGCAATAAACCCGTGAGCGATATTAATTATAATGCGCTCGCGAAGGCCACCCCGGGTTATTCCGGCGCCGACCTCAAAGCGATTGTGGATATTGCTATAGAAGAAAAACTGCTGGAAGCCCTGCAAAAAGGAGTACCACAGCCTATTACACAAAAAGAATTATTAAAAGCCGCTAAAACACATAAACCCACCACAAGGGAATGGTTTAATACTGCCCGTAACTATGCGCTGTATTCAAATGAAACCGGTCTTTATGATGATGTTTTGAAATACCTGGATATTAAGAAATAACGATTATGGCTGTATTAATTCAGCGCGCCCAGATTCTGGTACAACAAGGCCGCTTTGAAGATGCCTTCGCCGCATTGCGCCAGCACCTGAGTACCAATGCTCACGATACCGACGGATTATACCTGCTGGCAATTTGCTACATGGAAACAGGCAACACCGCAGAAGCCTCACAAATAGCCGGCAATACCCTCAGCTTTGCGCCATACGACGATCGCTTCCTGTACCTGCTGGCCAGGATCGCTTTTGCAAAAAACCAGTTTAACGAAGCCATCAGAACCATCAGCAATGCAGTAGCCATCAACCCTTACCGGGTGAACTATTTTGCCATGTGGAGCCAGATCCTCCTGTCGAAGAAAGAGTATGAGGCTGCCCTTCACAAGGCGGAAGAAGGACTGGCCATTGAACCGGAAGATGAAGCCTGTCTTAATCTCCGCTCCCATGCCCTGTTCAGACTGGGTAAGAAGGAAGAAGCCTTTTCCAATTTGCATGAGGCATTGGAGCATAATCCCGAAAACGCCTACACGCATGCCAACCTCGGGCAGAAGTGGCTGGAGGCCGGTGATCACCGGAAATCACTGGAGCATTTCAGGGAATCACTGAAACTGGACCCTACCAATGAATGGGCGCGGCAAGGCATGGTACAGGCTATGAAAGCCAGGTACTGGCTGTACCGGCAGTTCCTGAACTACGCTTTTTTCATGGCGCGGCAAAAAGCGCGTACACAGTGGATCATTATCATTGCCATTTTTATACTTACACAAATTGCCAGCCAGGTGTTTTTCCCCGTGTATGTGCTACTGGCCTTCCTGGCGCTTTCCACCTGGCTCATTACGCCGGTGAGTAACCTGTTCCTTCGCCTGAATCCATACGGCAGGTATGCGCTCAGCAAAGAACAAACACAGGTATCCAATGTAGTAGGTGTGCTGTTGTGTATATCGTTGGCAGCAGGTGTGGCGTTCCTGTTCACCCGCCAGCAGGGATTACTGGCGCTATGTCTTTGCAGCGGCATTATGTTGCTGCCGGCTGCAGGATTTTATATTCCTGAAAGCAAAAAGAACCGCCGGATCATTACCTGGTATACAGCAACGCTCGCATTTTTGGGGGTGCTGGGTATTGTGCTGGCATTCGTTACAAACGATCCCTTTAATATAGCGGTTACTGCCATGCTCATAGGCGTGTTCCTGTACCAGGTGCTGGCCAATTATATGCTTACAAGGGAAGGATAAAAAATAAGATGATAGTTATAAATAAAGAATCCTGCCGCTGAAACGGCAGGATTCTTTATTTATAACTATAACGTATCTACGTAATTAAGCGTCAATTTTTGCATACTTCGCATGTGATTCGATGAATGCTCTGCGTGGAGGAACTTCATCGCCCATGAGCATACTGAATACACGGTCTGCTTCTGCAGCGCTTTCAATGGTTACCTGTTTCAGGGTACGTTGTTCAGGGTTCATGGTGGTATCCCACAGTTGTTCTGCGTTCATCTCACCCAAACCTTTATAACGCTGAATGCTTACACTGTCTTCTTTACCTCCCGCGGCGAGCCTTGTGGTGGCTTCTTTACGCTGTTCTTCCGTCCAGGCATAAACCTGCTCCTTTCCTTTCTTTACAAGGTACAGCGGCGGCTGGGCAATGTATACATACCCCTGTTCTACCATTGCTTTCATATAACGGAAAACAAAGGTGAGGATCAGTGTGGCAATGTGACTACCATCCACATCGGCATCCGTCATGATGATGAGCTTGTGATAGCGCAGTTTCGAGAGGTTCAGTGCTTTATCATCTTCTTCTGTGCCAATGGTTACTCCCAGTGCAGTGAAGATGTTTTTGATTTCATTATCCTCGTAAATCTTGTGCTCCATGGCTTTTTCCACGTTGAGGATCTTACCACGCAGCGGCAGGATGGCTTGGAAGTTACGGTTACGGCCCTGTTTGGCTGTACCACCCGCGGAGTCTCCTTCCACCAGGTACAGTTCACATTTGGCAGGATCGTTATCGGAGCAGTCGGCCAGTTTACCCGGTAACCCGCTGCCGGTCATCACGCTTTTGCGTTGTACCAGCTGCCTTGCCTTACGGGCGGCTTCACGGGCCTGCGCGGCAAGCACCACTTTATTGATCACCGTTTTTGCTTCGCGGGGGTTCTCTTCCAGGAAAGCATCCAGTATGGCAGCCACAGAACTGTCTACCACACCCATTACATCGGAGTTACCGAGTTTGGTTTTGGTTTGTCCTTCAAACTGCGGTTCAGGTACTTTCACGCTGATAATAGCGCTCAATCCTTCGCGAAAGTCATCTCCGGTAACTTCTACCTTCGATTTCTCGAACATTTTATTTTTATCACCATAAGATTTGAATACACGGGTAATGGCGCGGCGGAAACCGGCTACGTGTGTACCTCCTTCAATGGTGTTGATATTATTTACGTAAGAGAATAGGTTTTCACTGAAAGCATCATTGTATACCAGCGCTACTTCAACGGCTACATTGGATGCCGGATCATGCGTTTCCACGTAAATAGGAGCTGGCAACAGCGGGTTACGGCGGGCGCCTTTATCCAGCATCTGGATAAACTCACGGATACCGCCTTCACTGTAGAAGGTTTCAGAGAAGAAGTTACCTTCTTCATCCTTTTCACGCTCATCTGTTAACGTGATCTTGATCTTACGGTTCAGGTAAGATAATTCGCGTAAACGACCTGCCAGGATTTCCCGGTTATAGGTGGTTTCCTTGAATATTTCGCCATCCGGCTTAAAGTGCGTGGTAGTACCGGTTACGTCACTTGGGCCGATTTCACGCACCGCGTATTGTGGGATACCACGGTGATATTCCTGTTCAAATAATTTTCCTTCACGTTCTACTGTCACATGCAGCCTGTCGCTCAATGCGTTTACGCAACTCACACCCACACCGTGTAAACCGCCGGACACTTTATAGGTATTCTTGTCAAACTTACCGCCCGCATGTAACACCGTCATTACAATCTCCAGCGCACTTTTCTGCTCTTTCGTGTTCATCCCGGTAGGAATACCACGACCGTCGTCCTGTACGCTGATGGAATTGTCTTCGTGAATAGTAACCTCAATGTTCTTGCAATAACCAGCCAGCGCTTCGTCAATGGAGTTGTCTACCACTTCA
>JBCNPS010000563.1:0-4822 GCA_039593235.1 Chitinophaga sp. | reverse complement strand
GGTGATTTTACTTATGCAGATGCAGGCCAACTGACCACCTATCTCAACTATTTCAAAGCAAAAATGACGGCGCCCGGCGATAATCCGCCAATCGGCATTCTGCTGGTTACCAATAAAGATGAAGCGCTTGCCGAATATGCCATTCCTTCAGGAATGGACCAGCAGATGTTTATTTCTACTTATGCTGTACAACTGCCTACCAGGGAGCAGTTACAACAATTCCTGGCAGGTGAATTAAGAAGATGTGAAAGTTAAACCCTTTCGAGCTTCAGCATAACATGCTGTTCACCATAAAAGTGATTATAGAAAAGAATGGAATGAACAGGCGCAGGCAAATGCCCCACACCGGGAAACCACGCTGCGGGTATTTGCTGCGCCTTAATGATCCGCGCAGCCAACCATACACCAAACGCACCTGCCGTATCATATTCGCCGCAAAGATGTTTGAATGGCAGCTGAGGTATACCCGGGAAACATTGATCCAGCTCCTGGTAATAATGCTCAAAATTGCTATCCCCGTTGCGGCCCGTGATAATAAGATCAGGAGCTGTGGTAAAGGCTTTCAGGGCCTCCTGCAATTTACTGCCGGTTGGCTTATACAGCATCCTGAAACCTGAAATGGCGGCATAACTTTGTGGGGTAGGCGTACCCGTTAGTGTGAAGAATGTTGCCCCTTCCCCGGCAATACTGCCCGGTGAAAGATGACGATACAATTCCCGGCTATCTGTGGGCTGCTCTTTCCAGAAACCGATCCGGCTCTTGATGTAAAAATGTTCTTTTGTAATTTCCTCGAAAGCGCCTGTAAGCGTATGGGTAGCGCCTTCCTGCAACAATAGCATGCTGTCCAGCAATGCATTTTCAAAGGAAAAGCCGCGGTGTACAAAAGTATTGTTATAAGCCGTACATTTTTGTTGTAAGGCAATTAATCCATTCACAGAATTATAGGTAGATTGAATAAAAGGTGTAGGATTCAGCGCTGTTTCCTTGTATTCCGCGATTTCTTTGATAAACTTTTCTGTATCCTGCAAACTGCCTTTGCCGGTGCCGGTCACAATAGGGCCCGGTGTGGTAATACCACTCTCCTGGCTACATTTAAGCGCAGCCGTTAATCCCATTTTTAGTACCCGCGTCATACGGCGCAGGTTATTGCCGGGAATGAATGGTTTATAGTCGGGTTCTATACAGGCAAGCAGATTACTGTCTGTATGTACCAGCTGCGCCGAAAAAATATCCCCTTCAAAAGTTAGCTGCGGGGAAATGGCCGCCATTGCTTGTATGTAACACTTACCCTTCATATTTGCTGATCACCAGGGAAGCGTTGTTGCCCCCAAAGCCGAATGAATTTGAAATAACATGATTTACCGGGTACTCTTCCATCAGGGTGGTAACCGGACTGATATTCAATTCCTCCATTCTTTCTGAGAAATTGAGATTGGGAAAAATTAACCCATGTTGAATGGCCAGTATGGAGTAAATGGCTTCTATGGCTCCTGCCGCTGCCAGCGTATGACCGGTAAACGGTTTGGTGGAGCTGAAAAAGGGCACTTTATCGCCAAACAAACGTTCCAGTGCTTTTCCTTCGGAAACATCGTTATTAAGGGTGGCAGTACCATGTACATTAATGTAGGATACTTCTTCCAGTGAATGCCCGCTCATTTCCAACGCCGTTTTCATGGCTTCGTAGGCGCCATCACCATCCGGCGAGGGTGAGGTTGGGTGAAAAGCTTCATTGGTATTACAGTACCCGCTCAGTTCCGCCAGGATACGGCTGTTATTGGCCCTGGCGAAAGATTCACTTTCCAGTACCAGGTATGCAGCACCTTCGCCCAGGTTCAAACCTGTACGTTGCTGATCGAACGGCCGGCAAAACTGCTTATCCACATTTTTAAGAGAGTTGAATCCATTCAATGTAAAACGGGTAAGCGCTTCAGTGCCGCCACATACCATCCGTGGCAGCATACCCTGCTTAATCATCCGCGCCCCGAACATCAGCGCGTTGGCAGAAGAAGAACAGGCCGTGCTGATAGTGGCAATATGTTCACTGAATCCTACGGTATCGGCTATACGTTGGGTACAGTCAGCGCAATCCAGCGTATCTATGTATTGTAAAAAAGATCCTGTCTTCCCAGGATCAATAATATCAAAATATAACTTCTCGGTATCGCACATACCGCCTACCGTGCTGGCATTGATAAAGCCTGTGGGAGCAGATTGCACGTCGGTAATACCCGCATCCTTCAGTGCTTCCCGCATGGCGGCAAGCCCCAGTAAAGTGGTTCGGGTATACCCTTCCTTTGCCGGCATCCCGGCAAGCGCAAACAGGGAATCACTGGCACGTTTCACTTCTGCAACCGGCAACACATTTTTGTAAATGGTGTCAATATAGCTGCTATACCCCAGTCCGCTCTGCTGTAACCGAAGGTTGCGCAGGTTTCCGGCTACATTATCACCAATAGCGGTGATCATTCCTATCCCTGTTATAAACACTCTTTCCGCCATGTAGCCTGCTTACTTATGCCGGTTGTTTCGATTGGATAAACGCTGCCATAGACTGAACTGACTGCAAAATCTTACGGCCTTCGCGGGGATCTTCTACTTTGATGTGGTACTGTCTTTCCAGTAATACCATCAATTCGAGTGAATCGATACTATCGAGTCCCAGGCCTTCTCCAAATAACGGTGCATTGTCATCAATGTCTTCCGGTTTGGTATCCTGAAGGTTGAGTGCCTCAATGATTTGTTCTTTCAGTTTCTTTTTTAATTCTTCCATAATGTTGTAGGTTTATCACCTGTTGTTCACAACAGGCGAATGCCCTTGTGGGGAGTAAAAATACAGTTTTACTATTGTTTTGAAAACATTTATCAGTTCATTCTTCTTTTTTCCACCCATCCGGCTATGGCCAGCATAGCCAGTCCGGTAAGTATTAATCTCAGCACATTCTTCCACACAAATTCCATATCTCCGTTACGCAAATAAATATCGTTGATGGCATCGAGCCCCCAGCTTAAGGGCGACAAATGCCCCAGCAGCTGCATCCTTGCGGGCATTACTTCCAGGGGTATCCATATGCCGCCAACGGCCGACAGGATTACAATAGAGATAGCCCCGAAATTCAATGCCTGGTTGGGGGTTTTAAATACCGTGCCGATCAGGATCCCGTAAGCCGTTGCAGCCAGCCCTATTGCACCGGCTACCAGCAATGTTGCTCCCGGATGCTGGCCCATGACCAGCTGCGGCAAATCGAGCAGCGGCAATACATAAATACCTACCAGCATCATCAGGTAAAACTGTAGGATACAAACTCCTACAAAAAACAGCATCTTACCGGCAAGGATGGCCAGGTAAGATCCCGGTATCAGCTTCATCCGCAGCAGGCTGCCATCTTCCCTTTCCCTGATCATATTTCCGGCAATGGGTATTACAATAAAAAACATGGCAAAAATACTCCAGGCAGGCACGTTGTGCTGAACAGAATTGGAAATTACATCCAATTGTTTTCCTGTACCGGTGCTTTGTTCCTTCAGCCCTACTGCCTGTAAGCGGATGGCCAAAGTATCTGCAGTGCCGGCAGTACTGTCTTTACTCCGCAATTGTTGTTTAATGCGGCTCAGCAACATATCGGTTTCTACCTGAGTAAGAAAGTTATCTACCGATTGATGAATGGCGCCTTTAAACGCTTTCTTTGCAGCCGGATCAAAATAGATCGTCACATTTAATGAATCGGCCGTCTTTTTTACCGGTAATGACACTGACATGCCCATCCTGTGCGTGATATCATTCACAATACGGTTGGCATTGCTCACAATGGCTGCTGTAGCCCCTGCGGGTATGATAATGCTGATCTTGTATTTGCCTTCGTTCACCAGTTGTTTGGCGCGTTCTGCAGTTACCGGCTGTCCATCAACGGAATCAATGATATTGAATTGTCCGCCGGAAGCCAGGCCTTCTTTCACAGAACGGCCCAAACGGCCATGGTCATTATCAACCGTTAAAATATCGAACCGGATATCCTGGTAATCTTTAAAGGGTGCGTCCTGGATCAGCGCCATTACAGTAATTAATACCACGGGCATTATAAACAGGAGGATGATCCCTGTTTTATCGCGTAACAGTAATTGCCACTCTTTCCTGATTGTTGCCAGTAGTCTTAACATCGCTTTTAGCCCTTCGCTTTAGCATTTAAAAATTAGTCCCGGAGCGCGTTTCCGGTAAAATGCAGGAATACGTCTTCCAGGTTATTACAATCGGGATGCTGATGTATCAGGGTTAGCGGGTTGCCCTGCACAATCATTCTTCCTGCATCCATGATCACCACTTCTTCGCATAACGACTGCGCTTCCTCCAGCAAATGGGAAGTATACAGGATGCTGGCTCCCTGGCTGTTGTAATCACGCAGGAATTGTAATATCATGCTACGCGACTGAACATCCACTCCTGCAGTGGGCTCATCGAGCACCAGTAATTTGGGGTCGTGCAGGATAGCTGCAATAATGTTGGCCCGCCGCTTCATTCCGCCGGAATATTTATGTATTTCTTTGTGCGCACTTTTTTCCAGACCAAACAGTTCCAGGTAATGCATAATTTTTTGTTGCAGCGGTTTTCCTTTAAAACCGTACAGGTTACCGAAATAAGTAAGATTTTCAACAGCGGAAAGTTGTGGATACAGGGCTATCTGCTGCGGCACTATCCCGATAATATGTTTAATGGCTTCCCTGTGGGCGGCCTCCTGCTTTAAATCCTGTATGACCACTTCCCCGCCGTCGCCCCGTACAATACCGCATAATATTGAAATCGTGGTGGTTTTGCCGGCGCCGTTAGGAC
>JBCNPS010000562.1:0-4845 GCA_039593235.1 Chitinophaga sp. | reverse complement strand
CCAGGAGATCTTCTTTATCCTTATACTTTATATAAATCGTCCTGGGTGATATGTTGGCCGCTTTTGCCAGCTTCTGCATGGTGAGGTTTTCCAGTCCCTCTTCGGCAATGATCTGTAAGGCAATGGTGCGGATGGCTTCCTCTTTCTCTAAATTTTTAGGACGCATAAGCTAATTGTTACTGCAAAGTAAGTAAATGTTTGTTTACTTATAAAATATTTTTTTCAGGCGGGCATAAAAAAAGCTGCCCCGGAGCGTACTGCTCCGGAACAGCCTCATTTTTCAGGTGCCACTATTAATTTTTTATTTCGCCGGGAATCACTTCCACTACCTGTTTCCTGCCACCCCTTAGTATTTCAACGGGGATCTTCCTGCCGATCTGTTTATCGGATAACAGCAGGTGCAGGTCATCAACGGAAGTTACCGGTTTGCCGTCGAATGCAATAATGATATCGCCGATATGCAGTTCGCTGTTATAGAAGTTGCCATCGGGCACGGTTTCAAACACGTATACGCCGGTATGGGTATTCAGTTTGTTGGCGCCAATCATCCTGCTGCTGAGGTTTACCGGTTGTGCGGCAATTCCCAGCTGCGCCCTGCGGATCTTACCGTGGAGGATGAGCTGTCCTGCAATTTGTGCGGCCAGGTTAGAGGAGATGGCAAAGCAAAGTCCCTGTGCGGAGGCAATCACCGCCGTGTTCACCCCAATTACCTGTCCTGATGAGTTTACCAGCGGACCGCCGCTGTTACCCGGGTTGAGGGCGGCATCGGTCTGGATCACATTATCGATCAGCCTGCCGTTGCTGGCCCGCAGCGTACGGCCCAATGCGCTTACCACGCCGGCGGTAACGGTGTATTGCAATCCCATCGGGTTACCGATGGCAATGGCGATCTGCCCTACCTGCAGAGCTGAAGAATCTGCCAGCGGCATAGCCTTTAACCCGCTTTCATCGATCTTTAATACAGCAATATCGGTGGAAGGGTCGGTCCCTTTGATCTCTGCGTTCACCCGTCTGCCGTCTGTAAACGACACTTTAATACTGTCGGCATTTTCCACTACGTGGTTGTTGGTAATAATAAAACCATCGGAAGAAATAATGAAGCCGGAACCGGTGCCTCCCTGCGTACGCCTTTCCCGCGTTCGCTGGTCGCTTACCTTCTTCTGTACTTCTATATGTACCACCGATTCGGCTACAGTACCCACTACGCCGGTAACGGTTTGAGAATAGGCATCTAATAAACTCCTATCGTTCGACGCCTGATGCGTAAGAAATGAAATTGAGTTATCCATAATAGGGAAGCGGCTCAAATTTATCTCCAGTTTATTCCGGATGCCTTTTTGGCATCTGATGGGCCGGCTTTATGCCATCTTTACTTTTCAGCACTTGAAAATCATAATTATTTAGCTATTTTGACGGGGAATGTTTTTCGTCTAATAAGGAAGTATGCCAGCAATTGATTTACAGGTACTGTGGGATGCGGTTTGCAAGGCGGACAATCAGCAATCGTTCCGGCAGTTATTTGATCATTTTTATCCCCGTTTGGTGCGTTTTGCAACAGACCTGGCCATCAGCAGGGAAGCGGCGGAAGAAATTGTGTCGGATGTATTTGTGCAGCTCTGGAAGAACCGCAGGGAAGGCGAACCAATCCTGTATCTTAAAACCTACTTATATACCGCTGTCCGTAACCGCTGCTATAACCATCACCGCGATGAGCAGAAACACCAGTGGCTGGAACTGGAAGCGGAAAGCGCCCCGCTTGCGGGAGATGTACACCCCCAGCTGGAATGGAAGGAAATGCAGCAATGGCTGGATAAAGCCATCGCCACGCTTTCCCCCCAGGGCCGCACTATTTTCCGCCTGATCCGGGAGGAAGGATTTAAATATAAAGACGTGGCCCTGCTCCTGGAAATTTCCCCCCGCACTGTAGAAACCCAGCTGGTACGCGCTACCAGCCGCCTGCGCGAAGCCTTGCAGCAATACAGCAGGGATGCCGGCCCCCAAATTCATGTTCCCTGAAAAATTTTTTTACCGGCTGTAGGTAATCGCCTTCTCTTTCGTGTCTCTCTCCCTGGGAACATTTAAACAGCACCTATGCATCATCATCGCCTGGATGAATTAATAACGGCAAAACTCAGCGGCACACTGGATGAAAACGGCCGGGAAGAACTGGCGGCTTTACTGCTGCAACACCCGGAATGGGCGCAGCAGGTAGCTTTGCTGGAAGAGTACTGGCATTCAGCACCGGAACCGGAAGCGCCTTCTGCGGTTGTTTTTAGTGAGATGATGGCAAAAGCGGAACCCGCTGGTAAAACGACCGTAAAAGTCGTGGCCTGGTGGAAATGGGTGGCTGCCGCGGCCCTGGCCGGACTGCTGTGTACAGCAGGTTATCACCTGTGGCAGGGAGCCCGCCATCAGAAAGAACTGCAGCTGGTGGAAACCCGCAACGGCGAACGCCGGCATTTCCGCCTCAGCGATGGCACTATGGTGCATCTGAACGCCTCCAGCCATCTTACCTGCCGGCTGAATGCCCGCACCCGGGAAATATGGCTGGATGGAGAAGCTTTCTTTGAAGTGGCAAAGGATCCTGCCCGCCCCTTTGTGGTACACGCCGCTACTATGAATATCCATGCACTTGGTACGGCTTTTAACGTAAAAGCCTACCCGGAAGACGCACAATATGAAACCACCCTGCTGGAAGGCGCTGTGGAAGTATATCTCGATAAAACGCCGGAACAGAAAGTACGGCTACGCCCGTACGAAAAACTGGCCATCGGCAGCACTACGGCGCCGGCATCTCCGGAAAAAAAATTAATAATAAAACCGGTGGTATCAAAAGTAGCCATGGCAAAAGCCGCCAGCTTACCGGTAATTGACAGCACCCTGTCGGAAACGGCCTGGGTGAGCAACCGCCTCCAGTTTGAAGCGCTCAGGTTTGATCAGCTGGCCAAACTGCTGGAACGCTGGTACGGCGTTAAAATTGAATTTAAAAACGAAGCAGTGAAAAACTATATATTCAGCGGCTCCTTTGCTTCTGAAAGCATTACCCAGGCGCTGCAGGCTTTACAATTAACAGAAGAGTTCCATTTTGATAATCAAAGCACGCGGATCATCATTTATTAGCACGTTCACCTAAAAATCAGTTATGAAGAACTAGAAAACCTGTAAACAGTTCAATGAAAAAAAGCACAGGAAATGCTACGAACATTCCCTGTGTGAAGGCTTATCAGCAAAGCGCCGGCCCCTTTGGACGGGATGGCAGGGCCTTGCTATTGTATCACCTATCATCACAAATTTATGGAAAAAGTCAACCAATCGGATGCATGCCGGCGAAGAACGGCCATGCTCAAGCATTTGATCATTATGAAGCTATCATTCTTTATTGTTTTGCTTTCCTGTATGCAGGTGGCTGCCACCGGGTACTCCCAACGCATCAGCATCCACGTAAAGGACACGGAATTAAAAAAGGTACTGGACCGCATCGCCGGCCAGTCCGACGTGCGTTTCCTGTACAGCAACCGTAAGGTAGACCTGCAGCAACGGGTGAGCATCACCGCTGCGGAGGAACCGCTGGAAAAAGTGCTGGACAAGGTCCTTTCCGGCAGCGGCTTTGCCTGGAAAGAGCTGGAAGGCCACCTGGTGGTGATCATCCCCGAAAACACCGCCTGGGAAAACATCCGCGTGAAAGGCCATGTTACCGGCGCCGATGATCATGCATCGCTGTTGGGGGTTACGGTACAGGTAAAAGGCACCGCCATTGGCACCGTTACTGATGAAAAAGGAAATTTTACCCTCGATGCACCCGCCGGTGGTACGCTGCTGTTCCGCTATGTAGGTTATGAGCCGCTGGAACTCCCGGTAAAAGCCTCCATGGAGGTGCAACTGAAAAAGTCTTCCAGCGCCCTCACGGAAGTAGTAGTGATAGGCTATGGCGCTGCCCAGAAAAAAGACCTTACCGGATCCATTGTAAGCATCACCCCTAAAGAATTTAACAAAGGCATTATCAGCAATCCCGTACAGGTATTGCAGGGAAAAGTAGCCGGACTGGTGATCAGCAAACCGGGTGGTAATCCCAACGGTAAAATCAGCATCAGTCTCCGGGGCGCCTCCTCGCTTTCTGCCAGCAGCCAGCCCCTGTTCGTGGTAGACGGTATTCCCGGTATCGACATCAATGCAGTGCCGCCGGATGATATCGTATCTATTGATGTGTTGAAAGATGCATCGGCAGCAGCCATTTACGGTTCCCGGGGCGCCAATGGCGTTATCATTGTTACTACTCGTCGCGGTAAGGAAGGCGTTACACAGGTATCCTACAGCGGTTATATCGGTATGGAAAAGATGTCGAACACCTATGATGTACTCAGCGCATCGGACTATCGCAAATACCTGAAGGATAACAATATTGATGCCTCGGCATTTGATCTTGGTTCTTCTACCAACTGGCAGAAAGCCATTACCCGCACGGGTATCAGCCATAGCCATAATTTATCGATGAGCGGCGGAAAAGACAATACCCGCTACAGCGCCTCTGTGAATTATCTTAACAACGAAGGCGTGGTACTGAACTCCGGCCTGGAACGTATCATTGGCCGCATCACGCTTGACCAGGGCGTTTTCGACAACCGCCTGCGTCTCGGTCTCTCCATGAACTATGTGGGAGAGAAGAACAAATATGTAGGCACCGATCCGGATGGTAACGGCGATAACCGCATATGGGAACAGGCCATCGCCTACAATCCCACAGCGCCTGTTTATAATGCAGATGGTTCCTGGTTTGAAAAACTGGATATCAACGACAACTACAATCCCGTTGCCCTGGCCAACCAGATCAAACACCAGCGCGCCCTG
>JBCNPS010000561.1:0-4846 GCA_039593235.1 Chitinophaga sp. | reverse complement strand
ATAACATTGGCGACAGGAGCACAGTATCCGATCCGGCGCTGAGTCCCTACCTGCGCATTTACCAGAAAACCCCAACGGTGCTGGCATACAATGGTTATAAATGGACATTGGCGCATTATTTCAATCCCATTGCCATACAGCATTTCCTGATCACATCAGAAGATAACGATGTAAATACTTCTCCCATATATCAAAATCCGGGTTGGCCGATAGAAGCTAATAAGCCGCCGATCGGATTTTAAACATAGATATAAAAAGCATCGGCAAACATTCCAACAGAAGGGTATGTTTGCCGATGCTTTTTATTGATACTTAACCGTTCTTTTTACTGGTACAATTGCTGTATTTGCGCCAGCTGCAGGGTATGCGTTGGTTTGAACTGCGCTCCGCTCATATATTTCCCGAGGCTGTAAAGTAACTGCCGGGCTTCCGGGCGCTTGTCCTGGTCAGTAACAAGATCTATGGCAGAAACAAGGAGCTTACCTTTCCCTATGTTGCATTCAAATACCAGGCCCAGCGAACGCGCAGTTACCCAATCGTCAATCACCCTTACAATGGGAGGCAGGTGCTTCGCCAGTACATCCAGCTTAATGGCGCTTGAATGACTCATGGCATCCCACCATTGCCAGTTGCTATGATATTGAGTAGGAAAATCCGCGAGTGCAGGATGTTTGGGGTTACATAAAATACCCAGGGTGACGGGTGGTTGCTTGCCTGTCCATGCCGTGTTCCAGAATATGGAAGAAAAGCCAATTTTGATATCGCCGCCCATTTCAGGTTTAACCGATCCTTTTTTTAACGTCAGCAATACCTTTCCACCCTGGTTCAACTTTTCAATGGCATTGGCATCCAACGTTTGGGTTAAAAGTACTTCTCCCGATGTTTCCGGTAGTACTTTCGGGTAAACGAATATATCCCATGTATTTGTACGATTGCCTGCTTTGGCCGTTAAAACAAGATGTTGCGCTTTTTTTATTGCTCCGAGAACTTGCCGGATAGTATCTATCTTAATTCCATTTCCTATTTCAATAATTTCTTTTTTAAAGCTGCCATTAAATAACGGAGTGCCATTTTCAGATGCAATACTCCAGGTAATTAAAGCGTTTTTTATTGGCGCATTGCTAAAATTGGCCATCTCCAGTGGAACAACCAATTCCTCATTGTTGGTGTAAATCATTTTTGGTAACCTGGCGAGTAATACCACCGGCGCGCAAAACTGGTTAAACCCCGCTGCAGTAATATAAGGTTTGGGTTCCCAGAATGGATCTAAAACACCTACAAGCGCTGTTCCCTGGCCGGGGAAATCATTTAAGCCCAGCAGCTGGAAACCACCGAACCCCGGAGTACGTAACGCCGCTTCAATATCAGCTTTATAGCAAAGCGCCTGTAGCTTTCCCGAGGCCATAAAGAAACTGTCGGCTAACTGTATCAGGCCATTTTCCTGTAACTTATCTCTAAAGATTTCAAAATTCTTCGGTTTTAATATACCATCATATTTTTTTATCTCCCTGAAATTGGGATATACGCACCACTGGCCAATTTCATGACTAACAACAGGACGCTTCCATTTTGAAATAATATTTGTCCAGTCGTAGTCGGCTCTGGGAGCCTGCTTGTTGATGATACTTGATAAACCCTGGCCCCATCCCTGGATCCTCGGGTCCGGTGTGTTGTGATAATCACTGGCATCATTTACCGGCCAACCTGCCGCGGTGGTATAAACCCTTCTTGCATCTTTGGTTTTCCAGTGGTTGACAAAGCCAACCAGGTACGGGGTCTGTTTTTTCCCTCCGGGTTCATTGCCATAGGTCATCATTACAAAAGAGGGATGATTTCCGTATGCTTTCACCATTTTTTCGCTTTCCTCGTAAACATATTTATCTATGGGAAGGCCATCGCCGATTACGTCGGTGTTAAACCCGCTTGCCCATGAAGAACATTCCACCTGTAAATAGATACCGAGTTGGTCGGCCGCGGTAAATGCCGCTTCCGGAGGGCACCAGGAGTGAAATCTTATATGATTCAATCCATAAGCTTTTATCGTCTTAAAATGCTTTATCCAGGTGGCTACATCAGTGGGGGGATAACCTGTTTTTGGAAAAGCTGCACAATCCAACGTGCCGCGTAAAAACGTAAGCGTATCATTTACGGCAAACTGGGTGCCTTTGGCTTTGAAATCGCGCATCCCGAAAGCTATACGCCGGCGGTCTGTATTACCCTGCTCTTTCAGGGTTACCTGCATTTCGTATATGTCGGGATGAAATTCATTCCATAACAACGGATTACTTCCCATAGGATAGGTAATTGCGATGGTTTTCTCTTTTTCAGAAAGCGTTACTTCCTGCGTCAGCGGCGCTGGTTTCATTGCGCCTGATTTACCGGGGATAGCTGCCAGGTTTAATGAAACAACTTTTGGCGTACCTGATGTATTCTTAACCTGGATTTTTGCAAGCACCAGTTTGTTTTTAATATCGGGATAAAGCTGTACATCAGCAATAAAAACGTTTGGCCTGGCCCGGAGGCTCAGTTCCCCCACCATACCGTTCCAGTTGGTTTGTGTATGATCCGATACGCTATGCGCATCATTTCCTACCTGTATGTTTTTTATCCTGTTGTCCACCCTGATGGTTAAACGGTGTATACCCGGTTGTAATGTATTGCCCGGCTCAAACACCTGTGCTGTTCCAAGGCTGTTTTCCATACCTATCTCCACATCATCTATCCATACGGTAGTTTCCCAATGGCTTCTTTCTATAAACAGCTGTATATATTTGTTGCTCCAGGAAGCAGGGATCTTAATTGTTTTCTGATACCAGGCGGCGCCTTTGTAATACTTTTCAGGTTGCAGCCAAAAGGGGATCTTAATATTTCCGGGTTGCCTGTATTTGGCATATTCATCACTTGTAAACCAGGATTTGTCAATAATGTTACCGGTCCAGCGGGTATTTACTGAAACTTCATCGCCCTTTCCATTTGTAGTCATGGACCCGGGAAGTTTAATATGATCTTTTAATGGCTGATTAAACCATTTATTGGTAACCCCTTTGTCGAGTGAATCTACCTGGAAACTCCAACTGCCGGAAAGGTCAGTTTTTTCCTGTGCTGCTGCTGTAGAAAGTAGGGAGGATACAAATAAAAGCGATAGAATTGGTTGCAGTAAAGTTTTTATCATGTAACGGTTCATTTGTTAGAATGCTTTGGCAGAATATTAGCGCTAAAGTTAATTTTAATAAATTTTTCGTTGATGGATTATCTGCGGAAAAAAATGGATAATTTGGTCATTCTAAAGCAGGTAGGAATCATGAGCGAAGCAAACAACATCATAGATCAGATCATTTACCAGGAAGAGAATGAAGCCAAACGTTTGGAATTAACCCGTAACATAAACGATGTAAACCTGCTCCGGCAACTTGTTGAAAGCTACAACTGGGATGATGGCTATGCCATTCCGCTGGAAGTGGTAAAACATCCGCGCTGCGATCTCGGCCTGGCGTTGCTGTTGTTCTGGGAATTTGATACTGCCCGTATGTACTACCAGGATCCGTTGTCCATTATTAGCGAATATGATAGTGAAGGAGAGAAGAAAAATAAGATCAGTTTTTGTGAGATATTGATCAGCGGTATACGCAACAATACATACAAAGCCGGGATTATTAAATATGATACGGGGTTCTTTGGAGAAGGCCTGTATCCCGGCGATGAACGTAAGCAAAGGATCAGGGAGATTAAAACAAAAAAAGCAAGGGAGCAATATGAAGAAGTATTTATGAAACCTGTTCTTTAAATCAGCAGGCTAATCCTTCCCGATCTTTTATATTTATTTTTTTTGAGTGGCTTTCTTTTTATCAGGGATCGCTTCCAATGCTTTTTTCCCGGCCTTGTTGTCGGGGTTGAACTGGATCGACCGCTGGTACATTATGGTCGCCTTATCCGGTTGCCCCGCTTTCAGCAGCGCTTCCCCGTAGCTATCGAATGTGTTCCGGCTGGAAGGAAACAATGTGGTATTTAATTTAAAAGTTTCCAGTGCTTGCGGGTACAGATCTTACCTGTTTTTTTGACGGGATAATCGATGGAGTTGAATTTTTATTATAGCTTAGCCCGCCTGGTCCGCTTTCTTTTTTATAAATTTGATTCATGTCACTTCCCGTCTATAGAATTGTAAACGTTGAAAAATAATCATTTAGACTACGATAAAGAGTTGTTTGCGCGAATTGCGAACGGAGACGCTGTGGCCTTTCGTCAGCTGTTCGATAAATATTTCCAGCTATTACGTTGCAATGCCACCAGGCTGCTCAAGTCGGAATACTGGAGCGAAGAAGTAACGCAGGAAGCCTTGCTCTATATCTGGGAAACAAGAGCCACCTTACCGCAAATTGAAAACCCCGGGGCCTGGATCTTCCGGGTAGTGGCTAATAAATGCCTGGACAGGATCAAACGCCAACACATCGAGTTAAGGGCGCAGTATATCATTAACGGAGCAACATATGCAGAGCCGCAAACGGCGCTGGATCTTAACCTGCTGCGAAAGCTGATAGCGGAAGCCGTAAACCGGCTTCCTGAACAGCAGAAGCTTGTTTATAAGCTGCAGCAGGAACAGGAGCTTAGTTATAAAGAAATAGGAGAGCAGCTCGGAATAAGCCCTAATACCGTTCGCAATCATCTCGTCCGCGCTTTCGCAGCGATCAGGGCATATCTCATCAGCCACGGGGAGTTTATGACCTTTTTTTACTTTTTTTTAAAATTTTTTCTTTTCAGGTAGTCCATCGTCTTTTCTTAATCGACTTTACTGTATATGACAAACGAAACCGAACATATCCGGCAACTTTTTCACCTGTACGTGAACGAT
>JBCNPS010000560.1:0-4873 GCA_039593235.1 Chitinophaga sp. | reverse complement strand
CTGTTGCTGAATATTTGCGCCTGTCCTTTGTTGTGCACTTTTTCGAATTTCATATGCGGCTGTTTTTGTGCGAAGCATCCGGCGTAAAAATGCAACAGCCGCGGATGATGGCCATCCAATTTTTCATGAGTTGCCAATTTAGCCGGTTGAACTGTTGAAAAAAGGCGTTTACCCGGGGATGGGATTGGGTCATGCGTTTCCGTTTGGATTTTATAATTTAAGGGTATGCGTGAACAACATCCAGCCGGGGTACATTCATACCCCTATGTTCGATCGTTTTTTCGCGGCGGAAAATGCTGGCGCCTTACAGGAGCCATTAAAAAAACATGCGCCGGTTGGCCGTTTTGCGAAACCTGGAGAAGTAGCCGCACTGGTGCTGTGGCTGAGCAGCCCGGCAGCATCGTTTGTTACAAGGGAAAGCATTTTGGTAAACGAAGGTTTTGGCTATTGGAGGCCAACGGTTATAAAAACGATGTTTAGCAGGGATGTATTCATTCATCTCTGCTAAACATTATTTACACCAGCATTGATGGCGCTATACCAAAAGCTTTTTTAAATGCAAAGGAAAAATGCGACAGGTCTTCGAAACCTACTTCCAGGTATACATCGGATGTTTTTCTTCCTTTTTCCTTGATAAGATAATAAGCTTCCTGCAATCTTTTCTGCTGCAACCAGCGGCTGGGAGAGGTATGAAAGATCTTTTCAAAATCGCGTTTAAAAGTAGCCAGGCTTCTGCCGGTTAAATAAGCAAAGCGTTTCATCTCCACATTGAAGTGATAGTTTTGCTGCATGAATGCTTCCAGGTCAATTTTCCCGGGAGCGGTAAAATCGAACAACACCTCCTTCAAAGCGGGATTTACTTTCAGCAGGAGAAGGATGGCTTCCTTTCTTTTCAGCGCGATCAGGTTTTCGTTACCCGGCCCGTTCAGCTTTTCGTAGGGCTGCAGCGAGGTAATATAACTCTGCAAAAGCGGATCTGGCTTCAATGCTATCACTGTTTCCGTATCCACCGGTTTATTTACCGTATAGCCAAATTCCATGGCGAAGTTCCTTAGCGTGGTTTCATCGAGATAAACCGCGATGGTTTTAAAGTCTCCGTTCTCCGGCGGCTGCTTAAAAAATTTGAGCAGCTTGTTGCGCCGGCAAAGGCGAAATTCTCCTTCGTTAAAGACCTGTGTTTGTTGCCCGTCGTAAAAAGTGACCGTACCGGAGATCTGGTAACTAAAAACATGTTCTTCCACAAACTGTTCCCCTTCCCTGCTCCTGGCAGCATAACAGGAATAAACGATATCCTTTGACATATGCTCTGGCATGATTGTTTTTGGTTCTGATGATTTCCGTTTTATTAGTCCTTCGCCGCGAACTTTTCCCCGGCGCCTGCGAAGAAATCGCCTGCCTCCGCATGATCGGTGGACCTGCTAACGGGCAGCCACTTTTCAAATTCTTCCTGTCGCGCTGCATCCGCCTGTTGCAGGATCTTTACCGCTTCGCTTCCCAGGATCAGGTGTACGGGAGGCGCCGGATGATTTGCCAAATCTACCATAACTTTTGCTGCTTTTTCCGGATCTCCTACCGGAACAAAGCCGTTCTGAAGAAATTCCACTCTCCAGCCAACCGTAGATTCGTAGCCTTCAATTGCCGGTGCGTAGCTCATAGATGCGCCTGCCCAGTCGGTACGGAAGCCGCCCGGCTCTACCGAAGTAACAAAGATACCCAGGGGCGCTACTTCTTTCGCCAATACTTCCGTAAATCCACTCAAACCGAATTTAGCGGCCTGGTACATGGAAAGGCCCGGATTCCCTACACGGCCACCTACAGAGCTGATCTGGAGGATACGGCCGGCGCGTTGTTTGCGCATATGCGGCAGCACTGCCCTGGTAACAGCGATGGGTGCATAGAGGTTTGTTTCCAGCTGGCTGCGCACCTGGTCTTCTGTGAAGGCTTCCGCTGCGCCAGTGATGCCGAAGCCGGCGTTATTCACCAGTACATCAATTCTTCCAAAATGCGCAATGGCGGTGTCCACTGCCTGCCCGATCTGTTGGGTGTTTGTTACATCGAGTTGTATGGGAAGGATCTGGCCGGGGTATTGTGCAGCAAGACCGTTTAACTGTTCAGGGGTGCGGGCGGTAGCAGCTACCTTATCGCCGCTGGCCAATACTGCCTGTGTGAGACTAAGGCCGAGGCCCCTGGAGCTTCCTGTGATAAACCAAACTTTTGTCATGATCATTGTTTTTTGTTGAGACAAAGGTCGGCCGGATATGGTTGGTGTATTTTGTTGCACAGCTCAAAGTTAGTTTGTCAGGCGGCTCACGGTTTTATTTTTTCCAGAGCGGCGGCGCTGCCTTTGCCAAGTTGCCGCAATATGGCAATGGTTTCCGACACGCTGATGGGAAGATAACGAACATCTTGTTTTTCCCGCGCACAGACGGTACCAGAGGAAGGGACTGGCGCCGAGGGGAAGAAGATGGAGCAATAGTGCTCTGTTTCATCTATCACAAAACAAATTACTTCATTCCCATCAATCTGTACGGTTGCCGGTTTCCAGGTAGATGAATGGCTGTTGGTGAGTTTATCGGTAGAAAGGGCCTGCAGGTAGGAATACCCGGGGATATGTACCAGGATATCTTCTTCCAGTAATTTCTTAAACCGCTGCGCGATGCCGGTATGCATAAAGATACCTGCCAGGAAACAAAGGAGCAGCAGCACCAGGATGGCGAGCAATGTTTCCTTTGCAATACCCGGTATCTGGAAGGGCAGCCGGTGTGCAATAGGTGTAACGATGCGTTTAACCAGGCTGCCTGCTTTCACTATCACTGCCACCAGCACAAACAATGGGATCAATAATAACGCCCCGCCTACAATGGTGAGTTTTATATAGTTAAAGAGATTTTTCATTCTGCTGTTTTATTGTGCGCCATCTTCCACCTGTACCACTTCGTACTGGTTTTTACCATCCTGGTTTACCGGCTGATAATAGGTTTCCCCTACCTTAACGTAGGTTTGATCGCCTATTTTCACTTCTTCCCCGCCGGCGGGGAGGTTTTGTACCACGGCCCCTGCAGGAGGAGATACCACCGCGTACTTAGTGCCTTCCTTCTGGTAGTATGCACCGCCGTAATAGTAATTGGTGACGTTATTTACCACAACAGGTTGTGCTCCTGAAGGTATGCTGGTAATGGTAGCTCCCACAGGCGCCTGCACTACAGTATATCCATTATTGGCCTGTTGGTACCAAACGCCCTGGTCGTATTGATATTTTGCATTATTGATACTCACAATAATAGCCGTAGTAGCCAATGTGGCTATAAAGAAGCCCCATGGGTGCCAAACAGGGCCCCATACATAAGGTCTGTAAGGATGATAATAGTACGGATGGTATGCGTAATACCTTCTTCCCCCGTAAACATAGGGCGGACGGCGGTAGGTGTTGATATTATTACGCCGTACAACGGTGTTGCGGTTATTATGTACGTTGATGTCCCTGCTGTTGTCGATGTTGATATTTACGTTCCGCCGGTTATTGTTGATGCGGTTACCGGAGTTATTGTTCCTTTTGACGGTATTATTGTTCCGGGGCCGGTTTACGGCGCGATTTTGCTGTTGGACGGGTCTGGAGGGCCTTGCATGTTGTGCCGGGCGTTGCTGTGCTGGCCTTTGCTGTGCCGGTCGTTGTTGTGCTGTTCTTGCTGTCCGTTGTTGTGCCGGCCGGTTACGGGCGGGTGCATGCTGCGGTGTTCTGGCCGGCCTGGCGCCACCCCGGTTTCTTTGCTGGGCGAAGGTTTCAACCGGTTGAATAGCTGTAAAGGAAATAAACAATACCCATATGGTGATGTTCCTGATAGCTTTCATATGCGTTGTTTAATGGTATGTTGAGGGTACAATCCATTTTACTAACACGCGAAGATGCCGATTTGTTAATAGGAAAAACAGTTTTATCAGGCTTCCTTACTTTCCCCACCCTGAGCGAATGGGGAAAGGGGAAGCGCACCACCTTTTAAAAATTGGGTTGTTTAATGGATGAATGAAAATTGTTATGCCATGCGGATGCCTCTTTCAATATGTAATATTGAATCAATGCCATGCTTTTGTTGAATTGGAAGTGATTGTAGCGACTACGGGATTTTCGCTTTTGCGTTCGGATTTAAAATGATAATAGATTTCCTGCTTTGAGAATAAGTAATTCTTATTTCTTATTTCGGAATCAAAGTTAGAAGAAATGGTTATACAAAAAATTGATAAATGACGATAAATAAAATTATCATTTATCAATTTTTTGTATTAATAAATTTAGTATAGAGCCCTCATTCTCGAGAAGGTTGCGGGCGTAATTCCCAGATAAGAAGCGATATACTTTAAGGGCACTCTATCAACCAGGCCCGGGCTACTTTGCAGGAGAAATTCAAATCTTTCCACAGCTGTTTGTTTCCTGATAGCCAGCAAACGTTCTTCGCTTTTGCAATAATAATATTCTGTAAGTTTTCTCCCAATGATATTGAACTCGAGAGAAATTGCATAAAGGTCTATAAGGTCATCGTAGCTAATGTATACCAGTTCACAGTCTTCCAATGCTTCAATGGCTTCATAACTTTTAATCCTTCTAAAAAACGATAAGACTGATATAAAGAAATCATTTTCCATCATAAACCAGCTGGTAATTTCTTCCCCATCCTTCTCATAATATGCCCTTAGTAAACCTTTGGATACAAAGTAGAGATGATCGCAAACTATCCCCCGCATTAATACGGTTTGTCGTCGTTTGATACTAACAAACTGGAGCTTTGCGGAGATTTGTGACTTGAGGTCTTCAGAAATGGGACCTAACTGTGATTGGCTGCGCGACATGCTGGCACTGGATACCCGAACGTTGACTGGC
>JBCNPS010000056.1:0-19695 GCA_039593235.1 Chitinophaga sp. | reverse complement strand
GGCGTTCGACCTGGTGAATGGCGGAGCGGTGGTTGTCTTCGAGGGTCGTCATGCGCTGAGCCTCGGCAGAGTGCCCTTCTGCGGAGCCGGGCTTGAACGTGCAGTGGTACAAATGGCGGCCGACCTGAAGACATTCCGCTCCAATGCCGAGCAGAAAATGTGGATTCAAACAGGGCTTAACCGGGTAAGTGAAACACTGCTCAGTGAAAAAGATATGCATGCACTCAGTAAAGATGCATTAACGGATATTGTACAATATACCGGCGCGCAAACCGGTGTACTGTACATCAGGCAGTCGGGTGAATTGTACTTATCTGCTGAACACGCGTTATCGCCTGCCCACCCGGCCCCCCAGGTGATAGAGGTAGGAAAAACCCTACTGGGGCAAAGTATATCCCAAAAGGAACCGCTATACCTTACGGAGGCGCCGGATAATTTCCTGCATATTGCAGGAGCCGCCGCTTCGGCGCAACCTGGTTATGTACTTATCATTCCGCTGATCCATGCAGGTATTGCGGAAGGTGTGATAGAGATCGGTTCCCTGTTTCCGTTTAAAGAACAGGTGATCGATTTCGCCAAACAGGCCGCTGTAAATATTGCTATCGCCCTGCAAAGCACCAGGAGCCGTACACGCCTGCAGGAACTGCTGGAAGAAACCCAGGCCCAGGCGGAAGAACTGCAAACGCAACACAGCGAACTGGAAAGCCTTAACGTGGAACTGGAAGCGCAAACCCAGAAACTCCAGGTATCAGAAGAGGAACTGAAAGTACAACAGGAAGAACTGATGCAGTCCAATGCAGAACTGGAAGAAAGAAGCCGCCTCCTGGAAGAGAAAAACCAGATCATTGTAGAACGTAACCTGGATATCCATAAGAAGGCGGAAGAGCTGGCACTCAGCACCCGCTACAAATCAGAGTTCCTGGCTAATATGTCGCACGAACTGCGTACCCCGCTGAACTCTATCTTATTATTATCAAGGCTGCTTTCTGAAAACCATGACGCCAACCTTAACGGCGACCAGGTTGAATACGCACAGGTGATCAACAGTTCAGGTAAAGGCCTGCTCACCCTGATCGATGAAATACTGGACCTCTCTAAAATTGAATCCGGTAAAATGGAACTGGAGTTTAACCAGGTATCCATTGCAGATATATGCGCCAATATGCAGGCATTGTTTGAACCGATAGCGAAAGAAAAAGGGCTGCAACTGCAAGTACACAAAGATGCCGGCGTACCCGCTACTATTGAAACAGACCAGGTAAGACTGGAACAGATACTCAAAAACCTGCTCTCGAATGCGCTGAAGTTTACCGCTAAAGGATTTGTGCGGCTGGAAGTACTGGAAGGGGAAACCCTGCAAACCATCCGCTTTGCGGTAAAGGATACCGGCATTGGTATCCCGGCGGAAAAACAACAGGTGATCTTCGAAGCCTTCCAGCAGGCAGATGGATCTACCCGGAGAAAATATGGTGGTACGGGCCTGGGGCTGTCTATCAGCCGGGAACTGGCAAAGCTGCTTGGCGGGCAGATCACTGTAAGCAGCAACGGCCATGAAGGAAGTGAGTTTGTGATCACAGTACCCATACTGCGCAAGGCGGAGGCGCCGGTGAACCAGCCTTTCGTACTGCCGTCGCCGGTAGTGGAAGACCTGGAGGCAGATCAGAAGAAAAGATTCCTTTCACCTACCGTACCGGAAGATGTGTACGACGACCGCGGACTTATTGAAACCGGTGATCCGGTGATCCTTATCGTGGAAGATGATACCCATTTTGCAAAAGCTTTACTTGATTTCACGCATGTAAGGGGCTATAAAGGGATTGTATCCGTTAGAGGCGATGAAGCCGCTGAACTAGCCCGCATCTATAAGCCTATTGGCATCCTGCTGGATATTCAGCTACCTATAAAAGATGGCTGGCAGGTAATGGAAGAATTGAAAAGCGATCCGGCCACCAGGCCGATACCGGTGCATATCATGTCTTCCATGGAAGCCAAAAAGGAAAGCCTCCTGAAAGGTGCGGTCGACTTTATCAGCAAGCCGGTAGACCTGCAGAGTATGCAGCTGATTTTTGAAAAAATGGAATTTGTATTACAGCGCTCTACTAAAAAAGTATTGATCCTGGAAGAAAATGCCAAACATGCAAAAGCGCTGGCTTATTTTCTCAGCAATTACCAGGTGAACTCGGAGATCAGCAATAATGTGGAAGATGGCGTAGCGCTGCTGCAGCAGCAGGACGTTGACTGTGTGATCCTCGATATGGGAATCCCCGATCAGCGGGCTTACGAAGCACTGGAAATGGTGAAGGAAATAAAGGGACTGGAAAATCTTCCCATCATCATTTTTACCGGTAAAAGTTTATCAAAGGCAGAAGAACAACGTATCCGGCAGTATGCGGATTCCATTGTGGTAAAAACCGCCCATTCCTATCAGCGTATGCTGGATGAAGTATCACTGTTCCTGCACCTGGTATCGGAAAATGCGCCGGCGGCGCAAACCGGGAACGGGAAAATGGGGGTACTGAATGAAGTGCTGAAAGATAAAACAGTGCTGGTGGCAGATGATGATGTGCGCAATATCTTCTCCCTTACAAAAGCCTTGGAGAAACACCAGATGAAGGTATTGTCGGCCATTGATGGCAAAGAAGCGCTGGAGCAGCTGAAAGAGCACCGGGTGGACATAGTGCTGATGGATATGATGATGCCGGAAATGGATGGATATGATGCAATTGCGGCCATCAGGAAACAACCGGGGCTGAGAGGATTACCGGTAATTGCGGTAACGGCAAAGGCAATGATGGGCGACCGGGAGAAGTGTTTGCAGGCAGGCGCCTCCGATTATATTTCTAAACCTGTGGATGTAGACCAGCTATTGTCGTTACTACGGGTATGGTTATACGATAAATCCATGAAATAATGGAACAGAAACTGGTATTAATTGTAGATGATGATGCCCGCAATATTTTTGCATTAAAAGCAGTGCTGCGGTCCAGGAATATCCCGTCAATGGCTGTTGGCACCGGTGCAGAGGCCATCCGGATATTGTCCGCCGCCCATTCGGTAGGGGCTGTATTAATGGATATTATGATGCCCGACATGGATGGGTATGAAACCATTGCGGCTATCCGCGCCATGCCAGGGAACAGGCAACTTCCGCTGATTGCCGTTACGGCAAAGGCCATGGTAGGCGATCGTGAAAAGTGCCTGGAAGCAGGCGCCGATAATTATATTTCAAAACCGATTGATGTAGATGAATTACTGTTACAGCTACAGCAATATTTATCAGCATAAATGTGAGCAGGAACCCGATAAGTGAACAGGAAGTATCCCTGTTGCTGAATGACGTACTGGAAAGATACGGATATGATTTTACAGAGTACGCTCCCGCCTCCATTAACAGGCGGGTAAATCACCTGTACCTGGCCGATCGTTTCCCCAGCTTTGCTGAATACCGCTACCGTATTATTTCCGACCCGGCATATGCGCTGCGGTTTGTAGAAGAAATTACGGTAAATGTAACAGAAATGTTCCGTGATCCTTCCTTTTACCAGGCATTACGTACCCAGGTATTGCCGGTGCTGGCCACCTATCCGTCTATCCGCGTATGGCATGCCGGCTGCTCTACCGGTGAAGAGGTATACTCCTTTGCCATCCTGCTTAAAGAAGCGAAGCTGCTGCATAAGGCGGTGATTTATGCAACGGACATCAATGCAGGCGTATTGGAAAAAGGCCGTAAGGGAATATTCAGACTTTCACAAATGCAGCAATATTCCCGTAACTACATAGAATCAGGTGGCCGGGAAGATTTTTCCTCGTATTATACGGCCAATTATGAATATGCGAAGTTCCGGGAAGATCTTGGCCGGAAGATCATCTTCTCACCGCATAACCTGGTAACAGATGGTTCCTTTAACGAATTTCAACTGATCATCTGCCGCAATGTGTTGATCTATTTTAATAAAAAACTGCAGGACAGGGTGCTCACCCTGTTTAGCGACAGCCTGGAACAGCTGGGTTTCCTGGCACTGGGAAGTAAAGAAACGCTTAACTTCACCAGCGTAACAGACAGGTTCCGGCAACTGGAGAACAAGGAGAAGATCTGGCGGAAGGTGCAGTTGTAATAACAAAACAGGTAGCCTATGAGTACAGCACCATATTTATTTGTAATAGGTGGTTCAGCCGGCGGACTGCAACCTATTTTAACACTATTGCCGGGGCTTGTTGTCCCGATTCCCGCAGCTATACTGATTGTTTTACACCGTCAGAACCATTATGAGTCTGTGTTAACGGAATTGTTGTCTGCCAGATCCAGCCTGCCTGTAATGGAAGCGGCGGAAAAAGAACCGCTGCAGCGGGCTACCGTTTACGTTGCGCCTGCAGATTACCACCTGCTTATAGAAACAGATCATACCTTTTCCCTGGACGATTCGGAGAAAGTGAATTTCAGCCGGCCCAGCATAGATGTCACCTTTACGTCCGCCGCCCTGGCCTATGGCAGTAACATGACTGCATTACTGCTTTCAGGCGCTAATACCGATGGCACGGAGGGGTTGATAGATGTACATAATGCAGGGGGAACTACCGCTGTGCAGGACCCGGCAAGTGCAGATGTGGACTATATGCCAAAGCAAGCTATCCTGCAGGCTCCTGTAGACGTAATTCTGCAGCCGCAGGACATGGCAGCCTTCATTAACCGGATGGCAGGGGTATGATTATTGAAAGGGCATTGTAAAAAAAATAAAGGGGGCAGTATCCCTTGCCCGCTGGTTTTAATGATTATGTTGTATGATCTTAATTGTAGATGATAAGCCGGAAAATATATTGTCTATCAGGAAAACCCTGGAGCTTTACCAGTTCGAGGTAGACGCTGCATTGTCCGGAGAGGAAGCGTTAAAAAAAATATTGAAGCACAATTACACGCTCATTATCCTGGATGTGCAGATGCCCAGTATGGATGGATTTGAAGTAGCTGAAGCGCTGTCCGGCCACAGTAAAGCCAAAGACATCCCCATTATATTCCTGTCTGCTGTAAATAAAGACAAACGGTTCATCGTAAAAGGATACGACTCCGGTGGTATCGATTATATTACGAAACCCGTAGATCCGGATATTCTCCTGATGAAAGTAAAAACGTTTTCCCGCCTTTACCAGCAATCCCAGGAACTGAAGCAAATGCACCAGTCGCTCAAGGAAGAAGTAGAAGTAAGAAAACTCGCCCAGGAAGCCCTGATTGCACATCAGCAACAGGTGAATGATATGCTGGAACAGAAAGTAAGGGAAAGAACAGAAGAACTGAGAGAGATCAATAAATCGCTGGAAGCCAGTAACCACGACCTGCAGCAGTTTGCATCCGTAGCCTCGCACGACCTGAAAGAACCCCTGCGTAAAATTCAGCTGTTCGGAGCTATTTTAAGGGACCGGTTCCTGCAAACAGATCCTAACGCCCTCTCCTATATGGAAAGGATTGTAGGCTCATCAGAACGGATGGCAAGGCTTATTAACGACCTGCTGAGCTATTCACGGTTATCCGTGGCAAGCATAAACGAAACTGCCGACTTCAATAAAATTATCCAGGAGATCCTGGTAGACCTGGAGTTGATGATCACCGAACGGAATGCGGTCATCACTGTGGAGAAAATGCCTCAGATTGAAGCGGTTCCGGGGCAAATACGCCAGGTGTTTCAAAACATCATCAGTAACGCGTTGAAATTTTCACGCAAAGATGTGCCGCCCCAGGTAAATATTTCCGCTGAAACAGTAACCGATCTGAATCCTGATAGCGCAGCCTTCGCCGGGGGGCAATACTGCCGGATCGTTATCCGTGACAATGGTATCGGGTTCAATGAAAAATATCTCTCTAAAATATTCACCATTTTCCAGCGACTTCATACTTCCGATCTGTACGAAGGCACCGGTATCGGGCTGGCTATTGCCAAGAAGGTGATCGATAAGCACGGCGGCCTTATTACCGCCAGGAGCAGGGAAGGAGAAGGCGCCACCTTTATTATTGTATTGCCCCTGAAACAATCCAGGACCATGCCTGCCGAAATAAGCGAAACGCTGGTCTGACGCCGGATATCACCATAAAAAAAGCCCGACACTGAGTGTCAGGCTTTACGGGTGGAGGATAACGGGCTCGAACCGTTCACCTCAAACATGCCATGCTTGCGCTCTACCAGATGAGCTAATCCCCCGTTTATTGTTGTTCGGGATGCAAAAATATATTTTTTCCTGTAAACACCAACATTTTATAGAAAATCTTTGAAAATTCCTTCTACAGTTTCTTTTAAATCCTTTAACAGCAAGGGTTTTCGCAGTAATTTAACTACCATGGGATTGGCGTTGGTACGGGTAATATCCCCGTAATCCAGTGAAGAAGACACCATCACAATATGGCATTGCGACTTGATTTTCTGTGGATAGGTGTCAAATGCCTGCAGAAATTCAAAGCCATCCATCTCGGGCATCTGGATATCCAACAGGATAACAGTAGGGGGAATTTTGGGCAACGCGATGTTGGAAGACAGGAACTCCAGTGCCTTATTGGCATTTACAAATGATATCACCGTTCTGCTGATTTGTTGAAATCCGATCAACTTTTCATGCAGTAACAAATCAATCTCGTTGTCATCAATCAATATGACTCGCAGGTCAGGTATCGAATTCATTTCTGTTAGGGATGGTAATTTCAAATTGGGTGCCTTCGCCATATTTGGACTCTACGTTAATGGTGCCACCTATTTTACTAAGCGCTTCCTTAACAATATACAAGCCAATACCACTACCAGGTTTATTATTATTTTTGGACCGGAAAAACATCTTGAAAATATTGTTCAGATGCTCACTTAAAATTCCGATACCATTATCACGTATGCAGATGGTGGCTTTATGCGGTTCTACTTTAACAGACAGGTTAACCATCGGGTTGGTTTCCTCCGGTTTCTGGTACTTAACAGCATTTGAAATAAGATTGTTTAAAATAACGCTGATCCTGAAGGTATCGCCCCTGAAATCCACTGCCTGATCCACATTGGCCTGGAAAAGGATCTGGGTGTTCTGCGGTTTGAACGCAGTGATGCAGTCGTTCAGCAGTGTATTGAAGTCAATTCTTTCATATTCTACTTCCAGCCGGGAATTGCGATAGTACTCAATGATCTTCTGGATAAAATCATCCAGCTTTAATACACAGGTTTCTACCATATTCATATAACCGTTGGGATCTACTATCGAATTATCCAGCCTGGACAAATTGATAATACCCAGTACAGACATCAGCGGGGAGCGGAGATCGTGGGAAGTGGAGTAAATGAAACGGTTCAGTTCATCATTCGTTTTCTCCAGCTCTTCTATCTTTTCCCGGAGTTGTTTCCGTGTACGGTATATCTCGTAGGCATTGTTGATGGTTTTATGCAGCTCATGCTCATCCCAGGGCTTCTTAATATAGGAATAGATATGCCCTTTGTTAATGGCGTCTATAATATCTTCCACATCGGTATAGCCGGTCAGCAAAATACGCATCGGGTCGGGCAGCGTATCTTTTATTTCGTTGAAGAACTCCACACCGGTAGATACCGGCATCTTCTGATCGGCAATGATAATATGCACCATGATCTCTTTCAGCAGCAGTTTACCCTCCTGCGCTGAAGTAGCCGTGTAAATTTCATAACTTCTGCGAAAGCTTGCTTTGAACGCATTCAGGTTATGAATTTCATCATCTATGTATAATATTCTTATGCGGTTTTCTTTCATTAAAAGACCTTATGGTTAATTACGATAAATGATTTGCAATATTAAGAGGTAAATATATAATAAATTCCGCTCCTTCGCCAGGGGCCGAATGCACGATAATCCTGCCTTTATGCTTCTCTATGATACTGAATACAATAGATAATCCCAGCCCGGTGCCTTCCCCTACATCCTTAGTAGTGAAGAACGGATCAAAGATCTTTTCCCGCACCGCTTCGGACATACCTATACCCGTATCCTTTATGGTGATAACAATGAAGCTGTTCTCCTGTTTTGTTTTTATGGAGATAAATTCATTGTGATGTTCTTTCTTGGTTTTAATCGCATTCAGGGCGTTGCTGAAAATATTCATGAACACCTGGTTTATTTTACCGGCATAGCACTCTACTTTTGGCAGCTCGGCATAATCTTTTACAATGTTCACATAAGGGGGAATGGCATTGCGCAATAGTACCAGCGTGGAGTCCAGCCCTTCGTGGATGTCGATGGATTTCACCTCGCTTTCATCCAGGCGGCTGAAAGTACGCAGCCCTTTCACTATCTCCGCAGTACGTGTAGCCCCGTCTTCTATCCCCTTAATAAGGGAGGAAATTTCTTCGTGGATATAATCAATATCAATCTCTTTCTTGAACGCTGCAATATCTGCGAGCGACCTGGATATATCTGTGCTTACGGGTAATTCGTCATAACGGTTCAATAACTCTTTCAGATCGGCAATATCCAGTTTCAACGGTTTGATATTGGACGTAACAAAGTTGATCGGGTTGTTGATCTCATGGGCAATACCGGCTGTGAGCTGACCAAGCGATGCCATTTTCTCTTTTTCTACGAGCCGGGTCTGGGCATCTTTAAGGTTCGTTAACGCCGTGTTCAGTTCCAGGTTGGTGGCCTGCAGATCTTCAGTTCTGTCTTTTACTTTACTTTCCAGGATGATGTTCTGTTCCCTTACCAGTCTTTCATTTTCCTGCGATATAGCCAGCGCCATTTGTTGGGATGCTTCTTTTTCCGCTTTGAACACATTGATCTTATGCGCCAGGGCAAAGGACAGCAGCAGCACTTCTATACCCGAACCTATCTGCAGCGCATAGTAGGTAAAGTTGTTGTATGGCAGCACGTTAAAATTGCGCAATACAAATATGATCACGCTGCTCAGGAATACAGACCACGCCAGCAGGAAGTAACGGGCGTCTTTCACGCCTTTCAGGCTGATGCGCCAGGCAACAACAAAAGCCATCGACGACGCCAGGAAAGCATCTATCTGCACAAATATCTGCGCAAAAGTATACATGTTCAGGAAAGTAGGGATCAGGCAAAGGAGGTACAGTATATTCACTGCATTCATCAGCCTGTGCCCAAGCAGGTAATTTACTTTGGTAGACAGGAACTTCTGTATAAATGTAAGCGCGGCAAGCCCGTTGAATATGGGCACCAGTACCGTAGCATGCATAGCCAGCCATGGGCTGTGGGGATACAGGAAACGGAACGAATATCCCTGCAGCGTAACCTGGGTAAGGCCCACACAAATGATGTAGCTTACATAAATAAGATAGCTGTTGTCGCGGGTAGATATATAGATGAAGAGATTATAAAAAGTCATCGCCAGGATAACGCCCACGTATATACCAAAAATGAGTTCCCTTTTGTTGTTCTTGTCATAAACACTTTCCGGCGTACCCAGATAAATAGGCAGTTGCAATTGCTCTCCGGCTTTCACTTTAAGGTAAAACTGCCGCGTTTCATTGGGGAGCAGGTGCAGGAGGAACTGGTAGTTCTGGTGGTCGTATCCCCGGTTCTTATAGGCGGTAAATTCTCCCAGCCGGGTTTGTTTAATGGTGCCGTCGGGCATCAGTTCATACAACGTGATGTCATCAATGATCGGGTACTCTACCTCCAGCAACAGTTTCTCCGCTTTCGATTGGTTGTTGATGGAAAATCTTGCCCATTGTGTATATGGCGTGATCTGCAGGTTAGGTACATCCTGACCGGAAACCCTGAAAGGCTGCGCAGGGGCGGAGGCGATGGTGAGCGTATCTGCCTTGTCGGTATACAGCTCCAGGTGACTGCCTATCTGTAACAGCGATTTGGTGTTTTTAAATACAACAGGTTGCGCCGTTGCATGAAACAGGGATATCAGGGTAAAGATTGACCATAAACCTACAATCTTATACAGCATCACGAAATAGATTAGTTATCAGCCTTGAATTTATGTGTTTTTTCAGAAATATCGTCCCGTTAATTGCTTACAGGGCAGTGTGGGCATGCGTGGGAATCCGGAGGCTGTAGTTTACCTCATAGGAACCCTTCGGGCCCACTTCTATTTTGGTTTGTATGGGATTTTCACGCAGATCTGCAATCAGCAGTTTCTCTTTCGGATCAGCGTGAGGCAGATTAAAACAGTCATTGATCACCATTGCAGTAGCCAGGAAATCGTCTTTCGGGTAAAAGAAAGTACCATTGTTACCCAGCTCCTCATCAATAACAAAGCCCACACGTTTCCCCACACGTGTGGTAATAGGCGCGCACAACACGCGATAGCTGTCTATTGGCAACTGTGCGCACAACACAACGCCTACTCTTGCCAGCACCTGGCTGCCGATCCCCATTCCGGCCACTTCCTTGGAATTCCACATCCCGCAGAGTTCAGCACTGCCCTTTTTTACGAAAGAATATATTTTTGGATCGTATTTACCTATCGCCGTTTCAATGGGCAGAGGCAACACGCCGTCGGCAAGCTGTACGCGTGCCCCGCCATATGTTTTGGTACGTGTATCGTCCTCTACTATGATCACTATTGTATTCTCGTGCTGCATCCAGTCGGCGTTGCCGGACGTTACCTGGGCAATGCCGAAATATATTTCCAGCAACTTGAGGTGACCGGTATAAAATCTCATACAAGCCTCAGGATCATCCGGAGCCCTAAATACCCTTACATTAATCATGACATTGCGGAATAGCGCTTATACAAGGCATAAGTATGTTAAACAATCAACTGCTCAAAATCAATATAATACCTGCCTGAACTCTTTAACTGATCCAGGGCTATACGACGGCATGTATCGGCCACCAGGGCTCCGCCCAGCACAACTGAAGAGGCCAGCTGGGGCCAGGTGGTAATGGTTTTGCCAATCTCGCCCAGGGAGTATTTCATCCTGGCCGAAGCATTTTCAAGGGCCAGCATGGGACTGAAAACCGGTAGCTTCTCTGCATCCGTCAGCCCTTTTAAGGTGTCGATATCCACCTCCGGTATCAGGCCGTGCATCAATGGCCTGTCCGGCTCAAGATCAAAACGCTCAATATCTATCATCCCCCTGTCGTTCATTTCCATCACAACAGGGATCTTCAGGGATTTTGCCTTTATCCTGCTTAGTATTTTAATATCCACACCATCACACTCTTCCACGAAAATATCCAGTACCCCATCAGCGGTAAAGAAATCGTCCATATTGGCCTCTGTCATACCATCTTCATAGATCTTTACCTTGATGAAAGGATCCAGCTCTGCAATTTCACGGGCAGCTATTACCACCTTGGGTACCTGCAGGTTGTGCACCCCGCAACGGATCCTGTTCATATTGGTTAGTTCCAGCCGGTCAAAATCAGCCAGTCTCAGCTCACCACAAATACGCTCCATCACCAGGGTCAGCGCAATCGACTGCCCTACAGATAAGCCAACAATGCCAATTTTCTTCTTTGACAATACGGCAATTTCTTCGGCTGTGATCTTATGCTGGTTCCTGCTGGTACGCAATTCAATAAACTCAGGCTCATTTACAATATGTACCACCTGGCCGTTCCACGGATAATACACCCATACCCCAAATTCTTCCGGGGAAACCCCGTTAAGATAGGCCTGTACTTTTTCCTCGTATTCCGCTGCAGTCAAGCGCTTAGTAGGATTCCTGATTTTCATCAGTTCCTTCAGCTGGGAATCGATATGGTCGTTAATGCGTAGGTGCGGTCGGGTTTTCAAAAGGCTTTCGAAGGACTGACGATCTTTTGCGTCTTTCAAATCATAAAAAACAGGCTTGTAGTCATTGCTCTCATCCTGTTGTTTCCTGAGGTACTCTTGTATCATGTTTCCTGCTTTATCGAGGTTGGACCAGGTTTGCTTGCACTGGATTACGCTATATCATTATCGTTGTGTAAAGCAATTCCTGTTGCTCCTTAGTATTAGCTTAAATATTAATTATAATGTGATCGGTTATTACGTTGGCGTATTGGCGGGTTAATGAACAGGTCTACGTTTGCCTGCCAGGCCCGGGATAAATATATCTGGCATCACACAATTAATTACAACTCATCACTGTAATCAAGATATGAATGTAAGGTAAAATAGTAATTTAATATGAAAACAAAGTAAAAGTTTTCCTTTATTTTGATATTAAATTCCTGTTTTTATACTTTTACCTTAGTTTTAATATTACTTTTCATCTCCTTCCACCAGTGAGATTGGTTTAATATTTGCGGCCTTTCGCCGCCTGACTCGATCTTTATTACTCAATAATATATTTAAATAATAAAACATGGATAAGAGAGAATTTCTCAAGCTTACCAGTCTTGCCGGCGCCGCCGTTTTAAGCGGGCCATTGAGCAGTCTGGCCACTTCTTCTGTATCCGGACAGCCGGCCTTTGCCGATCCTAAAGCCCCCTTTGTGCTGCCTGCGTTGCCTTACGCATATGACGCCCTCGAGCCTCATATAGATAAGCTTACTATGGAAATTCACCACGACAAGCACCATGCTGCCTACGTGAAAAACCTGAACGATAATCTCGCGGGAACCGCTTTTGCCACCCTGTCGCTGGAACAAATCCTGAATAAGGTAACGGATAAAGACAAGGCGGTGCGCAACAATGGCGGCGGGCATTATAATCACTCCCTCTTCTGGACCTTATTGTCGCCCACCAAAAAAACGCCTTCCGATAAGCTGAAAGCGGCTATCACCAGTGCTTTTGGCAGCTGGGAAACATTCCAGACCAAGTTCAATGACGCCGCTAAAACTGTTTTCGGATCCGGCTGGGCATGGCTCATCGTTACCCCGGATAAGAAACTGGCTATCGTTAATACTCCCAACCAGGATAACCCGCTGATGCATAATATCGTAAAAGATAAAGGCACTCCCATCCTGGCGCTCGACGTTTGGGAACACGCCTACTACCTGAAGCACCAGAACAAACGCCCGGAATATATCGACGCCTTCTGGAACGCTGTAAACTGGGACGAAGTGGAGAAACGCTATAAGGCAGCAGTATAGCGGATTTTGTCTGACTCAGGATTTAGATGATTTCGCTGATTTTAATTTTATATTTTTTTAGAATAATAGTTAGGGGAGATACAAGCTTTATCCGCTTATATCTCCCCTAAATTTTTATAAAACAGAAAAATAAAATCAAACTAATCAGTATAATCAGCGTAATCAGTGTTCCAAGACAAATTTCGCATCGCCGAAGGCGATCACTTCCGCTTCAGGAACACAAACCCGTTCTTTTCGCCGATCACCTCCAGGTTGGGGTGATGCCGGTACGGCTCACTATCTGTGATACGGCAAATGAAATAGGCCGGTTTGTCTATTTGCCCGTTCAGCAGCCAGTCTTCATTATAATAGTTCTTATTGGCATGTGGTTGTTCTCTTGAATAGTAATGCTGTGCATAACTATGATATGCTAACGCTTTCACATATACGTCTTTCCCCTGCAGGGAAATAAAGTAATCGATCGCAGCCCGCTGTGAGTAGGCCTCTACCTTGGGTACAAAGTGTACCACCGTTACCTGTATCACCAATATGGTGCTGATAAACAAACACAACAACCCTTTACTGATCTGTTTGCGCATCAGCAGCACGCTGCTCACTATCACCAGTATAATATAGCCTATCCCATATCCCGCTTCCAATACAGACCAGGGCACATCGGCCTGTAGGTTGGCTACGGCAAATTTATCGCCGATGTAAGGGATCAGCATATTTTTGTAAACGCCTACCAGTGGCAATGCGGCAATCGCAATTCCCAGTACTATCCCAATGAAAAGTATCAGTGCGGTATTCCAGCCGCGTAACCGTTGCTTGCCTTCGGAAAGCAGGTATACCTGCCAGGCCGCGAGGAACGACAAGGGGAAATAACAGAGCGAGGAATAATGTACGATCTTGGTTTTTACAATGGAGAAAAGGATCAGCACCACCCAGAATAATACCCACATCCACACCTTGAAATCTTTTAACTCGATGGCGGCAGGAGTGGAGTAAATTGTTTTTTTCCTGCTCTGCAGGTAAGTAAAAAGAAAGGTGCTTGCCGGGAAGCAGCCTATCAGTAGCACAATCCAGTGATAAAAGAACGGACCGCCATGGCCGGCATCCTCCGTGGTGAGCAGGCGTATCTGGTAAGCCACAAACTCATTTACAAACCACCAGCCATGAGCAATAATTTCATACCCGAACCACAGCAGGGTGGTAATGCAGGCAAACAGGGCAATTAATCCTATATGGGAAAAACGGATACTGATCTTTCCTTTGTTCCAGATCCAGTACACCAGCAGGCACAGCAAAGCTACCAGTATAGCTACCGGTCCTTTGGTTAACACCGCCAGCCCCAGGAATAAGCCGCTGAGGATGGCCATGCGGAGGGGTTTACTGTTATACCCGATACGGTAGGCAAAGTAGATAGCCAGGAAAATAAAAAAATTGAAAGTGGGATCAATAATACCGGATTTAAAATAGAAATGCGGTAACCAGGAACCGGCATATACCAGGGCCCACCAGAAACCAAATCTTTCATCCACTGTTTTTTTGCCGATAGCAAATAAACTGATCAATGTGGCAATACCGATGATGGCATTGGGAAAACGGGCGGCAAAATCATTGATCCCGAAAAGGTGCATGCTGGCTGCCTGCATCCATATAAATAAGGGTGGCTTTTCCCAGAAAGGACGGAAATCGATCTGCACCTGGCTGTAGTTGTGGCTTACTATCATTTCCCGGGCTGCTTCTGCAAAGTTGATCTCATCCCAGTCAAATAAATGTACAGCCTCTAAAAAAGGTATAAATAGTAAAGCGGCCACCAGGGCAATCAATAGGTATTTCATTGAAAGTATTTAAAAAATTGGATGACGAACGGCCACTTACCGGCCGTTCGTCCTATACCTTGCTATGTTGTGGCATTGGCCTGTAACAGCGCCTCTGCACATACTTCCGGAGACGACGTGGTATCCCGGAATTTAAAAAGTCCATATACAATAACAGTACTCAGGGTACCTACAATACTACCCACATATACATCCGCAAAAAAATGCTGCGCCAGGTAAATGCGGGAGTAGCCGGCGCAAAGCGCCATTACTAATAACAGTAATCCCAGCTTTTTATTGCGCCCTATAACAGCCAGGAAGCTGAACATACCAAAGGCCGCTGCAGAGTGACCGGAAGGAAAACTGCAGCTGCTGTGCACATTTACCCACTTTACCGTATGCACCAGCGTGGCCGTTTCATCGCCAAAATAGGAGATAGGCCGCGGTGCATTATAATAATGTTTGGCCACCTGTACTATAATAGTTACCAGCAGCAGCACAGCCAACCCGATAAAGAATAGCCTGAACCGCTGGGTAATCAGCATCAGGAACAGCACTATCCCAAACATAATACCATCACCGAGGTAGGTTAGCCCGGTAACAATTACATCACCCCAGTCGGAATGTTCCCCGTTAATACTGAGAAACAGATCCCGCTGACTGTAGGTTGTTAGCATTACTCCGCCTACTATTAGCCATAGCAGGAAGGGCAGGAAGAACCAGGAGTTCTCTCTGAACAGTGTAAACAGCGTTTTCAATTTTGTAGGTTTTAAATTGTAGGTTGCTAAGTCTTAAATCTCTTTAAGCACTTCTTTCTTTCTAAATCTATGTAAGAACTTTTTTATTTGTTGAATAACGCGAAAATAGTATTCTTTATTAAAAAGCTGCGAATCATTCATAGCCTTAACAATAAGGAAACCTGCAATAGGGAGTAATACCATATTTGATAGCCACATCCCCGACCAGGTGAACATCACGCCGCTTCTGGCCATCTTTTCACCGATCATGAAAAATACGTTAAAAATCACGAAAAAGATCACGGCAAACACCAATGGCGTACCCAATCCTCCTTTTCTGATAATAGATCCCAGCGGGGCGCCTATCAGGAACATAACGATACAGGCGGCTGCAAGGGTAAATTTACGCTGCCATTCCACTTTGTGCATCAGGATAACGCTATGCTTATCTTCAAACTCCTGGGTAGGCTGTTCAAGGGCGCTCTGGGTTTCACGCACATTCTGCTCGGCCCTGTCCAGCACATTGCGGCGGCTTTTCTCAGGTACAATGTCTTCAAAATCCTTCACTTTCACCGGCGGCGCGCTGGCTGCCCAGGCGGAATCTTTCCATTTAAAAAAGGGATAACGTACAGTTACATACGAATTGACCGTTTTGCTGAACTGGTTCTCCACTTTTTGCAGGGAATCTATGGCTACATCCAGCTGCCTTACATTCAGCATTTGCTGGTTGGATGCAAAAAGGTCCATATTCAGGCGGTTGAAGGCAAATGAACTGAGGTCAAACGCCTTGCTGTATTTTTTAAAACCGAGCCTTATCATGTCGCCGGGAACCGTATAGCCGCGGTTGTTGCGCTCCTCATATCTCCACCCGTTGTCCAGGATAAAATACAGGAAGCGTTTATTGGCGGTAAGCACCATTTGTCCCTTTTCAGCCAGGATGATCCGGTCGCCCCCGCCACTCTGGTGATCGAAGATCATCACCTGGTGAATGGTCTGGTTATCTTTGTCCTTCTGCGCTACCTTGATGGTATAGCCGGGAATATCTTTATAAAACACACCTGCTTTAATATTAAAGGCGGGTTTGGAATTGGTAATGTCATAAAGCAGCGATTTGGCCTGCAGGTTGGCCACAGGGATCACATAGTTGGCAAACAGGAAGGCCAGGAAAGCAATAATGGAGCATACTACCAGCAGCGGACGTATAAAACGTAAGAGGGAAATACCGGAAGATTTTAATGCTACCAGCTCAAAACTCTCTCCCAGGTTACCAAAGGTCATGATCGACGACAATAATACCGCCAGTGGCAGGGCCAGTGTTACCAGCGTGGCGCTGGTATAGGCGATAAGCTGGATGATCACACCCGTATCCAGGCCTTTACCCACCAGGTCGTCCACGTATTTCCAGAGGAACTGCATTACCAGTACAAATAAGGTAACAAAGAAAGTGGCTACAAAGGGACCCAGAAAGGTTTTTATAATTAGCTTGTCGAGTTTTTTCACTGATAATGCGGTATTAAAAAAATGGAATCCCGATCTTCGTATCTACTGGTCAGGATACTCCTAAACGGTAAAGTTAGCACGATTTCACAAAGGAGTGTTAAGGAGAACCTGAAAATACCGTTAAAATTTATATGAAAAGTTTTGAATTAACGCCGGAAGAAGCAGCCGTTATAGAAAGTACGCATTTTATTCTCCTGAAAAACAGCGCAATAGAGAAGGTGATGGGGTTGATGGGAAAGCTGCAGGAAGCCCTGGCTACGTACGACCGTAACAGTGGTTTTCCCTTTAAGCCGGAATGGCTGCTGCAGGGAGGCAAAATATCCAAAGGAGAGCAATACAAAGGGCTACCCTGGGTAATGCTGGATTATCCGCGTTACTTCAGTAAAACAGGCGTTTTTGCTTTCCGCACCATGTTCTGGTGGGGGCATTACTTCAGCGCCACCCTGCACCTGGGAGGTAATGTAAAGCAACATTACAATGCTGCGCTGGAAAACAGTTACACAAAGCTGGCGGCTGCCGGATTTCAGGTGTATGTACAGGAAGATCCCTGGGAGCATGACTTTGAAAATGGAAACTATCGTTTCATAGATACCCTGGATTTAAATGAGTGGAAAACGCTGATCAGCCGGAACGATTTTGTTAAAATAGCTAAACCTTTCGTGATCGGTCATTGGGGAAAAATCATAACTGAGGTAGTGGAAGCTTATGCTACGCTACTCAATATTCTTGAAAATAAAGCTTAACTGCCTATGCGGTGGAAGAGGTCTTTCACCTGGTATTCCCAGAGCTGACTTTGGTCCTTCACTTCTTTCTTCTCTGCGAAATCTTTTACTACCAGGATAGTTTCATTCGTTACTTCAGAAATTTGTATGCGGAACTCAAAATATTCGTCTTTGGGAGCATGCGTCCAGTGCAGCCGGATATACTCATCTTCCTCCTGTTCCAGTACTTCTGCTTCTTCAGCCGTACCGTTCCATGAAAAGGAGAAAACATTATCCCTGAAATCAACCCTATCGGCAAACCACTCCTGTAAACCAGCAGGGGTCGATAAAAATTCATATAGGATACCGGGTGAGCACCTTACCGGAAATTCTAACTCATAAAGCACTTTCTTAGACATCTCTCAAATAATTAGTAAATCAATATCATCCAGTTGCAATTATAGAAAATATTTTACTCTGTCAAAATAATTTACGGTTTTTTTTTATAGAATAGATAAAAACTTTATACGCCTTAATAAATCCATATATATTACATTTATAATAAATATTAAAATGGTGCATGTGATAGCGCCGGCTGCTTCGCCCCCATAGTGGCGAATTTCCGCGACATTTGCAAGCCCTTAATGATCAATCGATTTTATTTGGAAATGATTTAAAAAGAAGAGATTTTTTTTGGTGGCTTTCTAAAAAAAGTTATTTTTGTCAGGCATTCATCAAATCTTAACTTTTTATTAACCTGTAACTGTTCCGACTCTATGTCAATGCGCCAACTTAAAATCACTAAATCCATTACCAACAGGGAATCACAATCCCTGGAGAAGTATCTGCAGGAGATTGGGAAAGTGGATTTAATTACGCCGGAAGAAGAGGTAAACCTGGCTATCCGGATCAAGCAGGGCGATCAGAGAGCGTTGGAGAAGCTTACCAAAGCAAACCTCCGCTTTGTGGTATCCGTTGCGAAACAGTACCAGAACCAGGGCCTGTCGCTCAGTGACCTGATCAACGAGGGGAACCTCGGGTTAATTAAAGCTGCTCAACGTTTTGATGAAACGCGCGGTTTTAAATTCATTTCCTACGCCGTTTGGTGGATCCGTCAGTCTATCCTGCAGGCGCTGGCAGAACAATCCAGGATTGTTCGCCTCCCGCTGAATAAGGTAGGCCTGAGCAACAAGATCAGCAAAGCGTATTCCCAGCTGGAGCAGGAATATGAAAGAGAACCATCTCCCGACGAACTGGCTACCATCCTGGAAATCAATACGGAAGAAGTGGAAGCAACCCTCGGTGTTGCCGCCCGTCACGTATCAATGGATGCACCCTTTATTGATGGGGAAGATAATTCCTTGCTGGATGTGCTCGAAAACCCGAACGCGGTAAGCGCCGACGAGGAACTGGATCACCACGATTCCCTCCGCCGCGAGATCGAGCGCTCCCTTTCTACTCTAACAGACCGTCAGAAAGATGTGATCATGCTGTACTTCGGCATCGCCGTTGAACACCCCATGTCACTCGAAGATATCGGCGAAAAATTTGGCCTGACCCGCGAACGCGTACGCCAGATCAAAGACAAAGCCATTACCAAATTAAGAACTACCTCCAGGAGCAAGTTGCTGCGCAACTACCTCGGGTAAAGCGAATGTTGTCTGACCCAGGATTAAGGGATTATGCTGATTCCCCTGGGCGTTTAGTTGATTTTGTAAAGATTTTTAAAGATCAGCGAAGCATGTTGTGGTACACCCGCAACGTTCTTCGCTGATTTTTTTTGCGGAATTTGTCTGACTCCGGATTAAACTGATTGCGCTGATTACACTGATTTGATTTTGTAATGATTTTATAATGATTTTGGGAGATTCAGGCGAAAGTATCCGCATAAATCTCCCAGAATCATTTAAATCCAAAGTAGTCAAATCAGTGTAATCAGCGCAATCAGTTTAATCCGGAGTCA
>JBCNPS010000559.1:0-4874 GCA_039593235.1 Chitinophaga sp. | reverse complement strand
GACCTGGCCTTCGACGGCGCCATGTGGATGATGCAGAAGAAAACCTTTCACATAGAATCCAAAGCAGGTCAATGGCAAACACGCAAAAACATTTATGATAATAACACCACCGGCTACTTTGCCAAGAAACTGGTGAACTGGAAAAATGAGATCCTCGAAGGACAGGGCCTGTTTATAGAAAACCATCCCTGGCCGGAAATGCGGCTCGCGGATCTGTACCTGTTATATGCAGAAGCATTGAATGAAGATGCCGGTCCGCAGCCGGAAGCCTTTACCTATATCGATAAAGTGCGGGACCGCGCCGGGCTGAAAGGCGTACAAGCGGCCTGGACGGCCTATTCTAAGCAACCGGTCAAGTTCCAGACCAAAGAAGGTTTCCGGCAGATCATTCAGCAGGAAAGGCTGATAGAACTGGCCATGGAAGGCGCCCGCTTCTGGGACCTGCGCCGCTGGAAAAGATGCATGGAAGAACTGAATAAACCTGTTACCGGTTGGGATGTGGACCAGTCGGACCCCGTGTTCTACTACCGCGTGAGAACGCTGTACCGGCAAACGTTCCAGACCCGCAACTACCTCTGGCCCATTGAAAGCTGGGACCTGCTGAACAATCCCAAACTGGTACAGGGCTTTGGATGGTGATCTTTTCAATTTACTTAAACCGTATACAATATGAACGCTCATAAATATATACTGCCGCTGGCCTGCCTGTTGATGGTGGCTGCCTGTAAAAAAGAAACCCATCAGCCGGTAAATACTTCCGGCGAAAAACCGGGTATGGTTACCAATCTGAATGTAACCAATATGCCCGGCGCTGCTAAAATCACCTACAGCCTGCCGGATAATAAGGATATCCTTTATGTGAAGGCCGTGTATAATATACGGCAGGGAGAGCAACGCGAAATAAGATCATCTTACTATAATAACTTCCTGGTGGTAGACGGCTTCGGCGATACCGCCACCCATGAAATTGCATTGTACGTGGTGAGCCGCAATGAAACGGCCTCCGACCCGGTTACCACGCATATTAAACCATTGTCGCCCCCCATGCTGAACGTGCGGAAATCGCTGGAAATAAAAGCGGATTTCGGCGGTATCAATATCAGTTTTAAAAACGATACCAAAGCAGATATCGCCATTGTTACGCTCACCAACGACTCCGCCGGTGTATTCGGTTCTTCCGATGTGCATTATACTAAACTGCAAAGCGGTAACTACTCCATCAGGGGCTTTGCCGCGGAAAAAAGGAAGTTTGGTTTTTATGTGCGCGACCGCTGGGGCAACCAATCGGATACCATTATGCAGGAACTGGTGCCCATCTTTGAAAAGCTGCTGGATAAAGCGAATTTTAAAGAAGTGAAATTACCGGGAGATGTGGATTATGGCTGGGGGCTGCCTATTCCCAATCTGTGGAACGGAACGCTCTGGCACTCGGCAGATAAGCTGGATGGCATGCCCATGTCCATTACCTTCGACCTTGGCGTTACGGCGCAACTGAGCCGCATTACGTTGTGGCAACGCCCCAATGAATGGATCTATCTCCAGAACAACGTGCGCAAATTTGAAATATGGGGCTCCACCAATCCCGCTTCCGACGGCAGCTGGGAAAGCTGGACCCGACTGGTGGAACATACCGTGATAAAGCCCTCCGGCCTGCCCGTGGGACAAAAAACACAGGACGATATAGACGCCAGTATTGCCGGTGAACAAATGACTGTGCCACTGGATGCACCACGCGTAAGGTATATCCGTATAAAAATACTCCGCACCTGGACCGACGGCGGATACGCTGCCAACATCCAGGAAATGAAGTTCTGGGGTAACGACAAATGATGATCATCTACCTAAAAAAAATTCTATGCGCACACTTTATTATATGATACTTGCCGGCGTACTGCTCATCAGCGCCTGCAGCAAACAAAACGACTATAAAAAATACCTGGGCAACGGCGAAATACTGTACACCGGTAAAGCCGATTCCCTGGTGGTACATGCCGGCCGCAACCGCGTGCAACTCTCCTGGTTACTGATCTCCGATCCGAAGATCAGTCGCGCCAAAATTTACTGGAACAACCGCAAAGACTCCGCCATGCTGGATATTAAACGCAGCAGCGGTGTAGACACCATCCGCTACGTGATCCCTGACCTGGAAGAACGGGCCTATACTTTCGAAGTATACAACTTTGATCGCGACGGCAATACTTCCGTTCGCTCTGAAGCCACCGGCTTTGTATACGGTAGTTTGTATGAAGACGCCCTGCTTACAAGGGCTTTCAGCAACGCCGAAATGAAAGACGGCCAGGCGGAAATAAGCTGGGTCAACATTGATACCACCGGCGGCATCATTGGGATGCAGCTGCAATACACCACCAGCGACAACGTTGCCCACGATACCATTGTTGCCGCCGAACCGGAAGCACAGGTAACCGTACTCGCCAATTATCTTTCCATGAGCAGCTTCCGCTACCGCACTTTATACCAACCCGATAAACAAGCCGTAGATACTTTTTATACGCCCTTTGAAACAAAGGCAGTAAAGGAAGATATCACGCAAACGTATATACGTAATCCCGGCTCCCCGTTTGCACTGGATGATAACAAACCGTTTGGCGGCCGCTTCGGGCAGGTAAAAGACTGGCAATACAACGCCGAAGCAGAAAGGAACGGCACCTATGATAACATCGGCGGTACCGGTCGCCTTACCCTCTGGATCTGGGACAACGGTCCTATCACCAACGGGAAGATCTACCAGACCTTTACCCTGCCGGCAGGTGAATACCGCTTTGAAGCAGACATTTCTAACATCGACAACACCCTTGAAAACACCTGGCTGCTGGTAGCAACAGGCAATGCCCTGCCGGATGCAGACCAGGTAAGCACGGCACTCGGCTCCGCCAGGTTGGTGAACAACAATAATAAATACGCCTCCGTGGCATTCATACTCACGGCGCAAACCACTGTTACCGTTGGTTTCACAGGCACGCTGTCCAATCCTGCACAACAAACCATCCGTGTCAACAAAGTATTACTGATCAGAGATAAATAGTCACTACCATTATGAACAAACAACTCAGGAAATTAGGGATCATCCTGCTTCTATGCAGTCCCATCGTTACACTGCAGGCGCAGGAGAAAAAAAAGATAGGCAACGAAACACCTGCCCAGAAAGAAAAACGCATGGCCTGGTGGACACATGACCGCTTCGGTATGTTCATCCACTGGGGCCTGTATGCACTGCCCGCCCGCCATGAATGGGTGAAGCACAACGAACGCCTTACCAACGAACAATACCAGAACTACTTCGACCTGTTTAACCCCAACCAGTTTGACCCTGTATCGTGGGCCAAACAGGCAAAGGCGGCCGGTATGAAGTACGCGGTACTTACCACCAAACACCATGAAGGGTTTTGCCTGTTCGACAGTAAGTACACCGACTACAAAGCCACCAACACGCCGGCACACCGCGACCTGGTACGGCAATTCGTGAACGCTTTCCGTGCGGAAGGCATCAAGGTTGGCTTCTACTACTCATTGATCGACTGGCACCACCCGGATTTCACTATCGACGGGGTACACCCCCAACGCGTGGACAACGGCGCCGACAGCACCTATGCCCGCCTCAATAAAGGCAAGGACATGAACAAGTACCGCCAGTACCTCCGCAACCAGATCACGGAACTGCTTACTCAATACGGCAAAATAGATATCCTCTGGCTCGACTTCTCCTATCCCGGCAAAAACGGTAAAGGCAAAGACGACTGGGATGCGGTGAACCTGCTGAAAATGATCCGCAAACTGCAACCCGGCATCATTGTAGACAACCGCCTCAACCTGGAAGAATACGAAGATGGCGCCGACTTCCTCACCCCCGAACAGGTGAAAGTGGAAGAGCTGGCACAATACCGTGGCAAAACATGGGAAACCTGCCAAACCTTTTCCGGCTCCTGGGGCTACTACCGCGATGAAAACTCCTGGAAAAGCACACACCAGCTGCTGGAACTGCTGATAGGCTCCGTTAGCGGCGGCGGTAACCTCATCCTGAATGTAGGCCCTACCGCCCGCGGCGTATTCGATTACCGCGCGCAGAATGCCCTCGGCAATATAGGCGAATGGATGAAAGGGAACAGCGAATCCATTTACGGATGCACCTATGCACCGGATAATTTCACTACCCCAAAAAACACGATGCTGACTTATAATCCTAACACTGGCAGATTGTATGTGCATCTGCTGGAGTATAATAATAAGCTACAATTGCCGGGGTATAAAGGCCGTGTTAAATATGCCCAGCTGCTGCATGACAACTCGGAAGTGAAGTTTACTACTGATGGGGATAATGTGGTGCTGAGCCTGCCGGAGAAGCAGCCGAATGTGGAGATCCCTGTGGTGGAGTTGGTGCTTAATTAGGATGGCTGGCGCCTTCGGCGCCGAAGGGGATTTTGTCTGACTCAGGATTACGCTGATTTTGATGATTTTCCTGAGTTTTGTTTTTTTGATTTTTATGATGATTAGCGAAGGGGGATGATCGCCTTTCGGCGATGCGGATGTTGTCTGACACGGATGTTGTCTGACTCAGGATTTTGATGATTACGCTGATTACCCTGATTATTTTTTGGGAATTTTACTTAATTTTATAAGCATTTGGATATACTTTTCAAGTAAACACTCCTATCCCTTTTTCATATAATAAATCAGGGTAATCAGCGTAATCATCAAAATCCTGAGTCAGACAAAATCCGCGTATAGCCATGGCAAAAAGTAAATTACTGCGAATGGACAACGTGCTTATCGTTGTTGACGACCTTGAAGCTATGAAGTCGTTCTTTCTTCAGCTTGGATTTGAGCTGGAGGAAGAAACGGTTGTTGAGGGCCCCTCA
>JBCNPS010000558.1:0-4876 GCA_039593235.1 Chitinophaga sp. | reverse complement strand
GCTTGGTAATGTACAGGAAGCGTTCTTCAGCGCTACCAAGACCTGTATTACCGTTGGAATAGCGGAATTTCAGGAAAGAGATGGCATTTTTGAATGGCTCAAAAAAACGTTCGTTGGAAGGCACCCAGGCAAGGCCGATAGCGGGGAAAAAACCGTAGCGGTTTTCAGGTGCAAACAATTCAGAGCCGTTATACCCGAAATTAAATTCCATGAAATAGCGGTCGTCGTATGAGTAGGCTGCTTTACCTGCCAGCCCGAGGTATCTTTCGGGGATGGAGTTGATAAAGTCGCCCGCCAGGGTATTGGTTTTATCGCTGGTATAGAACAGGCCCAAACCGGTTACGCGGTGTTTCCCGAAGGCCCTATCGTAGTTGATGGCTGCTTCGGTATAAAACTGCCGGGTAGTCTGGCGGTCCCCATCGTTTTTATCGAAGCCGAGGTATTGGTTACCTGTAAATGTTTTCAGCAGGTTGAGGGTACCATCGGGTTTGTATGGATTGTTCATATCCGGGAACCATGTATCCTCGCGTTTTGAACGGGTGATATAGTTCTGGTTAAAAGCATCGAAAGCAAACATCGCGGTAGCAGACAATCCTTCCGTAATGGATTTCAGGTCCTGTGTTGCGCGGATATTGGAGTAGAGCTGGTTTCTAAATTCATTGCGGTATCCCCTGCGGGTAAGATCTGCATAAGGGTTCCTGAAACCGCCGTTGGCAGAGCGTCCGGGCACAAAGCCACCCGGATACATCACCGGGTATACCACCGGGGAGGCATCCATAGCGCTCTGGAAAATATCGTGGGTACCGATGCCGGGGTAGTTACCATTGGAGAAATAGCCTTGTAAACCCACATCAAGTTTGGTGGACTTAGTTACTTTCAGGTTTAAGTTGGACGTAAAATTATAGCGATTGTATTTTAAGGAAGAATTGTACTTCTCCAGGTCGTCTGTTTTCAGGAAGCCACTTTCGTTGTAATAGCCGAGGGATACATAGTATTGGGCATTTTCCACGCCGCCGCTGGCGTTCAGGTTGGCGCTGCGGGTATGTCCGTATTTATTGAACACGGCGTCCATCCAGTTTACATTGGGATACAGGAGCGGGTCTGCATTGTTCTTTGTTTTCTCAATGGTTTCTTCGGAAAATACCGGGTTATGGTTACGGGTGGTGGAAGCTTCGTTGGCGAGGTTCATATAGGTAATGCCATCCAGCATTTCCGGCCTTTTGGTGAAAGAGTTAACGCCTTCGTTGTAGTCGAAATAAATTTGTGGCTTACCTACTTTCCCTGTTTTTGTTTTCAGGAGAATAACACCGTTGGCGCCGCGCACCCCGTAAACCGCGGTACCGGCAGCATCTTTCAGGATGGTGAACGATTCGATATCTTCCGGGGAGATGTTGTTGATAGATCTCTCCACGCCATCTACGAGAATGAGCGGGGTTGATTTGTTACCGCCGCCGAAGGTGGAGATACCGCGAATCCAGATATCGGCGCTGCCTTTACCCGGTTCGCCGGTGCGCTGTACACCAATTACCCCTGCGATACGGCCGGCCAGCATGGAGGAAATATCCGATGCCGGCTGTTTGAACTCTGCCGGGCGGATGGTTGACTGGGCGCCTACCAGGCTTACTTTACGCTGGGTGCCAAAGCCCACTACCGCTACTTCACCAAGCGATTTGCTGGCTACTTTCAATTGTACGTTGATGGTCGTCTGACTGCCGGCCACCACTTCAGCGGTTTCATAACCAATGAAGCTGAAGGCCAGTACATCGGTAGCGGAGTTCACAATGATCTTGTACCGGCCGTTGGCGTCGGTGGTGGTCATGGTGCTCACACCTCTTACCGCCACGCTTACGCCGGGAAGTGGTTTGCCGTTTTCATCTTTGATCACGCCGGACACTACTACTTCCTGGCGGGCGATGGCTGCTTTCGGGGAAGCGAGCTTACTGATCACTACAATATTATTTACCTCTGCATAGCCAAGGGATTTATGTTGCAGTAATTTTTCCAGTACGTAGTCGAGCCGCTCGTTGGAAAAAGAGTAGCCTTCTACTTTGTAGCCGCTGAGCAGCTGCCTGTCGTAGGCAAAGTTAATTTTGGTGTGGCGGTGCAGGTCCCTGATAGCGGATTCCAGGCTGCCGCTTTTCAGGGCGATGGTAACGCTGGTTTCCTGCAGGATTTGCCCCTGACCGGCGTATACCGGCAGTATGGCAGGGACACACGTGAGGCTCAAAACGACTGCAAGCATTCGTTTTCTGAAATTTTTTACAATTTTCTTCATACGTGGTTAGGCATTAATTGTTAGCATTAACAAAAGGTTCCATTTACGTGGCATTAGTACGTAGTGTTTTTTTTAGCGATTAGCTTTGGTGATACATTGTTTATTATTCGTAAATAACAGTGTGCTGATTGATCGTGCGTACTTTCAGATGATGGATGGCCGCCAGCACCTGCGCTGCTTTTGCGGGTTCCATATCTGTGGGCAATTCCGTGGTATACCTGGTGTTTCTTACATGTTCCTGTGTGGTGGTGATAGTGATGCCGAAGTTCTTTTCCATCAGTACTACCATATCGTGGAAGGTGACGTCGTTAAAAATGAGCTTACCGTCCTTCCACCCGGTAAGCAGTTCATCTGCCGGGGATATTTTTACATGGCCATTGTCTTTATTATATACCAGCTCCTGGTTGTGTTCCAGGATCTGCGCCGGCGTTGTTTGCCCTGCCACGCTTACTTTACCTGATACTACTCCTATGCTGAGCGTATGCACCTCCTTATAGGCGGCGATGTTGAAGGATGTACCAAGTACAGTGGTTTGAAGCGGGCCGCTTTCCACTATAAACGGTACGTCGGGGTTGGAGGCTACATCGAAAAAGGCTTCCCCGTCTACCAGGTCGAGTTTTCTTTCTTTGGAGAGGTTATCGGGTATACGGATAGTGGAACCGGCGTTAAGCATTACTACCGAACCATCCTTGAGGCGGATGGTTTTTCTTTCACCGGTACGGGTGGCGTAGGTGGTCCAGGAAGCAGCTGTGCGGTGGCCCAGCAGGTACCAGCCGGCCCCTGCTCCTGCCAGCAGCAGTATTGCGGCTGCAGCCCTTTTCCAGCCGCGGGTAAGATAAAACGTTTTAGCGACTTCAATTTGCGGCTGGATATTCCCCCATATTTCGCGTTTTATATGCTCCTGTTCTGCTTCATCCATTTCGGGTAAAGCTTCCGCATCGAACGACCGGTACCATTGTTCTATCAATTGGTTTTCCTGCCCGGAACTATGCCCCAGCAGATACTTCTTAAAAAGTTGCCTGATTTTACTGACTTCCACAACGCGCGATTTTATTAGTTATCTCAAAAAATAATGTTCGGTACTAGTCCGGGTGAAAAAATTTTTTTCCCCTGGGGAACAGGTGAAATTCCGCTACCGGGTAGAGGGCATCCATAATAACCTGTTCCATGTAATGGTTCCGGTTCCCCGGCAGGGGAAACCGGAACGCTCCCCAAATATGGATAATGCTGCTATCCCTGGCATGGGCATATGAATAACAAGCCAGTCTTCTAAAGTGAATAGTACTATCCTTCCCGGGCACAGGGGACATGAATAACAAGCTCCTTTCTAAAATGATTAATATTATACTCCCCCGCGAAAGAGACATCACCCGCAACTACCATCCCGGCATGGAAGATATGAACCATGCCCGCGCCCGGTAAATGACCCGGGGCATTGCTGCAATAAATAATATCCCATCTCCCTTAATAAATACCGGGCAATAAAGGCATAACACCCCGGTAACAAAGGGAAAGAACAGCGCCGCAGGCGGGGTGAGCAACAGGTTTATACCCTGCCCGTACACTGCTACTGCTACTGCTGCTGATGCAATTGGGAAAAGAGGTATATCAATACCAGGGTCCAGTCGCTGGTAGACGAGGCTTTCAATGAAGTACGGAGGCGTTTTAAGGCATCTGTCAACTGGTTTTTCACGGTTTGCTCTGAAATATTGAGCGCTTTCGCGATATCCGCAATGGTATAATCATCTTCCCGGCTCAGGCGGAAGATCTGTTGCATCCTGGCGGGCAGCCTGCCGATCCCGGCTTCAATACTGGCTTTCAGCTCTTTGGCTTCCAGTGTATCTGTGGTAATATAGTCGTTAAAGGTATCGAAGAAATCTGCTTTCTTAATTTCGGCGGCGCTGAAGGCATAATGGCTGATCACCCGGTACCTGATAGCGGTGAAAAGATACCGCCCCAGGTCTCCCTCCTGTCCTACCCGGATATCGTTCCTTCTTTTCCACAGGGAAATCATAACCTCCTGCACCATGTCTTTCGCCTCATCTTTGTCCACACGCTGACAAGCCTTTAAATAAAGGGCCTGCCAGTATTTATCATAGATAGATTCAAATGCAGCTGTATCATCTTTCTTTATAAGCTGTAACAAATCTCCATCACTCATCATTTTTGCGCATATTAGAAGTGGGTGAATACCTCATAACCTTTCCCGCGGCCGGAAATTAATGATAATTATTTTAGCTTTCCCGCTTTTGTAAAATGCATTTAGCAAAATACAGGGAAAACAGATCGTAAACATGCGGGGATATACGTAATACTTCTTTCTTTTTTAAAAATTAGCCGGATAGTATAGAAAACCGAAAAAAATTATGACATTACAGCCCATATGCATTATCCTGAGCCCGGCATTTCGCTGCGAATAGCAGTTGTTTTTGCTTAAATTAGTACCATGTCAACAAACGGAACCATCACAATATCCCGACGGCTGAAACAATTCTCTCACTTCCTGATTGGAGATGCCCGGCAGTTCTCCCTGGAAAATCGCATTTTCAACGCCATCTGCGCTATCACCATCTTTATCATTATTATTAATGTACCTTACAA